>NZ_CAMPGZ010000048.1 GCF_946885725.1 uncultured Nocardioides sp.
CAGCCCAGACCGGTCAGCCCAGACCGGTCAGCCCAGGCCGAGCGTCGCGCGCACCATGTTGTGGTCGGAGGCGATCACGCCGCTGACCTGCCAGGTGTTCGGGTCCCAGTTGGTGACGACCTTCCACTCCCGCACCGGCATGTGGTTGTCGGCCCAGATCCAGTCGATGTTCTGGCCGGCCTTGTGCTGCTCGTTCCAGTAGCCGAAGCCGCGCACGTCTCGCTGGAACTTGTTGGCGGTGTTCATCCAGCCGTTGATCGTGCGCGCCGCGCGCGGGTTGCGGATCGGGTTGACCCGGTACTGCTGGCCGCGTACGTCGCCGTACCCGGCCTTCTTCATCCGCGGCAGGAACGTCTTGGCCATCGGGGAGTACTTGTGGATGTTGAAGTCACCGGTCGCGATCACGGGCAGGTCGCGCTTGATGTCGTTGATCCTGCGGATCATCTCGCGCCACTGCTTGCGGCGGATCTTCTCGTTCTTCGACTCCAGGTGCGTGGTCGTGAACAGGAACTTCTGGCCGTTCAGCTTCGACTTCAGCACCGCCCAGCCCATGTGGTCCGGGCTCTGCGAGCTCTTCTGCGCCTTGTACTTCAGCTTGCCCTGCTTGACCAGCGAGACCGTCTGCGTGTTGTAGAGGATCCGGTCGCTGTGGGAGGCGCCGCGGTTCTTCTTCTTGCACTTGTACTGCGTCGACGGCTTCTTGCAGTTGAACGCGTACTTGTTCGTGAGCGCGAACGTGCCGCCCGCCTTGTTCAGCCCGTTGCGCAGGTCGAGGAACTGGTTCTTGCCGTCGACGAGCCGCGACGCGAACGCCTTGCTCGGGTTGACCTCCTGCACGCCGATCACGTCGACGTACTCGCCGAGGATGTTGGCGATCACCTGCGCGCGCCGCTCGCGCCAGGGCCGGATCTCCCCCTGGGCGGTGTCGAGGCTGACGCTGCGCACGTTGTACGACGCCACCCGGAGGTCGACGGTGGCCCGACGAGCCTGGACCCGGGTCTGGTCCGGCGCCGGCTCACCCGAAGCCGAAGCCGAAGCCGAAGCCGCGAACGCGGAGGCGAGCAGGGACAGGGTGGCCGTGCCGACGGCCAAGCCGATGGTGCGCATGTGTTCTCCCGAGACTGAACGGTTTCGCGATAGAGGGGAGTACCCCTTGCTTTACGACCTACTCACGGCAGCCGGAGGGTGGCCCGGACCATGTTGTGGTTGGACGGGATGACGCCGCTGATCTGCCACGAGCCCGGGTCGTAGTCGACGACCGTCTCGTACTCGAGCACCGGCAGCTCGTTGCTGGCGAAGATCCAGTCGATGCTCTGTCCGGCGCGGTCACGGTGGTCCCAGTAGCTGAACCGGCGGACGTCGCGCTGCAGCTTGTTGACCGAGCTGATCCAGGCGTTGATGACCTGCTGGGCGCGCGGGTGCTCGAGCTTGGCGACCTTCGGCTGCTGGCCGAGCGCGTCGCCGTACCCGTTGTTCCTCATCGCGGTCATGTACCGCGCACCCTGGTCGGACATCTTGTGGGTGTTGAAGTCGCCGGTCACGACGACCGGCAGGTTGCCGCGGATGCTGTTGACCTTGGTGATCAGCTCGTCCCACTGCGCGCCCCGGATGCTCTCGACCTTGGGCTCGAGGTGGGTGGTGACGAACAGGAACTGGCTGCCGGTCGCGAGGCTGCTCAGCACCGCCCAGCCCATGTGGGCAGGGCTGGTCTTCGACTTCTGCGCCTTGTACTTCATCGCGCCCTGCGAGACCAGGGACAGCGTGCGCTTGTTGTAGAAGATGCGGTCGCTGTGCGAGGAGCCCCGGTACTTCGGCTTGCACTTGTACGCCGTGCGGGCCTTCTTGCAGTTGTACGACTTCGCGTTCGTCAGGGCGTAGTACTCGCCGGCCGCGGCCAGACCGTTCTTCAGGTCCTGGAACTGCGTCTTGCCCGAGACGAGCCGGGGCGCGAAGACCCGGCTCGGGTTGAGCTCCTGGACGCCGATCACGTCGATGTTCCGGGAGACGATCTGCCGGGCGATGGCGTCGCGGCGCTCACGCCACGGGCGGAACTCGCCGTCCTTCTTGTCCAGGCTGACGTTGGTGACGTTGTACGTCGCCACGCGGATGTCGACCGGCATCCGGGCCGCGGCTTCGGCCCGGTCGGCCGGCCCGGCGGTGACGGTGAGCCCGGCGGCCACGGCGAGCGCGGCGACAGCGGCCAGCCCACGGGCGAGACGGTTGGTGCGGCCCTGGAACATTCGTGCGTCCTCCCAGACATTCCGCCCGGGACGTGCGTACGGCACACAGCCCGGGCATTACTCCCGAAGGGAGTAATCGGCAGGAAGGAGGCGCAACTAAACGTGACGTTCGGCTCAAAGGTCTCGTTCTGGTGACGTTGGGCTAGCGTCGGGCCCATGCCAGCGATCCTCGAGCGCCACCTGTATGGACCAGGCCCGTCGAACCCCTACCCGGAGGCCACCGCGGCCCTCGCCCAGCCGCTGCTGGGTCACCTGGACCCCGAGTTCCTGCGGATCATGGACGAGACCTGCGAGCGGCTCCGCACCGTCTGGGGCACCGGCAACGCCCGCACCCTCCCGTTGAGCGCGACCGGCTCGGCGGGCATGGAGGCGGCGTTCGTCAACACGGTGTCCGAGGGCGACGTCGTGGTGGTGGCGGTCAACGGCCTGTTCGGCCAGCGGATGTGCGACGTCGCGGCCCGCTGCGGGGCCGAGGTGATCGCCGTGGAGCACACCTGGGGCCAGCCGGTCGACGTCGACCGGGTGCTCTCCGCACACGCCTCGCCCAAGGTGATCGCCGCGGTCCACGCCGAGACCTCGACCGGCGTCCGCTCCGACATCGCCGCGCTCGGCGCCGGCAAGGGCGACGCGCTGCTGCTGGTCGACGCGGTGACCTCGATCGGCGGCATCGAGCTGCGCGCCGACGACTGGGGCGTCGACGTCGGCTATGCCGGCACCCAGAAGTGCCTCGGCGTGGCACCCGGCCTGGCGCCGTTCACGATCAACGACCGCGCGTTCGAGCGGCGGGTCACTCGGCCGCGGTCGTGGTACCTCGACCTCGGCCTGCTCGGCGGGTACGTCGGGGAGGCCAGCGGCAGCGGCGGGCGGACCTACCACCACACCGCGCCGACCGCGATGGTCGCGAGCCTGCACGCCGGTCTGGGCCGGATCCTCGACGAGGGGCTCGAGCACGTCTGGGCGCGCCACGAGGAGGCCGGCCGGCTGCTGCAGGAGGGCCTCCAGGAGCGCGGCCTCGAGCTGTTCGCCGCCGAGGGCGCCCGGCTCCCGGAGCTCACCACGGTCAAGGTGCCCGAGGGCGTCGACTCGGCGGCCGTGCGGAAGGTGCTGCTGGAGCGGCACGGCGTCGAGATCGGTGCGGGTGCCGGGGCCTATGCCGGCACGGTCTGGCGGATCGGCCTGATGGGCCACAACGCCCGGCCCGACTCGGTGCTGCTGGTCCTCGCCGCGCTCGACGACGCCCTGGCCGCGGTCGGTTGGAAGGGCTGACCCGGTGTCGCTGCGCTCGGAGACCGTGCACGCCGCCGGCCTGCTGCTGGTCGAGCACGAGCTCGACGTACCTCTCGAGCACACCGACCCCGACGGCCCCACCATCACGGTCTTCGCGCGCGAGGTCGCCGACCCCGGGCCCGGCGGGCGGGAGCGGCCGTTCCTGGTCTACCTGCAGGGCGGGCCCGGCTCCGAGGCGCCGCGGCCGACCCGGCTGCCCACCAGCCCGGCCTGGCTCGATCGCGCCCTGCAGGACTATCGCGTGCTGATGCTCGACCAGCGCGGCACCGGCCGGTCCACCCCGGTCGGCACCCTCCCGGGCCTGACCCCGGCGGAGCAGGCCGCCTATCTGGCCCACTTCCGCGCCGACGCGATCGTGCGCGACTGCGAGGCGTTCCGCGCCGCGCTCGGCGTCGACACCTGGAGCGTGCTCGGCCAGTCGTTCGGCGGGTTCTGCACGCTCACCTACCTGTCGCAGGCGCCCGGGTCGCTACGCGAGGCGCTGTTCACCGGCGGCGTCCCGCCGGTCGGCCGGCCCGTCGACGAGGTCTACGCGACGACGTACCGCACCATGCGCGAGCGCAACCGGCGCTACCACGCCACCTACCCGGGCGATCGCGACAGATTGCGCGCGATCCTCGACCGAGCCGCCGCCGGCGAGCTGGTGCTGCCGAGCGGCGACGTGGTCACGCCCCGCTGGTTCCGCCAGGTCGGCAACGTGCTCGGCATGAGCGATGGTGCCGCGCGGCTGCACTACCTGCTCGAGCTCGACCCGAGCAGCCCCGCGTTCCTGCACGACCTCGCGGGCGCGCTGCCCTTCCACGGCCGCAACCCGCTGTACGTCGTGGTCCACGAGGCCTGCTACGCCGACGGCGAGGCGACCCGCTGGTCCGCGGACCGGGTGATGCCCGACGACTTCCGCGAGGACGACACCCTGCTCACCGGCGAGCACGTGTTCCCGTCGGTCCTCGACGACGTGGGCGAGCTGCGGCAGCTGCGCGAGGCGGCGCACCTGCTGGCCGAGAAGGAGTGGCCACGGCTCTACGACCCCGACGTGCTCGCGGCCTGCGACGTGCCGGCCGCGGCCGCGGTCTACGCCGAGGATCCCTACGTGCACCTCGACTACTCGCTGGAGACCGCCGCGCTGGTGCCGACGCTGCGCCCCTGGGTCACCAACGAGTACGAGCACAACGGCCTGCGCGTCGACGGCGAGCGTGTGCTCGACCGGCTCGTCAAGATGGCCCGCGGCCAGCTCTGACCGTCGGCCCGATCTGTCGGGAGTGGTCTCGACGGGCTCGACCACCCGACGCCGTCGCGACAGGCTCGACCACCCGACCGGCCGTCAGCTGATGCTGAAGACGAAGATGCCGTGGTCGAGCGGGTCCCCTGGCGCCCGCAGGTCGTAGCCGTCCGAGACCCACATGCGACCCCGCACCATCTCCACCGCGCGGATGTCGACCACGCCCGCGCCGGCGACGTCGAGGGTCCAGCCCGGCACCAACGTGCGGGACTTCCAGTCGACCAGGCTCACCACCGACGGGCTGCGCGCGACCAGCAGCCCCTTGCCATCACCGGTGAACGACATCCCGGTGATGTCGGTCAGGCCCGGGACGGAGATGGGCGACCCGACACCCTTGCGCTTGTAGCGGTACGGCCAGATCGTGCTGCCGACTCCGACGTACACCCGGCGCTTCCGGGGGTTCCACGCGGCGGCCGTGAAGTCGCTGCCCTTGGGGAGGGGCAGGTAGGAGTCCAGACGGAGCTTGCCGCGCTTCCGCTTCAGCCGGAACGCCGTCGGCTTCTCGCTGGGCGAGCAGCAGACGCCGGAGAAGACGAACAGCTGGTCCTTCCTCCGGTCGTAGGCCACCGCCTCGAGGTCGTTGATCCGGTGCTTGCCGGCCTTCTTGCCGTGCTTCTTCCCGCGCTTCTCGCGGTGCACGGCGGCCAGCTCGTCGCGGTCGAAGGTGCGCTTGACCTTGCCGGTGCGGACGTTCATCTCGATCAGGAGCTCGCCGTCGTCGTCGACGATCCACAGCGACCGGTCCCGGCGCACGAACGCGGACCCCTCGTTGTCGAGCAGTGACCGCCGACCGCCCGCGAACGGGGACGTCGGTACGACGCGCAGGAGCTGAACGACGGGGGCGTTGGTGGCCGGCAGGGCGTCGGCAGGTCCTTCGGGGGCGAACATCCCGGCGACCAGGGAGGCGGCCAGGAGCGGAACGGCAGCCAGACGGACCGAGCGCGGGCGGCGTCGCATCGCGACCTCCTCCGGTGGGGGACACACACGGGGTTTCACCGTCTCCCGAGGCCGCGGACGGTGCCCATGGCGTCAGTGGGCCATTTGGACTACCGCCCGTTGGTTAGCCCCAGAGCCCTTATCGCCATGGATGTGAGGAGTGCGTGCATCTGTCCCTCCGGCAGCACCGCGCTGTGCGGTGTGGAGTTGATCAGCCCGAAGATCGCGTGTGCCCGAGCCCGCGCCTCGGGACGACCCAGGCCCGGTTCAGCCTCCTGCATCCGGCTCGCCCAGAGGTCGACGTACTTCCGCTGCAGCGTGCGCACCTTTTCGCGCGCGTCCGCGGGGAGCGCGTCCCAGTCCCGGTCCTGGACGACGATCAGCGCCTTGTTGTGCAGAGCGAACTCGACGTGCCACTCGACCAGCGCGGCGAGCGCGCGGAGCGGGTCGCGCTCGCCCTGCGAGCGGGCCCGGCCGACCTCGAGCAGCTCCTCGCTGATGCGCACCAGCATCTCGGCGAGCATCGCGTCCTTGGACGAGAAGTGCTTGTAGAGCGCGGGTCCGGAGATCCCGCACGCGGCGCCGAGGTCGGCGACGGAGACGCCGTGGAAGCCGCGGCGGGCGAAGAGCTCGGCCGCGGTCGCGAGGATCTCGTCACGACGGCTCACGCCGCGAGGTTAACGGACGTTCACCCGCCCAGGCGGGCCATTGAAGTCCGTTCGGGCCGCTCCGACGATCGAGACGACCATCCGGAGCGACGGGGGAGCAGCCGGAACCAGAGTTCAGTCCAGTCGCTAGGGAGGAGTCATGCAGTCAGAGGAGCTTGCCGAACGCATCTTCATGTCGACGTTGGGTGCCGCGGAGATGGTCAGCGTGCACCTGTGCGAGCAGCTGGGGGTCTACCAGTTCCTGCACGACCACGGTCCCGCCACGGAGGCCGACGTGGCGAAGGCTTGCGGGATCGCACAGCGCTACGCGCGCGAGTTCCTGGAGCAGCAGGCGGTGGCCGGGTTCCTGACCACCGACGACGCCGACCTGCCCGCCGAGGAGCGTCGCTACGAGCTGCCCCGTGAGCACGTGCCCGTGCTCATCGACAAGCACCACGTGCTGCACGCCGCGCCGTTCCCCCGGCTGTTCACCGCGGCAGCGCTGCAGGTGCCGGCGCTGCTCGAGGCGTACCGCACCGGCGGTGGTGTCCCCTGGAGCGCGTACGGCGAGTGGATGCGGACCGCGCAGGCGGAGGCGAACCGGCCGCTGTTCCTGGGGCCGCTGGGCACCGAGATGTTGCCGACGCTGTCCGACGTACACCAGCGGCTGACCGACGGCGGCACGGTCGCGGACATCGGCTGCGGCGACGGCTGGTCGTCGATCGGTATCGCCCGTGCCTACCCGCAGACGCGGGTGGACGGGTACGACGTCGACGCCGCCTCGATCGACGCGGCACGGCGCAACGCCAAGGAGTACGGCGTGGACGACCGGGTCACCTTCGCGCTCGTCGACGGCGCGTCGGTGCAGACGGACAAGCGCTACGACCTGGTCACGTTCTTCGAGTGCGTGCACGACATGCCCGACCCGGTGAGCGTGCTCGCCGGTGCCCGGCGGATCGTCGCGGACGAGGGGACCGTGCTGGTGATGGACGAGAAGGTGGGCGAGAAGTTCACCGTGCCCTGCGACGAGATCGAGCGGATGATGTACGCCTACTCGTTCCTCGTCTGCCTGCCCGACGGGATGTCCCACCCCGACTCCGCGGGCACGGGGACGGTGATGCGGCCGGCGACGCTGGAGAAGTACGCGACCGAGGCGGGGTACACCGGCCTTGACGTGCTCCCGATCGAGCACGACTTCTTCCGGTTCTACCGGCTCCAGCACTGACCCGGCACCAGCCGGGCGGGTCCGGCGGGTGTGGACGGGCGAGGTTAACGGTTGCTAACCTCCCTCGCATGGCCACCGAGATGCGTGCGCTCGTCGACGACCTGCGCGAACGGCTCGCGACGGCGCGGCTCGGCGGCAGCGAGTCCGCGCGCAAGAAGCACCTCGACCGCGGCAAGCTGCTCGTCCGGGACCGCGTCGACCGGCTGCTCGACCCCGGGAGCCCGTTCCTCGAGCTCAGCCCGCTGGCCGCGACGGGCATGTACGACGACGCCGTACCGTCCGCCGGCATCGTCACCGGCATCGGGCGGGTCAGCGGCCGCGAGGTGGTCGTCGTCGCCAACGACGCGACGGTCAAGGGCGGGACGTACTACCCGATCACGGTCAAGAAGCACCTGCGCGCGCAGGAGGTGGCCCGCGCCAACCGGCTGCCGTGCGTGTACCTCGTCGACAGCGGCGGGGCGTTCCTGCCGATGCAGGACGAGGTGTTCCCCGACAAGGAGCACTTCGGCCGGATCTTCTTCAACCAGGCCAACCTGTCCGCGCAGGGCATCCCGCAGGTCGCCGCGGTGATGGGGTCGTGCACCGCCGGCGGCGCCTACGTCCCGGCGATGTCCGACGAGACCGTCATCGTCAAGGAGCAGGGCACGATCTTCCTCGGCGGCCCGCCCCTGGTGAAGGCCGCGACCGGTGAGGTCGTCACCGCCGAGGAGCTCGGTGGCGGTGACGTGCACGCCCGGAAGTCGGGCGTCGTGGACCACCTCGCCGACGACGACGCCCACGCGCTGCGCATCCTCCGGAGCATCGTCGGCACGTTCGAGCCCCCGTCGATTGGTCACGAACCGCATGGTTCGGCGCCGGTTTCTTGCGGTTGGGGACCAAACCGCAACGCCCGGCCCCCGGCCGAGGTCGAGGAGCCGCTCGAGGACCCCGAGGGCCTGTACGACGTCGTGCCGACCGACTCGCGCACGCCGTACGACGTCCGGGAGGTCATCCGCCGGGTCGTCGACGCCAGCCGGTTCCACGAGTTCAAGGCGTTGTACGGCGAGACGCTGGTGTGCGGCTTCGCCAAGATCTGGGGCTACGACGTCGGGATCGTCGCCAACAACGGGATCCTGTTCAGCGAGTCGTCGCTGAAGGGCGCGCACTTCATCGAGCTGTGCAACCAGCGCGGCATCCCGCTGGTCTTCCTGCAGAACATCACCGGCTTCATGGTCGGCAAGGAGTACGAGAACGGCGGCATCGCGCGCGACGGCGCCAAGCTCGTCACCGCGGTCGCCTGCTCGGTGGTGCCGAAGTTCACCGTGGTCATCGGCGGCTCGTTCGGCGCCGGCAACTACGGCATGTGCGGCCGCGCCTACGACCCGCGCTTCCTGTGGATGTGGCCCAACGCCCGCATCTCGGTGATGGGCGGCGAGCAGGCCGCGTCGGTGCTCGCGACCGTCCGCCGCGACGGCCTCGAGGCGCGCGGCGAGACCTGGACGGCCGAGGAGGAGGAGGCGTTCAAGGCGCCGATCCGCGAGCAGTACGAGACGCAGGGCTCGCCGTACTACTCCACCGCCCGGCTCTGGGACGACGGCGTCATCGACCCCGTCGACACCCGCCGCGTGCTGGGCATGGGCCTCGCGGTCGCCGCGCACGCGCCGGTGCCCGAGCCCTCCTACGGCGTCTTCCGGATGTAAGGGGATCCCAGTGTTCGAGTCCGTCCTCGTCGCCAACCGCGGCGAGATCGCGCTGCGGGTGATCCGCACCTGCCGCCGCCTCGGCGTGCGCAGCGTCGCGCTGTTCACCGATCTCGACGCGTCCGCGCCGCACGTCCGCGAGGCCGACGACGCCGTCCGCGTCCCGTCGTACCTCGACGTCGACGCCGTCGTGCAGGCGGCCGTCGAGACCGGCGCGCAGGCGGTGCACCCCGGCTACGGCTTCCTGTCGGAGCGGGCGCCGTTCGCCCGCGCGCTCGACAAGGCCGGGATCACCCTGGTCGGCCCGTCCGCCGAGGTGATGGACGCGATGGGCCGCAAGGACGCCGCGCGCGAGATCGCCGTCGCGGCCGGTGTCCCGGTCGTGCCGCAGGGCGACCAGGCGGCCTTCCCGATCCTGGTCAAGGCCGCCGCCGGCGGTGGCGGCAAGGGCATGCGGGTCGTCCGGTCCGCCGAGGAGTACGACGAAGCCGTCGCCGCCGCGAAGCGGGAGGCGGCCGCGGCGTTCGGCGACGACACGATCCTCGTGGAGAAGTACGTCGAGCGCGGCCGGCACGTCGAGGTGCAGGTGCTCGCCGACACGCACGGCACCGTGCTGCACCTGTTCGAGCGCGACTGCTCCACCCAGCGCCGGCACCAGAAGGTGCTGGAGGAGGCGCCCGCGCCGACCATCGACGCCGCGCAGCGCGAGGCGATCACGTCCTCGGCGGTAGCGCTGGCCCGCGAGGTCGGCTACACCAACGCCGGCACCGTCGAGTTCCTGCTCGACGACGTGACCGGCGACTTCTACTTCCTGGAGATGAACACCCGGCTCCAGGTCGAGCACCCCGTCACCGAGATGGTGGCGCTCGTCAACGGCCGCAGCCTCGACCTGGTGGAGCACCAGCTGCGGGTCGCGGCGGGCGAGCCGCTGTCGTTCGCGCAGGACGACGTGGTGCTGACCGGGCACGCGATCGAGGCCCGGGTCTACGCCGAGGACTCGTTCGGCGGCTTCCTCCCGCAGGCCGGGCGCACGGAGATCGTGCGCTGGCCGGACCGGCACGGCCACGCCCGCGTGGACCACGCCCTCGAGGACGGCCAGGTCGTGTCGACGGCGTACGACCCGATGCTCGGCAAGGTGATCGTGCACGGCGAGACCCGCGAGGCCGCCCGGCAGGCGCTGGTGCGGGCGCTCGACGAGACCGCGGTGCTGGGGCTCACCACCAACACCGGCTTCCTGCGCGCGCTGGTCGCGGGCGACGAGTTCCGCGACGCGACGATCCACACCGCCTGGCTCGACACCGCCACGATCGAGCCGCCGAGCGAGGACGTCGCCCGCACCATCGCGGCCTGGGTCGACGGCGCCGTGCTCACCGGCGGCGCCCCGCACCCCTTCCAGCTCGACGGCTGGCGGCACGGCGGCACGCCGGCGCCGGTCGTGGTCGACCTCGACCGCCCGCTGAAGGTCGTCCGCGAGGGCGGCGGCCGCGGCACGGTCGACGGCGTCCGGGTCGCGCAGGTGTCCGCGGAGCGCCACGAGGTCGTCGCGTTCGTCGACGGCACCCGGCACAGCGCCGTCGTCAACAGCGGCGCCCACGGCGTCGAGGTCGTGCACCGCGGGCAGCGGTTCGTGTTCACCCGGCCTGACCCGTTCGCCGACCCGGTCGCCGACGCGGGCGACGGCACGATCGCCGCGCCGATGCCCGGCACCGTGCTCGACGTCCGCGTCGCCGAGGGTCAGCAGGTCGCCGAGGGCGACGTGCTCGGGGTGATGGAGGCGATGAAGATGGAGCTGTCGCTGAAGGCGCCGCTCGCCGGCACCGTGACGACCGTCGGCGCCGCGATGGGCGAACAGGTTGCCCTCGGCGCGGTGCTGTTCGTCGTGGAGGGAGAGGCCGATGCGTAGCCCGCAGCTCGTCCGCGACCCGTCGCTGCCCGAGCGCGTCACGATCTACGAGGTCGGCCCGCGCGACGGGCTGCAGAACGAGTCCGCCGTCGTACCCGTCGAGACCAAGGCCGCGTTCGTCAAGCGGCTCGTCGAGGCCGGGCTGCCGGTCGTCGAGGCCACGTCGTTCGTGCACCCGCGCTGGGTGCCGCAGCTCGCCGACGCCGCCGAGCTCGTCGACCGTCTCGTCGAGGACCTCGGTGACACCGCCCGCGAGATGCCGGTGCTGGTGCCCAACGAGCGCGGCCTCGACCGCGCGATCGAGAAGGGCATGCGGCACATCGCGATCTTCGGCAGCGCCACGGAGACGTTCGCGCAGAAGAACCTGAACCGGTCGCTCGACGAGCAGTTCGCGATGTTCGAGCCGACCGTGGCCCGAGCCCGTGAGGCCGGGCTCGACGTCCGCGCGTACGTCTCGATGTGCTTCGGCGACCCCTGGGAGGGCGACGTACCCGTCGAGCAGGTCGTCTCTGTCGGCAAGCGCCTCTTCGACCTGGGCGCGTCCCAGCTCTCGCTCGGCGACACCATCGGCGTCGGCACGCCCGGCCACGTCGTCGCGCTGCTCGACGCGTTCAACGCCGCCGGCCTCGCCGACGACGTACTCGCGATGCACTTCCACGACACCTACGGCCAGGCGCTCTCCAACGCCATGACCGCGCTGCGCCACGGCGTCACGACGTTCGACGCCTCCGCCGGCGGCCTCGGCGGCTGCCCGTACGCCGAGAGCGCCACCGGCAACCTCGCCACCGAGGACCTGGTCTGGATGCTGCACGGCCTCGGCATCGGGACCGGCGTCGACCTCGGACGCCTGGTCGCCACGAGCGTCTGGATGGCCGGCGAGCTCGGCCGCCCCAGCCCGTCCCGGGTCGTGCAGGCGCTGGCCTAGCCGGAACATGTAAAGCGGAGTTATTGCGGGTACGCAGCACGCTCGGCGCGCTCGGAGTCGCATTAACACCGCTTTACATGAGGGTTCGGGCCGACTGGCAGAATCGCCCGCATGACTCGTCGCGTGTACCTCCACGTCGGGGCGCCGAAGACGGGGACGACGTACCTCCAGGACCGGCTCGCCGCCAACCGCACCGAGCTGGCGAAGCGCGGGGTGCACTACCCGCTGGGGCTGCACGCGAGCCACTTCAAGGCCGCGCTGGACCTGATCGACCTGTCCTGGGGCGGTCAGCGGGAGGACGCGCGCGGCGAGTGGGACAAGCTCGTCGACCGGGTACGCCGCCACGACGGGACCGTGATCGTCTCCCACGAGATCCTCGCGGGGGCGCGGCCGCACCAGGTCCGCAAGGCGATGGCCGACTTCGCCGGGTCCGAGGTGCACCTGGTCTACTCCGCCCGCGACCTGGCCCGGCAGATCCCGGCCGAGTGGCAGGAGGGCATCAAGCACCGGCGGCGCCGGTCGTTCGGCCGGTTCCTCAGCCAGGTCCAGGCCGCCGAACGGCGGAACCCGAAGCTCTGGTTCTGGAAGGCGCAGGGCCTCCCCGACGTGCTCTCGCGCTGGGGCGAGGGGCTGCCGCCGGAGCGGATCCACCTGGTGACCGTGCCGCAGCCGGGCGCGCCGCGCGACCTGCTGTGGGAGCGCTACTGCGAGGCGTTCGGCATCGACCCCGCCTGGGCGCCGACCGAGTCCGACCGCGAGAACGTCTCGATCGGCATCGCCGAGACCGCGCTGCTCCGCAAGCTCAACCGGCGGCTCAAGCGCGCCGGCCTCCCGGGCGACGACTACCGCCGGATCGTCCGCCAGTTGATGGTTCACGAGACCCTCGCGCACCGCAAGGACATGACCCGCGCGACCCTCCCGCCGGTCGCGTACCCCTGGGCCGAGGAGGTCGCCGAGGAGTGGATCGAGTGGGTCAAGGGCTCCGGCATCCACGTCGTCGGTGACGTCGAGGAGCTCCGCCCGGTCCGGCCCGACCCCGACGCGGTCTGGCGCGACCCCGACAAGCCCCGCCGGCGCGACGTCGTCGACGCCGCCGTCGACGCGCTGACCGCCGTCATCCTCGAGGCCGCCAGCCGGCCCGACCCGCAGGACCAGCTCTCGGCCAAGATCGGCCGCGCCGCCCGACGCCTGCGCGGCCAGTGAGCGACCCCGCCCGCACCTGGGTCGCGCACCTGCGGTCCGGCGGCACCACCCCCTGGGCCACCTGGGTGCGCTCCCCAAGCTCCGAGGCCGAGCACGTCGGTCCCGTCCCCGGCGCCGCCCAGCTCGAGGTGGTACGGCGTCTCGCCGAGGCCCGGCCGGCGGGGATGGACCGGGCCGTGTTCGCCGCGCTCGCGGACCGTGCCCTGCGCCGCTCGGGCGTCGGCCGCGGCCAGCAGGACCTGCCGCTGCTCGTCCCCGGAGGCACCACCGCGACGAGCTCCGTCGGGGCCCCGCCCACCGACCCGGCCGACGTACCCGTCGAGGAGCTGCTGCGGGTCGCCGTCGGCCTGCTCGCCGACCTGCTGATCGCCGCCGGGCCGCTCCCCGCCCCGGCCCCACCGC
This sequence comes from uncultured Nocardioides sp., assembly GCF_946885725.1. Next base: position 13,727 of record NZ_CAMPGZ010000048.1, read on the forward strand.
GCCGAAGGCTTCTGACGCGCCGCCGGTTCCACTTGGCCGGCGCGCCCGTCACCGTCGACGCCACCCGCACCTCGCTGGAACAAGCGGGCGCCGGAGAGGGTGGTTGGTCGCCTGAGGTGCTGCTCGTCGCCCGGCCGCTCGACGTCCACCTCGCCGAGGTCTGGACGACCCGCGTCCAGCACGGCGCGCCCGTGCGGTGGAGCACCTTCGCCGGGAGGTGGGCCCGCCGCGACGTGCTCCCGCCCTCGGCCGACCTGCCCAGGATCGCCGAGCACTGGGCGCCACGCGTCGGGCCGTCCCGCGTGCACGTGCTCGTCGAGCCCACGCCGGCCGACGCCGCCCGCGTCCTCGGCCTCCGCAACGCACCGCCGGAGCGTGAGGGGCAGGAGGTCCACGACCTCGCGCCGTCCGCAACTGACCTGCTGCGACGGCTCAACCGCAGCCTCAACGTGCGGGTCGGCGACGACGTCCGGCTCGGCCTGCTGCGCCGCGCCCGCGCGGTACTCCCGCAGCGGAAGTCCCAGCCGCTCGCCCTCCCCGAGCAGTGGCGCGACTGGGCCGAGCGGCGAGCCCGGGAGGTGGCCGACGCCATCCGCGCCGGTGGCTACCCTGTGCACGGCGATCTCGACGGGATCGCTCCCCGCCACGTCGGCGCCGCCGCCCCGCGACGGTCCGAGGTGCTCTCCTCGGCGCTGCAGGCCTGCCTGACCCTGGCCGCCGTGCCCGCCGAGGGGCCGGCCGAGGCGACGGACGCGGGCGACCGAGCAGGGGTGCGAGAGGGACGGTGACCCCCACGTGACGCGCAAGGTGATCCTGCACGTCGGCGCACCCAAGACCGGGACGTCGTACGTCCAGGACCTCCTCTTCTCCCACCGCGAGGCGCTCGCCGCCGAGGGCGTGCTCTACCCCGCCGACCGGTTCGACGCGCACTTCCTCGCCGCGCTCGACCTGATGGAGCTGCAGTGGGGCGGCCTCGAGAAGCAGGCCGTCGGCGCCTGGGACCGGCTCGCCGAGCAGGTCCGCGGCTGGGACGGCACGGTGATCATCTCCCACGAGATCCTCGCCACCGCCACACCCGCGCAGGTGAAGCGGGCGTTCGAGTCGTTCGGCGACGGCGTCGACGTGCACGTGCTGCTCTCCGCCCGCGACCTGGTCCGGCAGATCCCCGCCGAGTGGCAGGAGAACGTCAAGCACCGCCGGGTCGTCGGCTACCGCGACTTCCTCGACAAGATCACCGACCCGTCCCGCCGTGGCACCCTCGCGTCGTGGTTCTGGGGCGTCCAGGAGGTCCCGGACATCCTCGAGCGCTGGGGCGCCCTGCTGCCGCCCGAGCAGGTGCACGTCGTGACCGTCCCGCCGCCCGGCGCCCCGCGCGGCCTGCTCTGGGAGCGGTTCGCCTCGGTGTTCGGCATCGACGCGGAGAAGTACGCCAAGCCCACCGGCCGCGACAACCCCTCGATGGGCGTGCCCGAGACCGCGCTGATCCGCCGCATCAACGAGCGGGTCAACAACGGCGTGCTCGCCAACGAGGACTACCGCCAGTTCGTGCGCGAGCTGCTCGCCCACCAGAACCTCAGCCGTCGCCGCGACAGCCCGCGCCTGATGCTGCCGCCCGACGTACGCGCCTGGGCCGAGCAGCTCTCCGAGACCTGGATCCAGGTGCTCGCCGACAAGGGGTACGACGTCGTCGGATCGCTCGACGACCTGCGGCCCGCGCCCGCGTCGGAGGAGGCCGCTTTCGTCGACCCCGACGCGCCTGACGAGCACCTCGTCGCCGAGGCGTCGCTCGACGCGATCGTCGCGCTGCTGAAGGAGAACGCGCGGCTGCAGGCGTCCGAGAACGCCCTGCGCGAGGACCTGCACGCGATGCACCGCGAGCTCGACCGCGCCCGCGGCCTGTGGTTCCGGGTCAAGCGACGGCTGGTGCGCGAGGCCGACACGCACCCGCTGCTCGGGCGCGCGCTCTCGGTCTACCGCCGGGTGCGCGGGCGCAGCTCGCGGTCGGCGTAGCGGCCGATCTGCCAGGTCACGAACCCGTCGGTGCCCGCGCCGATCAGGCCGCCGACGACGGGGATCCGGCGGCCGACCAGCGTCGCCGCGCGCTTCCCGGCCACCCGGGTGAGCAGCTCGGAGGTGACCTCGGCGGCCATCAGCTGGTCGAGGTGCGGGTCGTGCGCCGGTGCGGTGGCGATGGCCATCGGCGGCGCCGGGATCAGCTTCTTCTTCACCAGCCGCTGTACGTCGTCCTCGCCGAGGATGACGGCGAGGATCGCGTTGCGGACCCGCGGGTCGTCGAGGTCGTACCCGCGCAGGTGCGCGATGCCCGCGACCATCCGGCACTGGATCAGCGAGAGCCCGACGATGTTGGCCGGCATCGCGACCGCGGCCGTGACCAGCCCGCCGAGGTTGGTGGCGAAGCCCTGCGCCCCGGCGTACCGCACGTGCTGCTCGATGATGTCCTTGATCGCCGCGTCGACCGCCCCGGGCTGGTCGTAGCCGCCGTGCTCGGCCAGCCGGCGCTCGGCGAGGACGCGCGCGCCCGGCAGCTTGCCGACCCCGTTGATCGCGCGGTGCAGCGCCTCCTGGATGACGCTGTTGGTCAGCTCGGGCGCGAGCTTGGGCGCGTACGGCCCGATCCGTCCGGCGATCTCCTTGCCCATGCCCATGTGCGGTTCCTCCTGCGATGCCCTCTGGTTCGGGGTCTGGCTCGACCCTACTGAGCCGTCACAACGCCGCCGCGGACTTTACGAAAGCCCAGCCACCCGCCCGTCACAATGGAGGCCATGCCTGTCGAGCCCGCGCCGTCGCCGTGGATGTTCCCGGACCTGCGCGCGCTCGCCGGCCGCGGGTCCTCCGACGAGCCCGACGACCTCGTCGCGATGGGCGCCGACCTCGAGCCCGGGACGCTGCTCGCGGCGTACCGCTGCGGGCTGTTCCCGATGCCCGACCCGTCCACCGACCAGATGCTCTGGTGGTCGCCGGTTCATCGCGGCGTGCTGCCCCTCGACAACCTGCGGGTCTCCCGGTCGCTGCGGCAGTCGGCGACGAAGATGGAGATCCGGGTCGACACCGCGTTCGTCGACGTGATCACCGCCTGCGCCGACCCGCGCCGCGACAGCGGCTGGATCGACGGCGACATCGCCGCGGCGTACACCCGGCTGCACGACCTCGGCTGGGCGCACTCGGTCGAGGCCTGGCGCGACGGCGAGCTCGTCGGCGGCCTGTACGGCGTCGCGATCGGCGGGCTCTTCGCGGGCGAGTCGATGTTCCACCACGAGCGCGACGCGTCGAAGGTCGCGCTGCTCGGCCTGGTCGACCTGCTCCGCGACGAGCACGCCGACGACCGGCTGCTCGACGTGCAGTGGCAGACCCCGCACCTGGCCTCGCTCGGCGTGGTCGAGGTGGCCCGTCCGGCGTACCTCGACCTGCTCGCCAAGGCCCTGGAGCTGCCGTTGCCCAAGTCATTCCAGTGAGGCCTTCGCATGACCCGGACGGGCTATCCCACCTGACCACTCCTGGGCGCTGTGCCCGGGGTGGTACCCGACTCACACTGGGTCATGGTCGCTTCCGTGCCCGCCGACCCGCCTCGGCGCTGGCTCCCGCTCATGTGGATGGGCGCGGCGATCCCGACGGTGCTGGTCGCGCTGCTGCTGCTCGCGCTCTCGGAACGGGAGGACGCGCGCATCGCGGGCTGGGTGCTGGCCGGGCTGGCGGTGTCGGCGGTCGTGCTCGGCGGCTGGCTCACCGGCCGGGGCCGGCACGCGCCCGCGGCGGTCTCGCTCACGCTGAGCGCGGTGTGGGCGATCGCTGCGGTGCTCCTCTTCCCCACCCAGGACTTCCTCGCCGACAAGCTGCTGGTCTCGGGAGTGCCGCTCGTGGTGGCGGTCGCGACCGCCGTGGTGGCGCTGCGCGAGCGCCACTAGTGCTTCAGACGACCTGCGGCGGGTTTCCGGTCTCGCTCACCATCGGCCGGCCCGCGGCCTCCCAGTCGAGCATGCCGCCGTCGAGGTTGACCGCGTCGTAGCCGGCGTGCGCCAGGTAGGCCACCGCACGGGCCGAGCGCCCGCCGATCTTGCAGACGACCAGCACCTGCCCTGCGGGTACGTCGGACACCCGCTCCGGCAGGGTCGCCAGCGGGATGTGCACGGCGCCCTCGATGTGACCGTGCACCCACTCGATCTCCTCGCGCACGTCGAGGACGGAGAGGCCCTCGGGCAGTGGATCGGGGACGCCGGTGACGGAGACGGTCGGGACGTGCATGTGTCCCAACGCTACTTGAGCAGCTTGGAGAGCCGACGGTCGGCAAGGGGCTTGCCGCCGGTCTGGCAGGTCGCGCAGTACTGCAGCGACGAGTCGGCGAACGACACCTCCCGCACCACGTCTCCGCACACCGGGCACGGCAGTCCGGTGCGCCCGTGGACGGACATGTTCGACTTCTTCTCGCCCTTGAGGTCGGCGGCGGCGAGACCTCGGGAGCGCTCGACGGCGTCGCCGAGGACGTTCTTGGTGGCGTCGAACAGGGCCTGCAGCCGCTCCCCCTCGATCCCCGACGCCGGCGCGAACGGCGAGATCTTCGCGGCGTGCAGCAGCTCGTCGGAGTAGGCGTTGCCGATGCCCGCGATGTTGGCCTGGTCGCGCAGCACGCCCTTGACCTGGGCGCGGCCGGCCTTCTGCAGGATCGCGGAGAGCACGTCGATCGTGAACGCGTCGTCGAGCGGGTCCGGGCCGAGCCGGGCGATGCCGGGCACCTCGGACGGGTCGCGCACGAGGTAGATCGCCAGGCTCTTCTTCGTCCCGGCCTCGGTGATGTCGAGCCCCGAGTCGTCGTCGAGCACCACCCGCGCGGCCAGCGGCGACTTGTTCGACGGGCGCGGCGGGGTCTTCGGCACCTCGTCCTTCCAGCGGATCCAGCCCGCCCGGGCCAGGTGCACCACCAGGTGCAGCCCGGAGACGTCGATGTCGAGGAACTTCCCGTGCCGGCCGACCCCGTCGACCATCAGCCCGCTGACCGCCGACAGCGGCGGGTCGAAGGTCTTCAGCGCGCTGAACGCCGCGATGTCCACACGCGCGATCGCCCGGTCCTTGAGGCGACCGGCCAGGTCGAGGGCGAGGCCTTCCACCTCGGGCAGCTCGGGCACTCGGCCAGCCTAGCCAGCGATGGTGCTGCCGTCGGGGTCTCCGGCGTCGTCCAGATCGTCGTCGAAGTCGTCGTCCCAGGCGTCGAAGGCCGACTCCAGCAGTCCCCGGTGGTGGTCGTACGACGTGGCCAGCCCGCCGCGCAGCACGTCGATCAGCTGCGGCACCTCCTCGACGCGCAGCCGGAACGAGCCCGCGCACGTCGGCCCGCGCCACAGGGACAGCACCACCACGTCCGCCTCGGGGTGCCAGGACACCCGCATGCCCCGCCCGTCACCGCGCGCGTCGAGGAACACCTCGCCGGACGACGGGAGCGGAGAAGGTCGCCACATGAGCGCATTCTCGTCTTCCGGAGTGACCGCTGTCACGAAACCGGCCGCGTCTTTGCTTCGCTACGACTCGCTAGCGAAATCTAAGGAATCCGCTAGAAGGGCGGATAGATTCCTCGCGTGGACCCCGTCCGGAACCCCTACGCCCCCGGCGCCGGCCAGCGCCCGCCCGAGCTGGCCGGTCGCGACCGGGAGCTCACGCAGTTCGAGGTGACGCTCGAACGCGTCGCCGCGGGCCGCCCCGAGCGCTCCATGGTGCTCTCCGGCCTGCGCGGCGTCGGCAAGACCGTGCTGCTCAACGCGCTGCGCTCCCAGGCGGTGAAGCGGGCGTGGGGGACCGGCAAGATCGAGGCGCGCCCCGAGCAGTCGCTGCGGCTGCCGCTGGCGCAGGCCGTGCACGCCGCGGTCCGCGACATGGCGCACCGGCACCGCGACCCCGACCGCGTCGACGCGGTGGCCGGCGTGCTCAAGTCGTTCGCGCTGCGCACCCCGCTCGAGGACCGCAAGGGCATCCGGTGGACCCCGCCGGTCGACGTACCCGCCGCCAAGGGCCGCGCCGACTCCGGCGACCTCGAGCTCGACCTGGTGGAGCTGTTCACCGACGTCGCCGACCTCGCCCAGGACCTCGGCGTCGGGGTCGGGCTGTTCGTCGACGAGATGCAGGACATCTCCACCGCCGAGCTCGCGGCGCTGTGCGGCGCCTGCCACGAGATCAGCCAGCAGGGCGCCCCGCTGGTCGTGGTCGGCGCCGGCCTGCCACACCTCCCGGTCGCGCTGGCCGCGAGCAAGTCCTACGCCGAGCGGCTCTTCCGGTACGTCGTCGTCGACCGGCTGCCCCGCGAGATGGCCGACCGCGCCCTGCTGGTGCCGGCGAGCACCGAGGACGTCGACTACGCGCCGGACGCGCTCGACGAGCTCTACCGGCTCACCGACGGCTACCCGTACTTCGTCCAGGCCTACGGCAAGGTCACCTGGGACTACGCGGTCGAGTCGCCCATCCAGGTCAGCGACGTGCACGAGGCCGCGCCCGAGGCGGAGGCGGAGCTGGCGGTCGGGTTCTTCGGCGCCCGCTACGACCGGGCCACGCCGGCCGAGCGCGACTACATGCGCACGATGGCCGAGCTGGGCGCCGACAACGACGACGGCTCGGTGACCACCGCCGACATCGCCTCGTCGCTCGGCCGCAAGCCGCAGAGCCTGAGCCCGGCCCGCGACGGGCTGATCAAGAAGGGGCTCGTCTACTCCTCCGAGCGTGGCACCGTGGCCTTCACGGTGCCGCACTTCGGCAAGTTCCTCCGCACCCAGCACGCCTGAGGAGGCCGCATGGCCACGCTGACCGACCGCGAGGTGGCTCGCTGGCGGCTGCGCACGCAGCGCCTCGCCGCCCCGCACGCCGAGGACGCGGCTGCCGTCGTCGAGCACCTGCTCTGCGTCCAGGCCGAGAACGTCGGCCAGACCGCGTGGGCCGTCGCCGCCCGCACCGCGACGCCCGACGCCGCCGACCTCGACGCCCTGGTCGCCGACGGGCGGGTGGTCCGCACCCACGTGCTCCGGACGACCTGGCACTACGCGCGTGCCGAGGACATCGGCTGGCTGCTCGAGCTCACCGAGCCGCGGGTGCGGCGCACCATCCGGAAGGGCCTCATCGCCGCCGGCGACTTCGACGACCAGCGGATCGACCGGATGACCGGGATCGTGCTCGACACCCTGGCCGCCGCCCCCGACCGCACCCGCGACGAGCTCGCGGAGGCGCTCGGGGCCGAGGGGCTCGACCCCGGCGGCTACGCGCTGATGCTGCTGCTCGCCGACCTGGAGCTGCGGCGGCTCGTCGTCAGCGGCCGCCCGCGCGACGGCGTGCACACCTACGCCCGCTACGAGGACAGGGTCCCCGCCCGGTCTTTCGACCGCGACGAGGCGCTGGCGACGCTCGCGCTGCGCTACGTCACCGGGCACGGCCCCGCGACCCTCGACGACCTCGTCTACTGGGCGACGCTCACCCGCGGCGACGCCAAGAAGGGCCTGGCCGCGGTGCAGGACCAGCTGGAGTCGTTCGAGCACGACGGCCGCACCTACTGGCACGCGCCGGGCGACGAGCCGCCGGCGCCCGACGCCACGGTCGAGCCGCGCGGGCACCTGCTGCTGATCCTCGACGAGCTCTACCGCGGCTACCAGGACAGCCGGATGGTCCTCGACGGCGCGGGCCGGGTGCCGCGCGGCCGCGAGACCGCGATCGGCATGGCCGTGGTCGACGGCCAGATGGTCGCCAAGATGAAGCGCACCGTCACCGCCCGCAAGGTGCGCTTCGACCTCACGCCGTACGACACGCTCCGGGACGGCGACCGGGACGCGCTCGACGAGGCGGCCCAGCGCTACGCGGCGTTCCTCGGCGTCGAGCGAGAAGTGATCGTGAGCTAGCTCAGAAGCCCATCCGCTCGCGCTGCCGGGCCAGCCAGTCGACGTACACCGGGAACCGCCACCGCTCCGCGAGCTCCACGGCCCGGTCCGCCCACGCCCTGGCCCGCTCCAGGTCGCCGCACGTGGCCGCGGCCAGCGCGGCATACCCGTCCACCGGCCCGACCATCATCGCCACGCCGCCGTTGGCGGTCCGGCCGAGGTAGGGCTCGAGCTGGTCCAGCGCCCGGCGGGCCAGGCCGGGGTCCTGCGCCACCGCGGCCGCCTCGGCCTCGAACGAGTAGGACAGCAGGGACTGCCAGGTCTGGTCCTCCTCGTGGTACTGCCAGCGCACCAGCGCCCGCCGGAGCTCCTCGACCTCGCGCGCGCGGGCCAGCACCGCGTGCGCGAACGGGAACGACATCGACTGGTGGGTGAGGAACGGGACCATCGGGACGTAC
>NZ_CAMPGZ010000049.1 GCF_946885725.1 uncultured Nocardioides sp.
CGTGCTTGATGCACTGCTGGTAGAGCGTCTGCAGGATCATGTGGCCGGTGCGGTCGGCCGCGAAGCACGACCGTCGTACGGCGGCCTCGCCGTGGTTGCGCGTGTGGCCGCCGAAGCGGCGCTGGTCGATCCGGCCCTCTTCGGTGCGGTTGAAGGGCAGCCCCATCTTCTCCAGGTCGAGGACCGCGTCGATGGCCTCCTTGGCCATCACCTCGGCGGCGTCCTGGTCGACGAGGTAGTCACCGCCCTTGACCGTGTCGAAGGTGTGCCACTCCCAGTTGTCCTCCTCGACGTTGGCGAGGGCGGCGCACATGCCGCCCTGGGCCGCGCCGGTGTGGGAGCGGGTCGGGTAGAGCTTGGTGAGGACCGCCGTGCGGGTGCGCTGGCCGGACTCGAGGGCAGCGCGCATGCCGGCGCCACCCGCGCCGACGATGACGACGTCGTACTTGTGGTGCTGAACCATGGGATCCCTCGCTCAGTTGTTCCGGCAGACGTCGAGCGTGGAGCTCGGGTCGATGCACGGGTCGAAGGTGAAGATCACCAGCGTGCCGAGCACGAGCACGACGAACGCCGAGAAGTACAGCGCCGTCTTGAGCCAGAACCGGGTCTGCTGCTTGGTGGCGTAGTCGTTGATGATCGTGCGGAGGCCGTTGAGGCCGTGCAGCTCGGCGAGCCAGAGCATCGCCAGGTCCCACACCTGCCAGAACGGGTTGGCCCACTTGCCCGCGACGAACGCGAAGTCGATCGCGTGGATGCCGTCGCCGGTCATCAGGTTGACGAACAGGTGGCCGAAGACGAGCACCAGCAGCAGCACGCCGGAGGCGCGCATGAACAGCCAGGTGTTCTGCTCGAAGCCCGAGACCCGGCCGACGCGCGACCGGGGGGCCTGGATGGTCGGAGCGCTCATCAGGCGCCACCTCCGAAGACGTTGGCGAGGTGGCGGATCACGAACGGCACCATCAGCACCGCCCAGATCGCCAGCACGCCCCAGGTCATCTGCCGCTGGTAGCGCGGGCCCTTCGACCAGAAGTCGACGAGGATGACCCGGATGCCGTTGAGGCCGTGGAAGAGGAAGGCGGCGACGAGGCCGACCTCCATGATCCCGACGATGGGGTTCTTGTAGGTCTCGACCGCCGTGTTGTACGCCTCGGGGGAGACCCGGACCATCGAGGTGTCGATGACGTGGGCGAAGAGGAAGAAGAAGAGCGTGACGCCGGTGATGCGGTGCGCGACCCACGACCACATGCCTTCTCGGCCCCGGTACAGCGTTCCTGCCGGACTGCTGGGCAAGGGAGGAACCTTTCGGTGAACGACCGGACGGGTAACCCCAGCACTCTATTCCTGGCACTCGGGCCTCGTCGTCGCCAGGGCCTGTGAGATCGATTACCGCACGGTCTCGTTGCCGAAACTGCCCCGGCTGGTCGAGCCTGTCGAGATCACTCACGTCCGGGTGGTCGAGTCAGCGGAGACCACGACGAGCTCAGTCAGACGAAGGTCGGGAACGTCGGCTCCGGCAGCGGCCCGGCCACCCGGTCACGCACGGACTCGTAGCCGTGCGCGATCTCGATCAGCGTCGCCTCGCTCCCGGCCGTGCCCCAGAACGACACCGCGACCGGCAGCCCGCCGGCCAGTCCCGAGGGCACCGTCACGAGCGGGTATCCCGCCATCGCCGTCGGCTGCGTGCACGCGCCGGGGTGGTGCTCGGCGTTGACCAGGTCGATCGGCACGGCCGGTGCGTACGACGGGGTGACCAGCGCGTCGAGATCGTGCGCGCGGAGAACGGCGTCGATGCCCTCGTCGCGGGCGACCCGCAGGCAGCGCGCCCGCGCGGCGACGTACTCCTGGCTGCCCACAGCCGGGCCGGCCAGCGCCTGATCGAACAGCGACTGGCCGAAGTACTCGAGCTCGCGGTCGGCGTGGTCGCGGTTGAACGCGACGACCTCCTCGAGGGAGCGGGGTACGTCGCCCGGCCGCGTCGCGAGGTAGTCGCCCAGGCCACTGCGCAGCTCGGCGAGCAGCACCAGCAGCTCGTCCTCCCAGCCGACGTCCTCCATCGAGGTCAGGTCGGCGCCGTCGACGATCTCGGCGCCCTCGGCCGCGAGCAGCCCTACCGCGCGCTCGGCGGCCGCGTCGGCGTGAGGCGAGTAGCCCCAGTAGATCTTGCGCGGCACCCCGATCCGCTTGCCCGCCAGTCGCCCGTCGACGGCGTGCGAGGCGTAGTCCGTGCCGTCACCGGCGAGCACAGTCAGCAGCGCAGCCGCGTCGCGGACGGTGGTCGCCATCGGCCCCGGCGCGTCCTGGGAGCGGGCGACCGGCACGACGCCGTCGGTCGGCACCAGACCGACCGTCGGCTTGATGCCGACGACTCCGTTGAACGCCGCCGGGCAGGTGATCGAGCCGTCGGTCTCCGTGCCGATGGCGAACCGCGCCAGCCCTGCGGCCACCGCCGCGCCGCTGCCTGAGGACGACCCGCCCGCGGACCGGTTCAGGCCGTACGGGTTGCGGGTCAACCCGCCGTACGCGCTCCACCCCGATGTCGACATCCCGTCGCGGATGTTCGCCCACTCGCTGAGGTTGGTCTTCCCGAGCACGACCATGCCCGCCTCGCGCATCCGACGTACCAGCTCCGCGTCCTGCGACGGGTTCGGCACGTCCGCGAGCGCCAGCGACCCGGCGGTCGTCGTGAGGTCGTGCGTGTCGATGTTGTCCTTCACCAGCACCGGCACCCCGTGCAGCGGCCCGCGGGATCGCCCCTCGGCCGCCTCCTCGTCGCGCGCCTCCGCCTGGCCCAGCGCGTCGGGGTGGATCGTGCACACGGCGTTGGTGTGCACGTCGACGGTGTCGATGCGGTCGAGCAGCTGCTCCACCTGCTCGCGGGACCCAGGGGCGTCAGGCATGCAGTGGGTCTATCACGGGACCTTCCGCCGAGTCGGCGCGTCTTGCCCTCACCCATGCGCCGGGTCGGCGACAACGATTCGTCTGCGAACCCTCTGCGCAATTCACCCCGTAAACCGCAGACGAATCGTTGTCCGGCCCCAGTGGCACGTCTCACGGTGACCGGCGCGGGGCGGTCGCCGTACCCTGCCAGTCATGAGTGAGACCGGCGTCACCGAGTCAGGACTGCCTTTCGAGCCGCTGTACGGACCGGAGGCGCTGGAGGGCTTCGACCCGGAGGTGAAGCTCGGGCGGCCGGGGGAGTTCCCGTTCACCCGGGGCGTGTACCCGTCGATGTACACCGGTCGTCCCTGGACGATGCGGCAGTACGCCGGGTTCGGCACGGCCAAGGAGTCCAACGAGCGCTACCGGCAGCTCGTGGCCAACGGCACGGGCGGCCTGTCGGTGGCGTTCGACCTGCCGACGCAGATGGGGCACGACTCGGACTCCGAGATCGCGCACGGCGAGGTCGGCAAGGTCGGGGTCGCGATCGACTCGATCGACGACATGCGGGTGCTGTTCGACGGGCTGCCGCTGGACCAGGTCTCGACGTCGATGACGATCAACGCGCCGGCGGCGCTGCTGCTGCTGATGTACCAGCTCGTCGCGGAGGAGAACGGCGTCCCCGGCGACAAGATCACCGGCACGATCCAGAACGACGTGCTCAAGGAGTACATCGCCCGCGGCACCTACATCTACCCGCCGGCGCACTCGCTGCGGCTGATCACCGACATCTTCGCGTACTGCAAGAGCGAGACGCCGCGCTGGAACACCATCTCCATCTCCGGTTACCACATGGCAGAGGCGGGCGCGTCGCCCGCGCAGGAGGTGGCGTTCACGCTGGCCGACGGCATCGAGTACGTCCGCGCCGCGGTCAAGGCCGGCCTCGACGTCAACGAGTTCGCGGCGCGGCTGTCGTTCTTCTTCGTCTCGCGCACCACGATCCTCGAGGAGGTCGCGAAGTTCCGCGCCGCCCGCCGGATCTGGGCGCAGGTGATGCGCGACGAGTTCGGCGCCACCAACCCCAAGGCGCAGACGCTGCGCTTCCACACCCAGACCGCCGGCGTGCAGCTCACCGCGCAGCAGCCCGAGGTCAACCTCGTCCGCGTCGCCATCCAGGCACTGGCCGCGGTCCTCGGCGGCACGCAGTCCCTGCACACCAACGCGTACGACGAAGCGATCGCGCTGCCGACCGACAAGTCGGCCCGGCTGGCGCTGCGCACGCAGCAGGTCATCGCCTTCGAGACCGACGTGACGAAGACCGTCGACCCGTTCGCGGGCTCCTACGCGATCGAGAGTCTGACCGACGACCTCGAGGCCGAGGCGCGCAAGCTGATGGCACAGGTCGAGGACCTCGGCGGCGCGGTCGCGGCGATCGAGAAGGGCTTCCAGAAGAGCGAGATCGAGAAGTCGGCGTACCGCATCGCCCGCGAGATCGACAACGACGAGCGCGTCGTCGTCGGCGTCAACCGGTTCCGCCTCGACGAGGAGGAGCCCTACGAGCCGCTGCGCGTCGACCCGGCGATCGAGGCGCAGCAGGCCGAGCGGCTCGCCAAGCTGCGGGCCGAGCGCGACAACGACGCGGTCCAGAAGCACCTGGCCGAGCTGCGGCAGGCCGCTGAGGGCAACGACAACGTGCTGTACCCGATGAAGGAGGCGCTGCGCGCCCGCGCCACCGTCGGCGAGGTGTGCAACGCGCTGCGCGACGTGTGGGGCGTCTACGTCCCGCCGGACGCCTTCTAGGACATATTGGGGGGCGTGACCCGCGCCCCCGCCGTCGCCGCGCTGCTGCTCGCGGTCGCCGGCTGCGGCGGTGCGGACACGCCGGCGGAGCCCGCGACGAGTCCGGTCGCGCCGACACCGACCGCGACCGAGACGACGGAAGCCGCGAGCGAGGCGCCGTCCCCGCCGCCCCGCGGCAGCTTCGTCGAGGACGACTCGGTCGACGCCTCGGCCGGCGAGGTAGCCGTCACCGACCCCACCGCGATGGCGGTCGTCGACGCGTTCGTCCGCTACACCCAGGTCCGGCTCGAGGCGTTCAACCGCGCCGAGGTCGACCCCGCCGCCCTCGCGGAGGTCGCGACCGGCGACGCGATGACCCAGGTGACGTCGTACGTCGACCGCCTGGCGCGCCGCGGCGAGCACGTCGTCGGCAGCGTGGTCGTCAACGTCGACGCAGTCGACGTCGAGGGCACCCGCGCGACGCTCGACACCTGCATGCAGAACTCCTCGGTCGACGTCGACGAGTCCGGACGCGTCGTCGAGAAGGGCGCCCCCGCGGCGTACCTCGGTCGCGTCGACGCCGTGCAGGTCACCTCCGACACCTGGGTGGTCGCCGACGTCACCGTGGACTTCGCGGAGGCCTGCCCGTGAGGCACGGCTAGGATCGCGGCGCACCGTCACCTTCTCGGGGGAGCCGCGCGTGAAGAAGCATCTCGGTCCGGCCGTCCTGCTCGCCTGCCTCCTTCTCGTGCCGCAGGCCTGCTCGTCCGACGAGCCCGCCCGACGCAGCGACGGGATCGAGCTCGGCGGCGACGCCGAGTCATCTGGCAGCAGCGACGAGAGCGCAGAGGCTGAGCCCACCCGTCCGGCCGCACCGGGTGAGAAGGTCGAGGACTCCGTTCAGGTCACTGCGGGCGAGATCGCGGTCGAGGGTGCCGACGAGCAGCAGGCGGCCGACGCCCTGGTCCGCTACGTCCGGGTCCGGCTCGAGGCGTTCAACCGGGCCCAGGTGGACCTGCCGGCCTTGGCCGAGGTCGCGATCGGCGACGCGCTCGCGCAGGTCCGGACCTATGTCGCCGAGCTCCAGCAGCGCAAGCAGCACACGGTCGGCACGATTCGCGTGAACGTGAGCCGGGTGGCCGTCAAGGGTGCCGCCGCCACGATCCGCACTTGCATGGACAACACGTCCGTCGACGTGGACCGGCGCAACCGCGTGGTCGAGACAGACTCGCCCGCCGCCTACCTCGGCACCGCGAGGGCGCGTCGCGTCGCCGACGACGCCTGGCTCGTCTCCGACGTCTCGATCCGGTTCACGGACCGCTGCTCGTGACACCGGGGTATCCGAGACGTCCCGTTTTCCGTAATATCTGTCCGTCGCGTGCCGCTCGGGAGCCAGACCAGGGGGACATCTCCGCATGACCAGCAGGACCATCCGATCCTTCGTCGTGGCGGCGGGTGCTGCCGGCATGCTCGTCGCGTCGTCCGGCGCGGCGCAGGCCGGCGGCTTCGAGGAGGACGGCGCCCTCGTGGCGCGGGCTTCCACCGTCGTCGTCACGGCCGGCAAGGGTGACCCGATCTCGTCCGGCACCTACACCGTCCCGGTGCCGCCCAAGTGCTGGTGGGAGCCGATCCCGCTGAACTTCGACCTCCAGGACGACTTCGACGCCTCGGACCCCGAGCAGTTCCAGGAGTGGTGGGACGAGACGGTCGTGCAGATGCGCGGCCACGCGGCCGCCGGCTACTTCGCCCTGCCGCCGCGGGAAGAGGTGCGCCGGATCGTCAGGCTGGAGCAGCAGGGCGCCGACTACACCTGGTACTCCCTCGGCGCCCAGGACGGCGTCAACTGCGCCGACGAAGGGTTCACCACCAGCCACGGCACCGTCGGCGACGCGTACGGCGGCCAGGGAGCCGGCGAGGCCGCCAACGACAACATCCCGGTGTCGTACGCCGCGTTCCCCGCCCACCAGCCGCCGCCGGCCCCGCTGGTCGACGTCGCGGACCTCAGCGAGCGGCTCTGGGACGAGGTCTCGCAGCAGATCGAGGACCCGATGGTCGACCGCAACCCGACGATCAACAACCTCGGCGGCGCGACCCTGGTCAACCTGGCCACCTGGTTCTGGGTCGACAACGTCGAGGGCGCCCTCGCCGAGGACGGCAACATCCACCTCGAAGCACACATCCCGGGCTCGCCCGTGCGCACGACCATCGACGTTGGAACGACGGGCGTCGACATCACCTCGCCGGCCGGCGCCACCTCGTGCGCGATCGACCAGGCGAAGACCTCCTACGCCCCCGGCGCCTCCGACGGTGACGCCTGCACGGTCGCGTTCGCCAAGGGAAACCGTGCCGGCTGGCCGGTGACCTCGTCGATCGTGTGGACCGGTGGCTGGGAAGGCGTGCAGGCCAACGGCGAGACCGAGAGCGGCGACCTGTCCGTGTCGCGGTCGTCGACCACCGACGTACCCGTCTCGGAGTCGCAGGCGCTGGTTCGACAGGTCTCCTGAACGGGTAACCTCCGGGGAGTGCTACGTCCCGACCATCTCTCCCACCTCGAGCGCGCCGTCACGGCCGTCGGGGACGAGCTGGTCGACCTCCGCCGCGACCTCCACGCGCACCCCGAGCTCGCCTGGGAGGAGGAGCGCACCACCTCCCTCGTAGCCAAGCGGCTCGACGAGGCGGGAGTGCGGGTGCAGCTGCTCCCGCGCAGCGGGCTGATCGCGGACCTCGGTCCGGAGGAGGGCCCGGTCGTCGCGCTTCGCGCCGACCTCGACGCGCTGCCGGTCGACGACCGCAGCGGCGAGCCGTGGGCGAGCACGGTCCCGGGCATCGCGCACGCCTGCGGCCACGACGTGCACACCGCCGCCCTGGTGGGCGCGGGCATCGCGCTCGCCGAGCTCGAGCAGGCCGGTGAGCTGAGCGGCCGCGTGCGGCTGCTGTTCCAGCCGGCCGAGGAGATCATGCCCGGCGGCGCCCTGGAGCTGATCGCAGGCGGCGCGCTCGAGGACGTCGTGCACGTCTTCGGCCTGCACTGCGACCCGACCGTCGACGTCGGCGAGGTCGGGCTGCGCGAAGGCCCGATCACCGGTGCCGCCGACGCCCTGACCATCCGGCTGACCGGCCGCGGCGGGCACACCTCGCGCCCGCACCTCACCGAGGACCTGACGTACGCCGTCGGCAAGCTCGTCACCGACCTGCCCGGCGCGCTGTCCCGGCGGCTCGACCCGCGCGCCGGCGCCAGCCTGGTGTGGGGCATGGTCCGCGCGGGCTCGGCCAAGAACGTCATCCCTGCCCACGGCGAGGTCGCCGGCACCCTGCGCATGCTCGACGCGGTCGCGTGGGCCGACGCCGAGGACCTCGTGCGCGAGCTGATCGACCAGATCCTCGCGCCGTACGGCGTGGGCGCGCAGGTCAGCTACGTCCGCGGTGTGCCGCCGGTCGTCAACGAGACCGTCTCGACGGCGCTGCTGGCCGGGGCCGTGTCGGGGGTGCTCGGCCCGACCGGGCTGGTGTCCACGCCGCAGAGCCTCGGCGGGGAGGATTTCGCCTGGTATGTCGAGTCCGTGCCGGGCGCGATGGGCCGGCTCGGCACCCGGACCCCGGGTGGTCACACCTACGACCTGCACCAGGGCGACCTCGTCGTCGACGAGCGGGCCATCGGCGTGGGCGCCAAGGTCCTCGCCGCGGTCGCGCTCACCACGCTCGACGGCTGAGCAGACCGCCTGATTTCCCGGGATTCTCGGGCGGGTCACCTCTCGGTAACACTTCTCCGCGCCGCCGCGAGTTTTGCTGAGGCGCGCCTGTGCAGGCATTAGGGTGACCCCTGATTTCGGCGCCCGTGAAGGTGGCGCGGCATGAACCCAAGGAGGCATCTTGCGTCGCCTGACCAAGATCGCAGCAGCATCCGCAGTCCTGGCGCTCGCGCTCACGGCCTGCGCCAACGACACCAACACGGCCTCGGAGGAGGGCCTCTGCGACGGCGGCGGTGACGGCCCCAAGGTCGGCCTGGCGTACGACGTCGGCGGTCGCGGTGACCAGTCCTTCAACGACTCCGCCGCGCGCGGCATGGAGCAGGCCAAGGACGAGCTCGACGCCACCTGCACCGAGGCCGAGGCCCAGGACGGCGAGCCCGAGTCGGCCCGCGAGGACCGCCTCCGCACTCTCGCCGAGGACGGCCACAACCCGATCATCGGCACCGGCTTCGCCTACAGCCTCGCTGTGGACGCGGTGGCGCCGGACTTCCCCGAGGTCAGCTTCGGCGTGATCGACGGCTTCGACCCGACGCCGGACGAGGTCAACGACAACGTCGCCTACCTCGGCTTCGCCGAGCACGAGGGCTCGTTCCTCGTCGGTGTCGCGGCCGCGCTGAAGACCCAGACCGACCACGTCGGCTTCGTCGGTGGCGTGCACAACGACCTGATCAAGAAGTTCGAGGCCGGCTACGCCGCTGGTGTCGAGGCGGTCAACCCGGACATCAAGGTCGACGTGACCTACATCGAGGAAGAGGACCTGAAGGGCTTCAACGACCCGGCGGGCGGCAAGGCCGCTGCCGCGGCGATGTACGAGAACGGCGCCGACATCGTCTACCACGCCTCCGGCGGCTCGGGCTCCGGCGTCTTCGACGCCGCGGTCGAGGCCGGCGACGGCATGTGGGCCATCGGTGTCGACTCCGACCAGTACCTCACCGCGTCGGAGGACCAGAAGGAGCACATCCTCACGTCGATGCTCAAGCGCGTCGACACCGCCACCTTCAACATGGTCCAGTCGGTCGCCGACGGCGAGCCGCTGTCGGGCTACCAGTCCTACGACCTGAAGGCCGACGGCGTCGGTTACTCGACCTCGGGTGGCTTCATCGACGACATCACGGACCAGATCGACGAGTGGGCCGAGAAGATCAAGAGCGGCGAGGTGAAGGTCCCCTCCACCGTCAACTGACGGCCGAGCGGACACACTTCGTTCCTCAGGTACGGGCCCGGACCACGCGATAGCGTGTGGCTCCGGGCCCGTCCCGTGAGCGACGAACTTCGGGGGAGCACAACGGAGTGCAACGAGAGGGAAGCCAGTGACGGCCACCGACACCGAACCCGACCCCACCGGCACGACCGACGCGATCCGCGTCCGGGGCGTGGGCAAGCGGTTCCCCGGCGTCATCGCCAACCACGACGTCGACATCACCATCCGCCGCGGCACCGTGCACGCGCTCATCGGTGAGAACGGCGCCGGCAAGTCGACCCTGATGAAGATCCTGTACGGCGTGCAGAAGCCCGACGAGGGCACGATCGAGGTCAACGGCAAGCAGGTCTCGTTCTCGTCGCCCACCGACGCCATCGCCGAGGGCATCGGCATGGTGTTCCAGCACTTCATGCTGGCCGACAACCTGACTGTGCTCGAGAACGTCGTGCTCGGTGCCGAGAAGCTGCACGGCATCGGCGACGAGGCGCGCGCCGAGATCAACCGCATCTCCAAGGCCTACGGCTTCGAGCTCGACCCCGACGAGCTGGTCGAGGACCTCGGCGTCGGCGAGCGCCAGCGCGTGGAGATCCTCAAGGTCCTCTACCGCGGCGCGAAGATCATCATCCTCGACGAGCCCACCGCGGTGCTGGTACCGCAGGAGGTCGAGGCGCTCTTCGGCAACCTCCGTGAGCTCAAGGCCCAGGGCCACACGATCCTGTTCATCTCCCACAAGCTCGACGAGGTCCTCGACATCGCCGACGACATCACGGTGATGCGGCGCGGCACGACGGTGGGCGAGGCCAAGCCCGAGGGCACCACCAAGCGGCAGCTCGCCGAGATGATGGTCGGCTCCGAGCTGCCGTCGCCCGAGACCGAGGAGTCGACCGTCACCGACGAGGCCCTCCTCCAGGTCGAGGGGCTCACGCTGCACGACACGTTCGGCCGCGCGCTGCTCTCCGACATCGACCTGCGCATCCACAAGGGCGAGGTCCTCGGCATCGCGGGCGTCGAGGGCAACGGGCAGGCCGAGCTCGTCGAGGCGATCATGGGCATGCGCAAGCCCACCGCCGGCAAGATCACCGTCGGCGGCCAGGACGTCACCCACTGGGACACCCGCGAGCGGCGCGGCGCGGGCATCGGCTACATCCCCGAGGACCGGCACCGGCACGGGCTGCTGCTCGACGCGCCCCTGTGGGAGAACCGCATCCTCGGCTTCCAGGACCGGCCTCCGGCGGCCAAGGGCATGCTGCTCGACCGCGGCGCGGCCCGCTCCGACACCGAGCGCATCGTCCGCGAGTACGACGTACGCACGCCCGGTATCGACACCACCGCCCGCGCGCTGTCCGGCGGAAACCAGCAGAAGCTGATCGTCGGCCGCGAGATGAGCGGCGACCCGATCCTGCTGATCGCCGCCCACCCGACCCGCGGCGTCGACGTGGGTGCGCAGGCGGCGATCTGGGACCACATCAGGCGAGCCCGGCGCGAGGGCCTGGCGGTGCTGCTGATCTCCGCCGACCTCGACGAGCTGATCGGCCTCTCCGACCGCATCGAGGTGATCCTCCGCGGACGCCTCGTCGGAGAGTTCGACCCCAAGCAGGTGACCCCGCAGGACCTCGGCTCGGCGATGACCGGAGCCGGGTCCCACGACGAGACGGAGGCCGGGACGTGAGCCCGCTGAAGAGAGCGGCCACCGCCCTGGTCGCACCGCTGGTCGCCGTGGTGGCGGCCATGCTGATCACCAGCGTGGTGGTCGCGCTGTCGGGCAGCAGCCCGGTGGAGTTCTTCGAGATCATCCTGTCGCCGCCGGCGAACCGCGTGTACGTCAACATCATCAACCAGGCGTCGATGATCTTCCTGTCCGCGCTGGCCGCTGCCGTCGGCTTCCGGATGAACCTGTTCAACATCGGCGTCGAGGGCCAGTACCAGATCGCGTCGTACACCACGGCGGTCGTGGTCGGCGCGGCGTTCCTGCCCGGGCCGCTCAACATCCTGCTCGGCCTCGTCGTCGCGGTGACCACCGGCGCTCTGTGGGCGGGCATCGCGGGCGTGCTCAAGGTGACCCGCGGCGTGAGCGAGGTCATCTCGACGATCATGCTCAACGCCATCGCGGGCACGCTGGTCGGCTACTTCATGAGCACCTACGGCATCCGCACCGGAAACGCCCGGCAGACCCCGACGATCCCCGAGAGCAGCCGGATCCCCGGCTTCACGCCGTTCGAGGAGCGCGACGGCGCCATCTGGGCGCTCGTGCTGCTCGCGATCCTCGCCGGCTTCGCGTTCAACTTCGTGCTCAACCGCACCCGGTTCGGCTTCGACCTCCGCGCGACCGGCATGTCCGAGTCGGCGGCAGTCGCCTCCGGCGTCAAGGTCAGCCGGATGGTCGTGGTGTCGATGATGATCTCCGGCGGCATCGCCGGCCTGATCTGGATGCCCGCGTTCTACGGCGCGGCGTACAACTACGGCACCGCCTTCCAGGCGGGCCTCGGCTTCACCGGCATCGCCGTCGCCCTGCTCGGCCGCAACCGGCCGCTCGGCATCATGTTCGGCGCGTTGCTGTTCGCGTTCCTCAACGAGCAGTCCAACCGGCTCACGCTGCAGAGCGACATCTCGCAGAACGTCGTGCTGATCACCCAGGGCGTCATCGTGCTCGCGGTGGTCGTCGCCTACGAGGTCGTGGGACGGCGCCGGGCGGCCGCCGAGCAGCGCGCGGTCACCCAGAAGCTGGAGGCCGAGCCTCGACCCTCCGGCCCCGCGGACACCACGGAGGTGAAGGCATGAGCCAGACGGCCACCACGACCGCGAGCCCCGGCGCGGCGCCGCAGGAGCCCCGCACCGCCCGGTTCACCTACTTCTGGGTGCTGCTGGTGCTGGGCGTCATCGTCTCGGTCTCCGCGGTGCGGCTGATCACCGGCCAGGACCAGATCGACTCGTCCGGAAGCCTCCGGGCGGCGATCCTGGCGACCTGCCCGATCCTGATGGCCGCGATGGGCGGTCTGTGGAGCGAGCGCTCCGGCGTCGTCAACATCGGCCTCGAGGGGCAGATGATCCTCGGCACCTGGGGCGCGGCGTACTTCACCTACTACTACGGCCCGTGGGTCGGCATCCTCGGTGCCGCCCTGCTCGGCGCGGTCGGCGGCGCGCTGCACGCGCTCGCCACCGTGACCTTCGGCGTCGACCACATCGTCAGCGGTGTGGCGATCAACATCATCGGCCTGGGTGCCGCGGCGTTC
This sequence comes from uncultured Nocardioides sp., assembly GCF_946885725.1. Next base: position 12,837 of record NZ_CAMPGZ010000049.1, read on the forward strand.
CTGGCCGAGGCCTACTTCGCCGGGCTGCCCGGCGGTGGCGTGAAGCAGCTGACCGGCCTCGACCGGCCGCTGTCGATCACGGTGCCGGGCCTCGCCGACGGCGCGGAGGCCCTGTCGGACAAGGGCTGGTTCTTCGTCAGCGACGTCGCGTCGTTCGTCTCGGCAATCACCACCAACCTCAACATCATGACGGTCCTGGTGTTCGCCCTGGTCGGCGTGAGCGCGCTGGTGCTGTGGCACACCAGCTTCGGCCTCCGGCTGCGCTCGTGCGGCGAGAACCCGCAGGCCGCGGAGTCCCTCGGCGTCAACGTGATCCGCTACAAGTGGATCGCGGTCGTGATCTCCGGCGCGCTGGCCGGCATCGGCGGTGGCTTCCTCGCCATGGTCGCCTCCAGCGGCTTCGTCACCGGCCAGACCGGTGGCCGAGGCTTCATCGGCCTGGCCGCGATGATCTTCGGCAACTGGCGGCCGGGCGGCATCCTGGCCGGCTCGTTGATGTTCGGCTACACCGACAGCCTCCCGCTGCGCTCGGCCGACACCATCCACGCGCTGCTGCTGCTCGTGGCGATCGGCCTGTTCGCGCTCGCGATCTGGCGGTTCTTCCGCAAGCAGACCCGGCAGGCCATCGTGTTCGGCGTGATCGGGCTGCTGTTCCTGGTCTGGTTCCTCACCACCGACGCCGTGCCGCGCGAGTTCACCGGCATGACGCCCTACATCGCGACGCTGCTGGTGCTCGCGTTCTCCGCGCAGCGGCTGCGGATGCCCAAGGCGGACGGCCAGATCTACCGCAAGGGCAGTGCCGGATGACCGACCAGTCACCCACGGCGCCCGACTTCTCGCAGCAGGACTGGGAGGACCTCAAGGCGCAGGCCGTCGAGATCATGCAGCGCGCCTACGCGCCGTACTCCAAATACCGGGTCGGTGCGGCGGCGCGAGTGGACGACGGCCGGGTGGTCGTGGGCTGCAACGTCGAGAACGCGGCGTACGGCGTCGCGCTGTGCGCCGAGTGCGGCGTGGTGTCCTCGCTGCACGCGACCGGCGGCGGCCGGCTCACCCACGCGGTGTGCGTCAACGGCCAGGGCGAGGTGATCATGCCGTGCGGGCGGTGCCGGCAGCTGCTGTTCGAGAACGGCGGTCCGGACCTGCTGCTGTGGACCGTCTCGGGCGTGCGGCCGATGAGCGAGGTGCTCCCGGATGCGTTCGGACCCGATGCGCTCGACCGCGCTTGACCTGACCGCGCCGGCGTTCGTCGCGGACCCCTACCCGTTCCTCGCCGAGGAGCGCGCGCGAGGTCCGCTGGCCTGGCACGAGCCGTCGGGCATGTACCTCACGTTCGACCACGCCACCGCCGGCGCCGTGCTGCGCAACCGGGCGCTCGGCCGGATCTGGAAGGACAAGGAGCCGACGGCGTACCTCGAGCCGTTCAACCTCCTGCACCGCCACCAGATGATGGAGAACGAGCCGCCCGAGCACACCCGCCTGCGGCGACACGTCTCCTCGGCGTTCAACCGCGGTCACGTCGAGCGGCTCCGGCCGCGGGTGCGCGAGCTCGCCGCCGAGCTGCTGTCGCAGGTCGACGCTGGTGGTCCTGGCGGCTTCGACGTCGTCGGTGAGTACGCCGAACCGCTGCCGGTGCTGGTGATCTGCGAGCTGCTCGGCGTCCCGACCGAGCTGGCGCCGCAGCTGCGCGACTGGTCGCAGGCCATCGTGAAGATGTACGAGGTCGCACCGTCGGAGGGTGTGGTCGACAGGGCCGTGCGTGCCGCCACCGACTTCGCCGCCGTCGTCCGCGAGCTGGCGCGCGAGCGGGCGGCCGAGCCGCGCGACGACCTCGTCACCGACCTGGTCCGCGGCGGCGGTCTCAGCGAGGACGAGGTGGTCGCCTCGGCGGTGCTGCTGCTCAACGCCGGCCACGAGGCGTCGGTCAACGTGTTCGGCAACGGGCTGGTCGCGATGCTGCGCGCCGGTGCCCGCCCGGTCGCCGACAGCCCCGAGGCCATCGCGCTGTGCGTCGAGGAGATGCTGCGCTACGACTCCGCGCTGCAGCTGTTCGAGCGCACCGCGACCAAGCCGGTCGAGGTCGCCGGCGTGACGATCGAGCCCGGGCAGAAGGTCGCCGCGCTGCTCGGCGCGGCCAACCGCGACCCGGCGGTGTTCGAGGACGTCGACATGTTCCGCCCGGACCGCGACCCCAACCCGCACCTGGCGTTCGGCGCCGGGGTGCACTTCTGCCTGGGTGCGCCGCTGGCGCGGATGGAGCTCGTGGAGTCACTCGGCCACCTGCTGCGCACCTTCCCCGGCCTGACCCTCGCGGGCGAGCCGGAGTCGCGGGGTACGTTCGTGCTCCGCGGCAACCGCCGGGTGCCCGTGGCGGCCGGCACCACCACCAGCACGACCGTCAGTACGAGCACCAAGAGCGAGGGAGACCGATGAGCGAGGCCCACGACGCCGTCGAGGTGATCGTCGCGAAGCGCGACGGAGGGGAGCTCACCGACTCCCAGATCGACTGGGTGGTCGACGCCTACACCCGCGGCGTGGTCGCCGACGAGCAGATGTCCGCGCTGGCGATGGCGATCCTGCTCAACGGCATGACCCGCCGCGAGATCTCCCGCTGGACCGCGGCGATGATCGCATCGGGGGAGCGGATGGACTTCTCCTCGCTGTCGCGGCCCACCGCCGACAAGCACTCCACCGGCGGCGTCGGCGACAAGATCACGCTGCCGCTCGCGCCGCTCGTCGCCGCGTGCGGCGTCGCCGTACCCCAGCTGTCCGGCCGCGGCCTCGGCCACACCGGCGGCACGCTCGACAAGCTCGAGTCGATCCCGGGCTGGCGCGCGGACCTGTCCAACCAGGAGATGCTCGACCAGCTCGAGAGCGTCGGCGCGGTCATCTGCGCGGCGGGCACCGGACTGGCGCCGGCGGACAAGAAGCTCTACGCGCTGCGCGACGTCACCGGCACCGTCGAGGCGATCCCGCTGATCGCCAGCTCGATCATGAGCAAGAAGATCGCCGAGGGCACCGGCACCCTCGTGCTCGACGTCAAGGTCGGCAGCGGGGCGTTCATGAAGGACGAGAAGACCGCCCGCGAGCTCGCCGAGACCATGGTCGCGCTCGGCACCGACGCCGGTGTCAACACCGTCGCGCTGCTCACCGACATGTCGACGCCGCTCGGGCGCACGGCCGGCAACGCCCTCGAGGTGCGTGAGTCCGTCGAGGTGCTCGCCGGCGGTGGACCCGAGGACGTCGTGGAGCTCACGCTCGCGCTGGCGCGCGAGATGCTCGCCGGCGCCGGCCGCGACGACGTCGACCCGGCCGACAGGCTGGCCGACGGGTCCGCGATGGACGCGTGGCGACGGATGATCGTCGCGCAGGGCGGCGACCCCGACGCCGAGCTGCCGACCGGTCGCGAGACGCAGGTCGTCACCGCCGAGACCGACGGCGTCGTCACGCGGATGGACGCGATGGCGGTCGGCATGGCCGCCTGGCGCTTGGGTGCCGGCCGGGCTCGCAAGGAGGACCCGGTGCAGGCCGGGGCGGGCGTCGAGATCCACGCCAAGCCCGGAGAGCAGGTGCGCGCGGGACAGCCGCTGCTCACCCTGCACACCGACGACGCCGACCGCATCGAGCGCGCGCTGGCCTCGCTCGAGGGCGGCGTCGAGATCGCGGAGTCGGCGTCGTACACCCCGGGCCCGCTGGTCATCGACCGCGTCGCCCCCTGATGCGGAACCTCAGCCTGGGCTAGGGTTTCTCGGGCCACTCGCACTCGGGACGGGGGTCGGCATGACCATCGAGGTGCCGGCGGAGGAGCTCGTCGGCGTCGCTTCCACGCTGCGCAGGCACGCCGTGCCGGAGGCAGCCGACGCCGAGACCGCGGCGCGCACCGCCGACCGGGAGGCCGACGGGCTGCTGCACCAGGGCGCGTCCGGCATGACGTCCGCGGTCGCGCAGAAGCTGCAGCACGCGCTCGACCTCGCCGGCCTCGCCACCTCCGGCCTCGCCTCCGGGCTCGAGGACGTCGCCCGCCGGTTCGGGCAGCTGGACTCCTCCGCGAGCACGCCCGACCTCGGGCCGGGCGGGGACGGTCCGCGGTGACCGCGCCCGGCTTCGACCCGCCCGAGAAGGACTGGGGCGCGTCGTACGACGGCGAGTCGTTCGTGCCCCAGGAGGACGACGTCCTGGTCGAGATCGCCGACCAGCTGGACAGGGTCGCCGACCACGCGGGGACGGCCACACGGCTGCTCGAGCGGGTCCGGCTGGAACGCTGGAAGGGCGCGGCCGCCGACGTGTTCCTCGGGTACGTCGACCGGCTCGCCCGGCACTACCGGACCTGCCACCGCTCGGCCACGACCGCCGCCGGCGACCTACGCGCGTGCGCCACATCGGTCGGCAACGCCCGCGCCGACGCGGACAAGGCGGCCGCCGACCTGACCGACGCGCAGGAGCGCTACGAGAAGTTCAAGGACGACAAGAACTTCATCGAGGAGATGTTCTCGATGCCGGAGCTCCTCGGCATCGCGAACGACTTCAACGCCGCCTACGACCGCGGCTGCGACGCGCCGGTCAGCGGACCGGCCGACCGGGAGTACGACGTACTCGGGATGACCCTCGACATCGGCGCGCCCGTGCCGAGCGAGGGCGACGAGAGCCGGGCGGCGCTGCCGGTGCGGGTCGTCGCCGCCCGGTGAGACCGGGATGGGACCGGGACATAATGGGCGCGACCTGATCCGGACCCGACCGAGCGGGGGAGAAGCGTGCGGCTGAGCCTGACGCTGGTCGACGGCAGGAACGGCCGGGCGGTCGACGCGCTCGTCGACTTCGACACCGCACAGCCGGTCGGCGACCTGGTGCCGGCCCTGGTGCACCTGCTCGGCGAGGAGATCCACGACTCGTTCGCGCGACGGATCCCGGTCTGGGTCGATGGTGACGAGGTCGACCTGGACACCCCGGCCGGCGTCGCGGGGGTGCACCACGGCGCGGTGGTCAGCCTGTTCGAGCCCGCGGACCGGGTGGCACGGATCGCCCCAGCGGGCGTCGCCGAGCTGCGGGTCGTCTCCGGTCCGGGCGCCGGCCGCATCCACCGCCTGCCGCTCGGTGAGAGCGTGGTCGGCAACGGCGCCACCGGCTGGTCGCTGCCGGACCTGCGGCTGCCGTCGCGCGCATTGACCGTGGCGGTGGGCGCGGACGGTGGTGTGACCGTGACACCCGCGTCGGACTTCGCGGTGACGCTGGACGGGGAGCCGGTCGAGGAGAGCGCTGACTGGCCCATCGGTGGGCACCTCGCCGCCGGCGGCACCGTGCTGGTGCGCGCCGAGGTGGGGGAGCCGACCGCGGTTGTCGAGTCGCGGCCCGACGAGGCGCTGGTCGACTTCAACCGGCCGCCGCGAATGCTGCCGCCCGCACGCGAGCGGACCTTCCACCTGCCCGACAAGCCGCAGGAGCTCCGCCGCCGGCCGATCCCGTGGGTGATGGTCATCGTGCCGCTGTTCGTGGCGATCCCGATGGCCTACTTCTTCGGGCCGCGGTTCCTGATCTTCGCGCTGCTGTCGCCGGTGATGATCCTGGCCAACTACTTCAGCGACCGGAAGAACAACCGTCGCGAGGTCAAGGAGCGGCAGCAGAAGTACGACGAGACGCTGGCCGCCGTCAGCGAGCGGATCCGTCTCGGGCTGCTGGCCGAGCAGGCCGAGCGGCGGCTGTCCTGTCCCGACCCGGCCACGCTGCTGATGCAGGCGATCGGGCCCGGGCCGCGGCTGTGGGAGCGGCGGCACTCCGACCCCGACTACCTGCGGCTGCGGGTCGGGCTCGGCGAGCTGACCGCGAGCATCAAGGTCGAGGAGCGCCGCGACAAGACCGATGAGGAGCCGGCCCCGCGGATGCTCGACCTGGTGCCGGTCTGGCTCGACATCCAGCAGCTCGGCGTCGTGGGCGTGGCCGGCGACCCGGAGACGGCCCCGCCGGTGGCGCACTGGATGGTGGCGCAGGCCGCGTTGCTGCACAGCCCCAACGACGTACGCGTGACGGTGCTGAGCGACGCCGAGGGCGAGAACGACTGGGGCTGGGTGCGCTGGCTGCCGCACGCCCGGCTCGGCGGCGAACCGGAGGCGCTCGCGCTCGGCACCCAGCAGGACTCGGTCGGGCGCCGGCTCGCCGAGCTGACCGCGCTGGTCGACCAGCGGCAGGCCAACATCCGCGACAAGGTCCGCAGCACGCCCGACGTCCTGGTGGTCCTCGATGGTGCGCGGCGGCTGCGCACGCTGCCGGCGGTGGTCGACCTGCTGCGCCGCGGTCCGGCCGTCGGTGTGATGGTGCTGTGCGTCGAGGACGAGGTGCGGCAGCTGCCCGAGGAGTGCCGCGCGGTCGTGGCCTGCGCGGCCGGCGAGGTGAAGATCCTGGAGACCGCGTCAGAGGGGACGGCGGGGATCACGCCCGACCTCGTCGAGATCCCCTGGTGCGAGACCGTCGCCCGCGCGCTGGCGCCGCTGCGCGACACGACGCCGGAGGAGGAGGCGACCGGGCTGCCGTCGTCCGCCCGGCTGCTGGAGGAGATCGACCTCGACCCCCCGACGCCTGAGGGCATCGCGGCGCGCTGGCGGCACGGGCGGACCACCGACGTGGTCGTGGGTGCGGGGTACGACGGTCCGTTCCGCGTCGACCTGCGCCGGGACGGGCCGCACGCGCTCATCGCAGGTACGACCGGCTCCGGAAAGTCCGAGCTGCTGCAGACGCTGGTCGCGTCGCTGGCGATCGCGAACCGTCCGGACGAGCTGACGTTCGTGCTCGTGGACTACAAGGGCGGCTCGGCGTTCAAGGACTGCGCCCGGCTGCCGCACACCGTCGGCATGGTGACCGACCTCGACAACCACCTCGTCGGCCGCGCCCTGGTGTCGCTGTCGGCCGAGCTGCGTCGCCGCGAGCACCTGCTCGCCGTACCGGGGGCGAAGGACCTCGAGGACTACTGGGCGCTGCAGCGCACCCAGCCCGAGCTGCCCGCGATCCCGCGGCTGGTGCTGGTGATCGACGAGTTCGCGAGCATGGTCGCCGAGCTGCCGGACTTCGTCAGCGGCCTGGTGTCGATCGCCCAGCGTGGTCGGTCGCTCGGCATCCACCTGGTGCTCGCGACGCAGCGGCCCAGCGGCGTGGTGTCGGCGGACATCCGCGCGAACACCAACCTGCGCATCTCGCTGCGGGTCACCGATGAGAACGACTCGCGCGACGTGATCGACGCGCCCGATGCCGCGCGGATCCAGAAGAACCAGCCCGGCCGGGCTTTCGTGCGCAGCGGTGCGTCGACGCTGATGCCGTTCCAGAGCGGCCGTGTCGGTGGGCGGCGCCCGGACGCCGAGGAGGGTCCGAAGCAGGCGCCGGAGGTGCTGGCCTGGCCGGTGCCGTGGGAGAAGGCCGGCCTGCCCGCGCCCGCGCGGCCGAAGGCGGAGACGGTCGGCACCGACGAGGCCGACACCGACCTCGCCGCTGTCGTCGACGCGATCACCTCGCTGAGCTCCTCGCTCGGGTTGCCGCCGCAGCACCGGCCCTGGCTGGACGCGCTGCCCGATGTCGTCGAGCTCCCGGACCTGCCTTCCTTCGCGGTGCCGGAGGACGGCGAGCACCTCGCCGCGCCGTGGGCCCTCGAGGACCTGCCGGCGCTGCAGGAGCAGCGCGCGAAGCTGTTCGAGCTCGGTCGCGAAGGCCACTTGTACGTCATCGGCGGACCGCGGAGCGGCCGCTCCACCGCGATGCGCACGATCGCCGGCGCGCTGGCCGACCGGGTGTCCGTCGGGGACCTGCACATGTACGGACTCGACTGCGGCAACGGCGCTCTGCTCGGCCTCGCGAACCTCCGGCACACCGGCGCCGTGGTCAGCCGCACCCAGGTCGACCGCGCGGGACGCCTGCTGTCGCGTCTCGTGTCGCTGGTCGAAGAGCGGCAGGCGCTGCTCGGGGCCGCCGGGTACGCCGACCTCGCCGAGCTGCGCGCGGCGTTGCCCGACGGCGAGAAACCGCCCTACCTGCTGTTCCTGCTCGACCGCTGGGACGGCTTCGTGTCCTCGCTCGGCGAGGTCGACAGCGGCCGGATGACCGAGCAGGTGATGGCGCTGCTGCGCGACGGCGCGAGCGTCGGCCTGCACGTCGTGCTCTCCGGCGACCGGACCCTCGTCACCGGCCGGATGTCGACGCTCGTGGACAACCGGGTCGTGCTGCGGCTGTCCGACCGGGCCGACTTCGGTGCCGTGGGCATCCCGCCGAAGGAGGTCCCGGACCGGCTCGTCGACGGTCGCGCGCTCACCCCGGACCCGGTCGTCGAGATGCAGGTGGCCGTGCTCGCCCGCGACATCTCCGGTGCCGGGCAGAACAACGCGCTGCGCGACATCGCCGCCCGCCACGCCGCTCGGGACGACGCCGTACCCAGGGAGCGGAGGCCGTTCCGCCTCGAGGAGATGCCGGCGGCGGCGCCGCTCGACGACGGTGTGCTGGCCGCGCTGGCCGCGATGAAGGAGCAGATCGCCGACGGCCTGGTGCCGATCGGCCTCGGCGGCGACGAGCTGCAGCCGGTCGGGCTCGACCTGTCCGGCGCCGCTGTCGCCGTACTCGCCGGACCGCCGAAGGCCGGCCGCACCAACACGCTCCGCTTCGCCGCCCGCGCCGTCCGCGAGGCCGGCCTGCCGGTGCTCGCGCTCTGCCCGGTCCCCAACCTGCTCTCGCGCGACCTCGGCGACGACGCGCTGCTCACCGACGGCCTGGCGGAGGAGGCGCTGGTCGAGCGGTTCCGCGCCACGCCCGAGGGCACGGTCGTGCTCGTCGACGACGCCGAGATGCTCAAGGAAGGCCCGCTCGCGCAGGCCATGCTCGCGCTGGTCCAGCAGGCGCGCGGCAAGAAGTGGCGGGTGCTGCTCGCCGGCTCGACCACCGAGGTCGGCGCCGGCTACAGCGGCTGGATCTACGAGGCCCGCAAGACCCGCCAGGGCCTGCTGATGTCGCCGCAGGGCATGGCCGACGGCGACATCTTCGGCGCCCGCCTCCTGCGCAGCAGCCTGATGCCTCGCGTCCACCCCGGCCGCGGCCTCCTGATCGACCCCGGCGGCGGCCAGCTGATGGTGCAGGTCCCGCTCGTCGACTGACGCTCGGCTGGCCGCCCCGGAACTTGCTGTAACGCGGGGTTATGG
>NZ_CAMPGZ010000050.1 GCF_946885725.1 uncultured Nocardioides sp.
GACCGCCGTACCGCAGTCCGGTCCCATCACCAGCGCCCCGGTCTCGGCGGCACGCTGCTTGAGCGCGACCTCCTGCTCGAGCGACACGTTGTCGCTGAACACCATCGTCAGCAGCCCGGCCTCGACCGCGTCGAGCGCGTCGGCGAAGGCGTACTGCCCGGGCGTCGACACCAGCGCCACCGCCGACTCCGGGTCGACGTCGCGCGTGGCGGCACGCATCGTGAGCGGCGGTGGCGCCTCACCGAAACCACCGGCGGCCGGCTTCGACGCGGCGGCCAGCGCGGCGTCGAGTTCGGCGCGCGCGGCCGCGAGCACCTCGTCCGAGGACACGTCCAGCGCGACCAGCATGTCGTTACCGGAGATGCCGTCGGGGATCTCGAAGCCCATCCCTTGGGCGAGCTCGAGGTTGAGGTCGGTGGCCATCGCGACGAGCGCGGCCTCGACCCCGTCGAGGTCGGCGACGCGCCGGCTCACCTGCATCAGCGTCACCGAGTCGACGTACGCCTTGCGGACGTCCACCTGCTTCATGCGGCTCCCTCCACGGTCCCGGTCGCGAGAACGTACAGCACCCCGTCCAGCAGCGCCCGCCCCGACGACGAGCCCACGGCCAGCAGCGCGTCGACCGCCGGCGTCGGGTCGTCGGGTCCGCAGAGCGCGCGCACCGCGGCGGCCAGCGGGGGAGCGGCCCACCCGTCCAGCGCGGCGTGCAGCATGCCGACGGAGACGGCAGTGGTACGGCGCGTCGCCAGGGCCGCCTTGGTCGCGGCTCGCCAGGCCGGCAGCCGCGGGTCGCCGAGCGCAGACGCAGCGACCAACATGCCGGCGAGCACGTCGTCGCCGTCAGGAGTCAGTCCTGCGCCACGTCCCAGCAGGACAGCAGGATCGGGCGGATCGGAGAGACCGGGCGAATCCTCGTGAAGCCACCGCGTCCACGTGGATCCTGACGCCGGAGTCAGTCCGCTCGGACGGTCGGGACACCACCAGCGTCGGGCGACCAGGCCGACGGGTCCCGGCGCCGGCAGCTCGCTGACCACGACGCCGTACGGAAGCCGCACCGCCTCCGGCATACCGACGCAGACGACCGGGATGGCCGGTTCGCCCGTCTCGTAGTGCACGCTCACGCGCGTTCTTGCGGCCTCCACCCATCGTGCCTGGGTGCCCAGGACGGGCGAGACGAGAGTCGATGCGGCACAGGGGAGTGGGCCGGGCATGACGGGAGCGTAACGCTGCCGCGTGTCGTTTCCCGAAGTGCTGGCAGAACCCTTCGTCTAGGTGCACAGTGACCCTGACCCGGGTCGTCCGACCCGGGCGTTGGGTGCGCCTGGCACGCGGCTCGGGCCCGCGCCGGGCTTGTGAGCAGGGAGGCCTGCCATGGCGTTTGGTTGGAAGGTCGTCTACGACGGAAAGACGCCGCCTCCGGGTGCGGCAGTAGCGCCGGACGAGCGGCTGTCCTGGGGACGGACCGTCGGGCTCGGCGCCCAGCACGTGGTCGCGATGTTCGGCGCGACGTTCGTTTTCCCGCTGATCATGGGCCTCAACGCCCAGCTCGCGATCATGATGAGCGGTATTGCCACGATCCTGTTCCTGCTGATCGTGCAGGGGAAGGTACCGAGCTACCTGGGTACGTCGGCGTCGTTCGTCGGCGGTGCGGCCGCGATCTACAACCAGGGCGGCAACGCGGCCGACGTCACCGGCTCGATCCTGGTCGCCGGCATCGTGCTCGCCCTGGTCGGCGTACTGATCCACTTCATGGGGTCCGGCGTACTGCATGCGGTACTGCCGCCGGTCGTCACCGGTGCGGTCGTGATGCTGATCGGGTTCAACCTCGCCCCGGTCGTCGCCGACATCTACTGGCCGCAGGACCAGTGGATCGGGCTCCTCACCATGACGGCCGTGATCCTGATGGCCGTCGGCTTCCGGGGCTTCTTCGGCCGCATCGCGGTCTTCCTCGGCCTGATCTTCGGCTACATCCTGTCCTGGGTCTTCGATCGCGTCTTCGGTCAGATCACGTCGTTCGACCCCAACGCCCAGGAGGCCACCACGCACTTCCGGGTCAACTGGGAGAACGTGCAGAACGCGGACTGGATCGGCTTCCCGCCCGTCAGCGACTTCGCGAACGGCATCGTCGGCATCCACGCGCCGGACTTCAGCCTCGCCTTCGTGCTGCTGATGCTCCCGGCCGTGATCGCGCTGGTCGCCGAGAACACCGGTCACGTCAAGGCCGTCGCCGAGATGACCGATCGTGACCTCGACCCGGTGATGGGCCGCGCGATCGCCGCGGACGGCATCGCGACCGCTCTCACCTCGTCGGTCGGTGGCTCGCCGACCACGACGTACGCCGAGAACATCGGCGTCATGGCCGCCACCCGCGTCTACAGCACGGCGGCCTACTACGTCGCCGCGGTGGTCGCGATCCTGTTCGGCCTCAGCCCGAAGTTCGGGGCCGTCGTGTCCGCCACGCCGGGTGGTGTGCTCGGCGGCATCACCGTCGTCCTCTACGGCATGATCGGGCTGCTCGGCGCGAAGATCTGGAAGGAGAACGGGGTCGACTTCGCCAACCCCGTGAACCTCGTCCCGATCGCCGCGGGCATCATCATCGCCATCGGCGACGTCACGCTCGAGATCACCGACAACTTCTCGCTCGCCGGCATCGCGTTCGGCACGATCGTCTGCCTCGTCATGTACCACCTGGCCCGCGCGATCGCCCCGCCGCAGATGAAGGACGACGGGACGATGCTCGCCGTGGGCCGCTCGGGACTGCACCACGAGGAGGACGTGCCAGGACACGACGACGAGGGGTCGCACCGCTCGCACTGAGGGTGTTGACTGTCCGTCTCGTTCGCTCCGATCGCCACAGCAGACCAGGAGGCTCGTGAAACCGCCCGCGTTCACCTACCACCGGCCGGCCACCGTCGAGGAAGCCGTGCAGATCCTCGACAGGTACTCCGGTGAGGGTGCCAAGGTGCTCGCGGGCGGCCAGAGCCTGGTGCCACTGATGTCGATGCGGCTCGCCTCGCCGGGCCACCTCGTCGACATCAACCACCTGCCCGGCCTGGACACCGTGGAGGCGACCTCCACAGGTGTCCGGGTCGGCGCGCTGGCCCGGCACTCCCGGGTCGAGCACGACGCCGACGCCTACGCAGCAGTGCCGCTGCTGCGGCAGGCGCTCAGCCAGGTCGCGCACCCGACCATCCGCAACCGGGGTACGACGGTCGGCAGCCTGGTCCACGGCGACCCGGCCGCCGAGATGACCGCCGTGCTCGCGGTGCTCGACGGCGAGGTCGAGCTCGTCGGCCCGCGGGGGTCGCGCACGGTCGCGGCGACCGACTTCTTCGTCGGCCCGATGGAGACCGAGCACGCCGACGCCGAAGTCGCCGTCGCCGCCACGTTCCGGCGCCCGCCGGCCGGCACCGGCTCGGCCTTCCTCGAGCTGGCCCGCCGGCACGGCGACTACGCGATGTGCGGCGTCGCCGCGCTCGTCACGGTCGACCCCGACCTCGCGGTGACCGGTGCCCGGGTCGGGCTGATCTCGGTCGGCGACGGACCGGTCGTCGTCGACCTCGCACCGGCGATCGGCGGCTCCGGCGGCGGCATTGACGAGGCCCGCGCGACCGAGCTGGTCGACGCCGCGATCGACCCCGAGGACGACATCCACGCGACGGCGGCGTACCGGCGGCACCTCGCGCACGTGCTCACCCGGCGCGCGGTCGCGCAGGCGCACGACGCGGCGCGGGCGACGAGGAGGGCAGCGACATGACCGACATGGTCGAGGGCCGGGTGGTCGAGCCTGTCGAGACCACCAACGTACGGGTGTCGCTCACCGTCAACGGCGTCAAGCACGACCTCGAGCTGCCCGCCCGCCGGCTGCTGTCGGACGCGCTGCGGCACGACCTGCGGCTGACCGGCACCCACGTCGGCTGCGAGCACGGCGTGTGTGGTGCCTGCACGATCCTGGTCGACGGCGCCCCGATGCGGTCATGCCTGTTGTTCGCAGTCAGCCTGGACGGCGCGGAGATCACCACCGTCGAGGGCTGCCGCTCGACCGACGGCGGGATGGGACCGGTGCAGCAGGCGTTCCAGGAGTGCCACGCGTTGCAGTGCGGCTTCTGCACGCCCGGCTTCATCACCACGATCACCGCGTTCCTCGAGGACAACCCGTCGCCGACGCGCGACGAGGCGCGCGAGGCGATCAGCGGCAACCTGTGCCGCTGCACCGGCTACGTCAACATCGTCTCCGCGGTCGAGCGGGCCGCGGAGCTCCGGCGATCCGACGGTGGTCTCGACAGGCTCGACCACCCGAACGACGAGCGCGACCAGCCGGAGGAGCGGTCATGACCACCCGCATGGTCGGCGAGAAGGTGCTGCGGGTCGAGGACCCGCGGCTGGTCACCGGCAACGGCCGCTACCTCGACGACCTCGGCCACCACGCGCTCGAGGCGGCGTTCGTGCGCAGCCCGCACGCCCACGCACGGATCGTCGACATCGACGTCACCGACGCGCTCGACGTCGACGGGCTAGTGGCGATCTACACCCACGAGGACCTCGTCGCCGACGAGGAGGAGCACGGCACGACCGTGGCCGAGCCGCTGCCGCTGCTGATCCCGCACCCGACACTGACCCACGGCCACACCCAGCACGCGCTCGCCGCCGGCGAGGTCAACTACGTCGGCGAGGCGGTCGTCATGGTCGTCGCCCGCGACCGCTACGCCGCCGAGGACGCCGCCGAGCGCATCCGGGTCGAGTACGACTTCCTCCCGGCTGTCGTCGGGGTCGAGGCCGCCCGCGCGGCCGAGCACCTCGTGCACGACGACGTACCCGGCAACGTCGCGGCTCGCATGGTGCAGGAGACCGGTGACGCCGACGCCGTGATCGACGCCGCGCCGCACCAGCTCGAGCTCGACCTGGCCATCGAGCGGAGCGCGTCGATGCCGATGGAGGGCAAGGGCGTCCTCGCCAAGTGGGACGCCGACGACCGGTCACTCACCGTGCACAGCAGCACCCAGACGTCGACAAGCGTGCGGCAGGCGATCGCCGCAAAGCTCGCGCTGCCGGTCGATCGGGTCGAGGTGATCACCCCCGACGTCGGCGGCGGCTTCGGCGTCAAGATCGTGCACCCGTGGCCCGAAGAGATCCTCGTCCCGTGGGCGGCGATCCGCCTCGGGCAGCCGGTGAAGTGGACCGAAGACCGCCGCGAGCACTTCGTCTCCTCCGCCCACGAGCGCGGCCAGCTGCACCACGTGCGCGTCGGGTACGACGACGAGGGGCGGCTGCTCGGCCTGTCGGTGAAGTTCTGGCACGACCACGGCGCCTACATCCCCTACGGCCTGATCGTCCCGATCATCACCTCGACGCAGCTGCTCGGCCCCTACAAGCCCGGCGTCTACCGCGTCGAGTTCGAGAGCCTCTACACCAACACGGTCATCGTCACGCCGTACCGCGGCGCCGGCCGGCCCCAGGGCTGCTTCGTCATGGAGCGCACGATGGACGCGATCGCCGCCGACCTCGGCCTCGACCGCACCGTCGTGCGCGAGCGCAACTTCATCCAGCCCGACGAGATGCCTTACGACCAGGGGCTGATCTTCCAGGACGGTCGTCAGCTGCTCTACGACTCCGGCGACTTCCCGGCCTCGCTCGCGAAGCTCAAGAAGCTCGTCGGCTGGGACGGGTTCGAGGCCCAGCGCGAGGAGGCCCGTGCCGAGGGCCGCCGGGTCGGGATCGGCCTGGCCTGCTACGTCGAGGGCACCGGCGTCGGCCCCTACGAGGGCGGCCACATCCGCGTCGAGACCGACGGCACCGTCGTGGTCTCCACCGGCCTGACCACGCAGGGCCAGGGCCACCAGACGATGCTCGCGCAGATCGTCGCCGACGAGCTCGGCGTGCCCTTCGAGCGGATCCGCGTGACGACGGGGGACACCCGCCGGTTCAAGTACGCCGTCGGCACGTTCGCCTCGCGCACCGCCGTGATGTCCGGCAGCGCCGTCGCCGTCACCGCCCGTGCCGTACGCGAGAAGGCGCTGAAGGTCGCCGCCGACGCGCTCGAGGCGGCGGTCGAGGACCTCGAGATCGTCGACGGCAACGTCCGGGTCAAGGGCACCGGCGACTCCGGCGCCTCCATCGACCTCGGTGCGGTCGCGGTGCTGTCCAACCCGCTGCGCTACGCCTTCGACGAGGCGGCCAAGCGGGCCACGCAGTTCGCGTCCCCGGCTGACCCCGACAAGCCTCCGGTGCCCGAGGGCGAGTCGCCGGGGTTGGAGGCGTCGCAGTTCTACTCGCCGCCGCGGTCGACGTTCGCCAACGGCATGCACGCGGTCGTCGTCGAGACCGACCCGGACACCGCGGACATCAAGATCCTGCGCTACTGCGTCGTCCACGACTGCGGCACGCTGATCAACCCGATGATCGTCGAGGGCCAGATCCACGGCGGCGTCGCGCAAGGCGTCGGCGGTTCGCTCTACGAGCGCATGGTCTACGCCCCAGACGGCCAGCTCCTCAACGCCTCGTTCATGGACTTCCTCATGCCCTACGCATCCGAGGTGCCCGAGGTCGAGATCGACCACCTCGTCACGCCGTCGCCACTCAACCCGCTCGGTGTGAAGGGCGCCGGCGAGGCCGGGGTGATCCCCGGGGCGGCCGCCATCGCCGCGGCGATCGAGGACGCCGAAGGCATCCCGATCCGCAGGATGCCGATCTCACCCAGCGAGCTGTTCCACCTCAGGGAGCAACACCAGGAGGCCCGGTCATGAAGGTCAACGGCACGAGCACCCTCAAGGTCGAGCCCCAGACGCTCTGGAAGGCGCTGAACGACCCGGCCGTGCTCGTCGCGACGATCCCGGGATGCCAGCGGCTCGAGGCTCTGGGCGACGACACCTACGCGATGACCGTCGCCGCCGGCGTCGGGTCGATCAAGGGCGTGTACGACGGGCAGTACTCCATCATCGAGCAGCCCGAGCCAGGCACCTACCTCATGCGCGCACGCGGGGCCGGCTCCGCCGGCACGATCGACGCGACCGTCTCTGTCCACCTCCAGGACGCCCCGAACGGCAGCGGTGGCACGCTCCTCACCTACGACGCCGACGCCACCGTCGGCGGAATGATCGGCGGCGTCGGGCAGCGGATGCTCACCGGCGTCTCGAAGCGGATGGCCAACGAGTTCTTCGGCAACATCGACCGCTACCTGGCCGGCGAGCGTCCCCGGGTGGTCGAGCCTGTCGAGACCACTCCGACCGGGGCGCCCGCACCCGGCCAGGTGTTCACCGCTCCGGCCCCCGCGCCGACCGGCAACGACTTCGTCAAGGGACTCCTCGTCGGCGGCGCCCTCACGCTGGCCGGCGTCGTCATCGGGGGCTGGATCGCGGGGCGTCGTCGTTGAGCATCACCGTCTGGTCAACCGCCCGGGAGATGGCGGCCGCGGTCGCCGCCAAGGAGATCTCCGCGCGCGAGCTGCTCGAGCTGCACCTCGACCGGATCGCCGCGGTCAACCCGAAGGTCAACGCGGTCGTCTCGCTCGACGCGGAGCGTGCCCGCGAGGGCGCCGCGGCCGCCGATGAGGCGCTCGCCCGCGGTGAGAAGGTCGGACCGCTGCACGGCCTGCCGCACGCCTTCAAGGACACCCACGAGGCGGCCGGCTGGCCGACGTCGTTCGGGTCGCCGCTGCGCCACGACTACGTCTCCCGGCACGACGAGCTGCTCGTGGAGCGGATCCGGGGCGCCGGCGCCGTCACGATCGGGAAGACCAACGTGCCCGAGTGGGCCGCCGGCTCCCACACCTTCAACCCGATCTTCGGAACCACCCGCAACCCCTACGACCTGAGCCGCTCCGCCGGCGGGTCCAGCGGGGGAGCGGCCGCCGCGCTCGCGTCCGGCATGGTGCCGCTCGCCGACGGCAGCGACATGGGCGGCTCGCTGCGCAACCCGGCCTCGTTCTGCAACGTGGTCGGCCTTCGCCCCAGCGTCGGCCGGGTGCCCGACTGGCCCAAGGCCAACTACTGGGAGCTCCTCTCGGTGGGCGGGCCGATGGCGCGCAACGTCGAGGACCTCGCGCTGCTGCTGTCGGTGATCGCCGGCCCGACCCGGCGCGACCGGATGGCCCTCGGCGACCCCGGTGCGACATTCGCGCCGCCGCTCGCTCCGGACCCCAGCGTGCTGGCCGGCCTGCGGGTCGCCCTCAGCACCGACCTCGGCGGCGTCTTCGAGGTGGACGCGCAGGTCGCCGGCGTGGTCGAGGCGCAGGCCGCGGTGTTCGAGTCCGCCGGCGGCCACGTCGAGCGGGACCACCTCGACGTGACCGGTGCCGAGCAGGCGTTCCGGACGCTGCGGGCCTGGCTCTTCCAGGCGACGTACGGCCAGATGCTCGCCAAGCGCCCCGACGGCTTCAAGCCGTCCCTCGCCGACAACATCCGCGCCGGCGAGTCGCTCACCGGCGCCGACGTCTGGGCCGCGCACCAGCGGATGACCAGCCTGGGCAACCGGGTGCGCAAGTTCTTCGAGCGGTACGACGTACTCGTGCTGCCCGTCAGCCAGGTGCCGCCGTTCGACGCCGACGAGGAGTACCCCGCCACCATCAACGGCCGCACCCAGGAGACCTACCTCGACTGGATGCGGTCCTGCTTCCTGATCACCGTCACCGGCTGCCCGGCCATCAGCGTGCCCGCGGGCTTCACCACCGAGGGCTGGCCGGTCGGCGTGCAGATCGTGGCGCCACCCAAGGCCGAGCGCCGGCTGCTCGAGGTCGCGCACGCGTTCGAGCAGCTCACCCGCGTGGGCGAGCGCCGTCCCGACCTCGGAGAAGAGGTGTCCTCGTGAGCCGCATCCGGATCGGCATCGACACCGGCGGCACGTTCACGGACGTGGTGGCCGTCGACGAGGAGACCGGCGAGCTCGCCGTGACCAAGACACCGTCGACACCGCACGACCCCGCGGTCGGGTTCATGACCGGCGTGCGCAAGGTGCTCGGCGACCTGGGTCTCGGCGGCGACGCCGTCACGGCGGTCAGCCACGGCACCACGGTCGCCACCAACAAGCTGCTCGAGGGCAAGGTCGAGAACCTCGGCTTCATCACCACCGAGGGCTACGAGTTCATGCTCGAGATCGCCCGGCAGTCGGTGCCCGACGGCTACGGCAACTCCTACTTCTGGGTGAAGCCCGACCGGATCGTCCCGGTCGACCGGGTGAAGACCGTGGCCGGCCGGATGAACGTGCACGGCGAGGAGATCCGGCCGTTCGACGCCGAGCAGGCGATGGCGGTGGCCGCGTGGTTCCGCGACCGTGGCATCAACACCATCGGCGTCTCGTTCCTGCACTCCTACGCCAACGACGCGCACGAGCTCGCGATGCGGGCGATCCTCGCCGAGGTGCACCCGGCCGCGACCGTGTCGATCTCGAGCGAGGTGCTGCGCGAGTACCGCGAGTACGAACGCTCCGTCACCACGCTCGTCGACGCCGCGGTGAAGCCGAACATCCGGCGGTACGTCGAGAACATCGCCGGCCACCTGCGCACCCTCGACCAGGACCGGGCGGTGCCGTTCTACGTGATGAAGTCCAACGGCGGTGTCCTGTCGGCCGACGAGGTCGTGCACCAGCCGATCACCACCGTGCTCTCCGGCCCCGCAGCGGGCGCGCTGGGTGCGGCCGTGGTGGCCGAGAAGGCCGGGTTCTCGCAGGTCGTCACCTGTGACGGCGGCGGCACGTCGACCGACGTGACCGTCGTGATCGACGGGCACCCCGCCCTCACCACCGAGGGCACCGTCGGCGCCTACCCGAGCAAGATCCCGATGATTGACGTGGTCACCGTCGGTGCGGGCGGCGGCTCGATCGCCTGGGTGTCGCCGGAAGGGACGCTCAAGGTCGGCCCGCAGTCGGCGGGCGCGGACCCGGGACCGATGTGCTACCGGACCGGTGGCGAGGAGCCGACGATCACCGACGCGCACGTGGTGCTCGGGCGGATCCCGCCGCACCTGCTGGGCGGCGAGGTGCCGCTCGACATCGAGCTGGCAAGCAAGGGGATCACCACGCTGGCCGAGCGGCTGGGCCTCGGGTTCGAGGCCTGCGCCACGGGCGTGCTGGAGATCTCCGCCTGGAACCAGGCCAACGCGCTGCGCCAGATCACCGTCAACCGCGGCCTCGACGTCCGCGACTTCACGCTCGTCACGTTCGGCGGCTCGGGCTCGCTGCTCGCCTGCCGACTGATGGACATCCTCGGCCTGCAGGGCGTGTTGGTCCCGCTCAATCCCGGCAACCTGTCGGCGTACGGCCTGCTCACCGTCGACGTACGCAACGACTACGTGCAGACGCACGTGCGGCGGCACTCCCAGCTCGACCACGCCCAGGTCCAGGCGTTGTTCGACGACCTCGCACGGCAGGGCGACGACGCGCTCGAGCGCGAGGGCTTCCTGTCCGAGCAGCGACGGTTCCTGCGCACAGCCGACCTGCGCTACTACGGCCAGGCATTCGAGGTGCGCGTGGACGTCCCCGAGGGGCCGATCACGCAGGAGCTCGTGGACCAGGTCGCCGAGCGGTTCCACGACGAGCACAAGGCGCTCTACGACTACGACTTCCGCGACGACCCGCGGCAGGAGGTCGAGTGGGTCAACCTGCGGGTCACCGGCATCGGCCCGATCCGCAAGCCCGAGCTGCGTGAGGTCGCGGCGGGCTCGGGCGCCGAGAGCGCGCGCACCGGCACGAGGCGGGTCTGGTTCGAGGACGCATGGGTGGACACGCCGATCTACGACCGCGCCCGGCTCGGTGCGGGCGACGAGGTCACGGGGCCTGCGGTGTTCGAGGAGTTCAGCTCGACGATCCCGCTGCACCCGGGCTTCTCCGCGCGGGTCGACGCCCACGGCAACCTCGTGATCGGGAGGACGGCATGAGTGGCGACCGGGTGGTCGAGCCTGTCGAGACCGCGGCGAACAAGGACGTCGACCCGGTCCTCGTCGAGATCGTCGAGGGCTACCTGGCGTCGGTGGAGAAGGAGGTCGAGACCGCGATCGGGCGTACGTCGCGCAGCCCGATGATCCGCGACGCCCACGACTACCGCGCCGGCATCCACGACCGGAAGCTGCGCAAGCTCACCGGGCGGTCCTACTCCGCTCTGGTGCACCCGGTGGCCCGGGACTACCCGCTCGAGACGATGAAGCCGGGCGACGTGTTCTTCCACAACGACGTCTACCTCTCCGAGGGCGGCATCGGACACCTCCCGGACCTGTGCGTCACCGCTCCGGTGTTCCACGACGAGGGCGACGGGCAGGGCCCGCAGGTGGTCGCGTTCGTGCAGGCGTTCGGCCACCACGACGACATCGGCGGCGCCGTACCGGGGTCGATGCCCAGCAGCGCCACGAGCGTCTTCGAGGAGGGGCTGATGGTCCCGCCGATCCGGCTGTGGGACCAGGGCGTGCCCAACGAGGCGGCGCTCAAGATCATGACGCGCAACTCGCGGATGCCCGAGTCGCTGGCCGCCGACCTCGACGCCGAGTGCTCGGCGTGCCTGATGGGGGCGCGGCGGATGGCCGAGCTGTTCGCGCGCTACGGCCGCGAGACGGTCGAGGCCTGCTTCGACGCGGTGCTCGACAAGACGACCGCGACGTTCCGCCGGGAGATCCTCGCGAAGATCCCGGTCGGCACGTACGTGTGGGAGGACTACGCCGAGCACGACGGCGTCGACGAGCCCAAGCTGCACACACAGCGGATCACGCTGACGCGGACACCGGCCGACGACCCCGGAGGCGAGCGCCTGGTCCTCGACTTCCACGGCACCAGCCCGCAGGCGAAGGGGCCGATCAACCACTGCGGCGACTACGCCGACGGCAACTTCCTGAAGAAGTGGCTCGCGCCGATCCTCCGCAACCTCGCCGACACCCCGGAGCGGATGGCCGAGCTCGACGTCAACGAGGGCGTCGTACCCCTGATCGAGATGCGGTTCCCGCCCAAGGGCACGCTGCTCACGCCCGAGTTCCCGGCGCCGACCAACGCGCGGACGTTCGTGATCCTGCGGCTGCTCGGCGTGCTCGCCGGCGTGCTGGCCAAGGCGGTCGACGGCCGGATGCCCGCGGACCAGGAGACGATCCGCTACACGGGCGTGTACGGCACGGACCTCGACGGGGCGCCGTACCTCATGCGCGAGGTGCTCGGCGGCGGCTCCGGCGGGCGCTACTACGCCGACGGCGAGGACACCATCCACGTCGTGCCCGACTCGCGGAACCTGCCGAGCGAGTTCAGCGAGGCGCGGTTCCCGTTCGTGGTGGAGCGGCTCGGGCTGGCCGTGGACAGCGGCGGGCCGGGGCGCTACCGCGGCGGACTCGGCTACGAGAAGCACATCCGGATGCTCAAGGACGCGCACTTCATGTCCATCGCGGACCGGTCGATCCTGTCGTGCTGGGGCGTGAAGGGCGGCAAGGCCGGGCGCCCGTTCCAGGTGACGATCGACCCGGGCGGGCCGCGCGAGCGCGAGGTCGACGCGCTGGCCGACGCCGAGCCGGTCGCCGCCGGCGAGGTGATCCGGATCCGCACGACCGGCGGCGGTGGCTGGGGCGACCCGCTCGAGCGCCCGTACGACGAGGTCGCCCGCGACGTGCTCTGGGGCAAGGTCTCGCGACAGGGCGCCCGCGACGACTACGGCGTGGTCGTCGAGGGCCCCGACGATGCGCCGGTGGTCGACGAGGCCGCCAGCGACGCCCTGCGGGCCGAGCGCCGCGCCGCCCGCACCGGCGACGAGCCGTTCTTCGACCGCGGCCCCGGCTACGCCACGCTCGCCGGCGGCGCGACCGCGGCGGAGGTGGACTTCCTGTGACGGCACCAGCTGTAACGCGGGGTTATCGACGCTCAACAGGGGAAATTCCGCGTGGGATGCGTCCATGTCGCGTGGGGAGTGCGCGGCGATGACGGCCCGGAAGCTGACCGTGGTCACCGGCGGCACCCGCGGGATCGGCGCCGCCACCGCGCTGCGGCTCGCCGCCGAGGGGCACGACCTGGTGCTGGGGTACGCCGCCGACGACGCCACGGCCGAAGCGACCAGCAAGCAGGTCGAGGACGCCGGGGCGCGCTGCCGGACCGTGCGAGCGGACGTCACCGACCCCGAGCAGGTGGAGGCGCTGTTCGACGCCGCCGCCGAGGCCGGTCCGGTCACCGGGCTGGTCAACAACGCCGGCGCGACCCTGCACATCGGCGAGCTCGTCGACACACCGACCGACGTGATCCGCCGGGTCATCGACCTGAACCTGACCGCCGCCGTCCTCTGCGCCAGGCGCGCGCTGCGCGACATGATCGCCAACGGCGCCGGCACGATCGTCAACGTCTCGTCCGGGGCGGCGACGCTGGGCGCGCCGGGGGAGTACGTCCACTACGCCGCCGCCAAGGCCGGCGTCGACGCGCTGACCAAGGGGCTGGCCGTCGAGGCCGCGCCGTACGGCGTACGCGTGAACGCCGTGGCCCCCGGCATCATCCGCACCGGCATCCACGAGGCCGCGGGCGAGCCCGGCCGCCTGGAGCGGGTCGCCCCGAACGTCCCGATGGGGCGCGTCGGTGAGCCCGAGGAGGTCGCCGCGGCGATCACCTGGCTGCTCGGCGACGAGTGTCCCTACGCAACCGGTGCCGTGCTGCGTGTGGCGGGAGGCCGCTGATGAGAGTCCTGCTCGCTCTGGGTGGCAACGCGATGACCGGACCCGACGGCCGGGCACGTCCCGAGGACCAGATTGCGGCCGCCAAGACCGCGATGGAATCCGTCGCCGACCTGGTCGCAGAAGGCGTCGACATCGTGCTGACGCACGGCAACGGCCCGCAGGTCGGCAACCTGCTGGTCAAGAACGAGGTCGCCGCCGCGATCGTGCCGCCCGTCCCGCTGGACTGGTGCGGCGCGCAGACCCAGGCGACGCTCGGTCTGATCCTGATGAACGCCCTCGACGACGCCCTCGCACGCCGGGGCATCCGGCGGCCGAGCGCCACGGTCGTCACGCGCACGCGGGTGGACGCCGACGACCCCGGCTTCGAGCGGCCGACGAAGCCGATCGGCCGGTACCTCCCCGCCGAGGAGGCCGCGCTGCTCGTCGAGCACGGCGAGACCTGGGAGGACCGGGGCGAGAAGGGCTGGCGGCGCGTCGTCGCCTCGCCGGAGCCGCGCGAGATCCTCGACGCCGACGCGGCGCTCGCGCTCGTCGACGCCGGCTTCGTCGTGGTCGCCAACGGCGGTGGCGGCATCCCGGTCGTGCGCGAGGGCGGCACGCTGCGCGGCGTCGAGGCCGTCATCGACAAGGACCTCGGGGCCGCGCTCCTCGCGCGCACGGTCAACGCCGACGTGCTCGTCGTGGCCACCGACGTACCCCACGCGGTGCTGCGCTTCGGCCGGCCCGACGCCGAGGACGTCGGCCGCGTCACCGTCACGCGGATGCGCGAGCTGGCCGCCGAGGGCCACTTCGCCAGCGGGTCGATGGGCCCGAAGGTCGACGCCGCCTGCCGCTTCGTCGAGCAGGGCGGGTCGTACGCCGTCATCACCGACCTCGACTCCATCGTCGCAGCCGTCACCCAGCCCGACGGTCGCTCCGGCACCGTCGTCGTACCCGACAACCAGACCGAACCAGAGGGAGAACCCGATGCCTGAGCCCATCGACGTGCGCAAGGTGCCGATCCTGAACGTGTCCGACGCCAGCGGACTGGCGAACCTGATCGACGACGGCACGCTCGAGGCCGACCGGGTGATCGCGGTGATCGGCAAGACCGAGGGCAACGGCGGCGTCAACGACTACACGCGGATCATCGCCGACCGGGCGTTCCGGGAAGTGCTGGTCGAGAAGGGCACCCGCAGCCCCGAGGAGGTCAAGCAGATCCCGATCGTCTGGTCCGGCGGCACCGACGGCGTGATCAGCCCGCACGCGACGATCTTCGCGACCATGCCGCAGGAGTTGGCCGAGCAGACCGACGAGCCGCGGCTCACCGTCGGGTTCGCGATGAGCGAGGTGCTGATGCCCGAGGACATCGGCCGCGTCGCGATGATCGAGAAGGTCGCCGACGCCGTGAAGGTCGCCATGGAGCGGGCCGGCATCACCGACCCGGCCGACGTGCACTACGTGCAGACCAAGACCCCGCTGCTGACGATCCACACCATCCGCGACGCCAAGAGCCGCGGCAAGACCGTGTGGACCGAGCACACGCACGAGTCGATGGACCTCTCCAACGGCTGTACGGCGCTGGGCATCGCCGTCGCGCTCGGCGAGATCGAGATGCCGACGGACGCCGACGTGATGCACAACCGGTCGCTGTACTCCTCGGTGGCGTCCTGCTCCAGCGGCGTCGAGCTCGACCAGGCGCAGGTCGTCGTGGTCGGCAACTCCACCGGCGTGGGCGGCCGGTTCCGCATCGGCCACTCAGTGATGCGTGACGCGATCGACCAGGACGGCATCTGGGCGGCGATCCGCGACGCCGGCCTCGACCTGCCCGACCGGCCGCACCGCAGCGACCTGAAGGGCCGGCTGGTCAACGTGTTCCTCAAGTGCGAGGCCAGCCAGGACGGTCAGGTCGCCGGCCGTCGCAACGCGATGCTCGACGACTCCGACGTGCACTGGCACCGGCAGATCAAGGCCGCGGTCGGCGGCGTCACCGCGGCTGTCACCGGCGACCCGGCGGTGTTCGTCTCCGTCTCCGCCGCGCACCAGGGTCCCGACGG
This sequence comes from uncultured Nocardioides sp., assembly GCF_946885725.1. The sequence continues at coordinate 15,647 of NZ_CAMPGZ010000050.1, forward strand.
CGGCGGCCCGGTGGCCGCGATCGTCGACCTCGGTGACGAGCCCACCGGCTACATCCCGCCGGAGAGCTAGGCGACGCCCAGCGTCCAGCGGACGGTCAGCGGCTCGCCCGGCTCGAGCACCAGCAGGTCCTCACCGGTCGCGAACGCGTTGGGCGGCGCGGTCATCGGCTCCAGAGCGAGCCCGTCGCGCCGCCCGGGGGGTCCGGTGAACGCCTGCGCCCACCGGTGGTGCTCGTCCATCCGCAGCACGACCTCGCGCTCGCCCTGGAGCCGGACCTCGGCCCAGCCGTCGGCGTCCCGGTCGAGCCCGCCGAACGCCGTGTCGAGCGACTGGTCCCCGATCGTGCGCGGCTCACGGAAGTCGAGCCGGGTCCCGGCGACGTCGACGGTGCCGGTCGGGATCAGCCGGTCGTCGGTCACCAGCGCCGTCGTGGCCGGCAGGTGCAGCTGCCACGGGTCGAGGTCGCCGGTGCCGGCGGAGAGGTAGGGGTGTGCTCCGGCGGCGTACGGCGCCGGGGTGCTGCCGTGGTTGACCGCCGTGACGGCGACCGCGAGACCCGACTCGGAGAGCGTGTACGTCGCGGTGAGGTCGAGCGTCCATGGGTAGCCGGGCTGGCTCATCAGCCGGTACGCCAGCGACGCCGACTCCGTCGTCCGGCCGACCAGCGACCACGACTCCCAGCGGGTGAGACCGTGGCTGGCGTGCCCGCGCGCGACCTCGTTCAGCGGGAGCTGCAGGTCCTGGCCGCCGAAGGTGTAGCGGCCGTCGCGGATCCGGTTCGGCCAGGGCAGCAGCAGCTGTCCGCGGCCCCAGGAGCACTGCTCGTCCTCGCCGTACCCGACGACGACCGGGTGACCGTCGTACGACATCGTCCGCAGCGCCGCGCCGCACTCGGTGACGACGGCGCGGTAACCACCCGCGGCGATCTCGTGCTGCTCTCCGCTCGGGGGTACCTCGCTCATGAGGGGCAGCCTAGGGCGGAGGCGTGCTCGTAAACCCGGTGCGGCCCCGGCGGCCCGCGCCTACTCTCTCGGCGTGGACCTCACCATGCGCCCCCTGCTCACCGACGACATCCCGGTGCTCGCGAAGCACCTGGCCGCGGTGGAGGCGGTCGACAAGACGGGGGAGCACTACAGCGAGGCGGACCTCGAGGAGGAGTTCGCCAACCCCGACATCGAGGTCGGCAAGGACATCGTCGGGGCGTTCGTCGGGGACGACCTGGTCGGCTACTTCGCGGTCTACCCGCGCTCCGGCGACGGCGACCACCAGAAGGTGCACGTCGAGGGCTCGGTCGACCCGGCCCGGCGCGGCGAGGGCATCGGGCACCGGCTCGTGGAGGCGATGGTCGCGCGCGCCGACGAGGTGCACCGCGAGAGGCATCCCGAGCTCCCGGCGAGGTACTCCGTCAGCGGGCTGACCTCCAACGACGCCCAAGCGGCGCTGCTGGCCGACCACGGCTTCGTGGCCGAGCGGTGGAACTTCGTGATGCGCGCGGACCTGTCCCGGCTCGACCTCGGCCCGGAGCTGCCCGAGCTGCCCGAGGGGTTGCGCCTGCTGACCTACAGCCCTGAGCTCGACCGGGCGATGCTCGAGGCGCACAACGAGGCGTTCCTCGACCACCCCGACTTCACGCCGTGGACCGAGGTGGAGTGGAAGCAGTGGGTCTCGGACAGTCGCAACTTCCGTCCGGAGCTCAGCCTGCTCGTCGTCGAGGAGTCCGCGCCCGACGTGGTCGTCGCCTACATCCAGTCCAACGAGTTCGACGCCTACTTCGAGGCGACCGGCAGGCGTGAGGCGTACGTCGCCAAGGTCGGCACCCGCCGCGAGCACCGGGGTCGCGGCCTCGCCGGCGCCCTGCTGCGGCATGCGCTGGTGCGCTACCGCGAGGCCGGTTTCGACGAGGCGTCGCTCGACGTCGACTCCGAGAACCCGACCGGTGCGCTCGGCGTCTACGAGCGCGCCGGGTTCGAGGTCGAGAGCCGGTGGACCAACTACGCCCTGGTGCGGGAGCCCGTGCTTGGATGACCGGGTGCCCGCGCACCCTCTGCCCCGCACGTACGTCCACATCGGACTGCAGAAGACCGGCACGTCCTACCTCCAGTCGGTGTTCTGGCAGTCGCAGGACCGGCTGCTCGCCCAGGGCCTGGCGATGCTGCCGGCGACCAAGCGCGCGACGTTCCGGGTGATGCTGGACGTCCGGAACCGCGAGCCGGGCGGGCTGGCCAAGCTCGACTCCCGGCTCGCTGCACTGCTCGCTGAAGGCGGCAGGCCCGGTGCTCCGACGCGGTTGCTGCTCACGGAGGAGTCACTCGCGCCGGCAACACCCGAGCAGGTACGCCGCCTCGTCGATCATCTCGCCGGCACCGAGGTGCACGTGGTCCTCACGGTCCGCGATCTCGCCCGCCAGGTGCCGTCGGTGTGGCAGCAGAAGGTGACCGCGCGGCGGCGTTACACCTACGAGCAGTACCTCACCGCCGTCGTCGCGCAGGGGCGGCGCGCACGCGACTTCTGGGCGTCGCAGGACGTGCCCGCCGTGCTCGACCGCTGGACCGCCGCCGTACCCCCGGAGCGGGTGCACGTGGTCACCGTCCCGCCGCCGGGCACCGACCCGACCGAGCTGCTCGCCCGCTTCTGCCGAGTAGTCGAGGTCGACCCCGCGACGCTGGACACCGCCGTACCCCGCCGCAACACCTCGCTCGGCCTCGTCCAGACCGAGCTCCTGCGCCGGGTCAACGCCGAGCTCGGCGACCGGCTGCGCGAGCGCGAGGCGTACCGTGCGGCCGGGAAGATGTACCTCGGCAAGCGGATCCTCGCCGCGCAGGGCGGGACGCCGCCGCGGACGCCGCGCCGGCTCGAGGCGTGGTGCCGGGAGACCACCGAGGCGCACATCGCCGCCCTGAAGGCGGGCGGGTACGACGTCGTCGGCTCGCTCGACGACCTCGTGCCCGACGCGAGCCTGTTCACCGACGACGCGCAGGCCGTCACCGACGCCGAGGTGGCGGACGCGGCGGCCAAGGCGATGGCGTCGATGCTGGCCGAGCCGCGCCAGCTGCGCCGACATGGCCGGCGACCCCACCCGGCGCCGCAGCAGCCACCCAGCATGTGGAGGAGCCTGGCGCGTCGGGTACGTCGTTAGACCGTCAGCCGGTCGACGAACGCGAGCACCTCGGGGTGCGCGGGGTCGATCAGGTGCCCGCCCGGGACGACCACCGCCGTCGCGTCGGGCAGGGCCGCGGCGAGCCGCTCGACCACCGCGCGCAGCGGGGCGGGGGAGTCCTCGCCGGACACCAGCAGCGTCGGCAGGCCGAGGCCGGACAACTCGCCCGGGTCGAACGTGAACCCCGCGGGCTCGAGCAGCGCCAGGCCGAGGGCGGCGCCGGGGTCGCGCAGGGCCAGCCTCAGCGCGACGAGACCGCCGGTCCCGTGCCCGATCACCACCGCGGGCCGGGCGGACAGCGCGTCGAGCAGGCCGAGCGCGTCGTTCACGTGGTCGTCGAGGTCGATCGCGGTGGTGCCGTCGGGCAGCGGGCTGTGGTGGAACCCGCGCCGGTCGTAGTGGATGAAGCGGCCTTGCCGGCACAGCTTCTGGGCGGCGTCCTCCCACAGCGCCGGCGAGCCGGGAGTGTCGTGGATGCCGAGGATCGGCGTGCCGGCGCCCTGCTCCTCGTAGTGGAGCCGAACACTCCCCAGGGCCACCGTGGGCACGCGTCAAGCGTAGAGCGGTCAGGTGCGCACCACGAGGTCCGCGCGCTCGCGGGTGCCCTGCTCACGGAGGTACGGCGCCTCCGCGGCCATCCACGCCACCAGGTGGTCGCGCGAGCCCTCACCGTCGCGGGAGACGCAGCGCTCGAACCGCACGCCCGGGTCGGCCTCCACCCAGACGAGCGTCGTGATGGCGTGCGCGAGGAGAAGCGACCCGGAGCCCACGCCCTCGAGCACCAGGAGGTCCACGACCGGCACGTCCACCCATGGTCCCGGCGCCGACGCGTGCCAGTCCCAGCGGCGGTAGCGACCCGGGCGCCCTTCGGCGATCGGGCCCACGACCCACTTCGCGACCTGCTCGACGCCGGCGCGGAGGCCGTCCCAGCCGGGGTACAGGTCGTCGAGGTGCACGACCCGGCACGACACGTGCTCGGGCACGGCGCGGCGGACGTCCCGGGCGAAGGTGCTCTTGCCCGATCCGGCCGGGCCGTCGACGGAAATGAGCCGGCGGGTTCCGAGGGTGGGCGCTGCCGCCAGGGTGCGCCGCACCACGGCTTCCGCCTCGCTCACCACGCGTTGCCGGTGCCGCGGTAGGTCGGCACCACGTCGACGATGCGGTCGCCCCGGACGAGATGGGCGTGCAGCACGTGCTCGGCCACCTCGCCGGACTTCGCGTGCCGGAACCAGACCAGGTCGCCGATCCCCAGCCCCGCGGCGCCCGGGCCGACGAGCGGTGTCTGCACCTCGCCGGCGCCCTCCAGCGCGGTCAGCTGTAGCGCCGGCGGCGCCCACGGCACGGGCGACCGGTCCCGGCCGGTCGGCCCCGACGCCACCAGGCCGCCTCCGGCGACCGTCACGCAGTCCGGGGCGGGTCGCCGTACGACGGGAAGGGCGAAGAACGCGGCCGGTCGCGGTGTGAAGCTGCGGTAGCGGTCGAACAGTGCCGGCACGAGCAGGCCGGAGCCCGCGGTCACCTCGGTGACGGTCGGGTCGGCGGCGGAGGTCTCGAGGCTGCCGGAGCCGCCGGCGTTGAAGAACTCGAGGTCGGCCAGCTCGCGGAGCGCGTTGGCCACCTTGCGACGGCGGCGCTTGAGCTGCGCGACCGAGGCCTGCTTCATCCGGCGCACCACCATGGCGCGGGCGCGGTGCTCGGGGTCGTCGTCGGGTACGCCGGCGACCTGGCCCTCGTAGGTCATCGCGCCGACCAGCACGAACCCCGGGCGCTGGACCACGGCCCGGGCCAGCCGGACCACGTCGTCGACGTCGCGCAGCGGTGAGCGCTTGGGGCCGACGTGGGTCGAGCCGAGCCGCAGCCCGGCGCCGACGTCGAGCGCGACCCGGACGGTGACGGGCGAGGTGCGGGCGGCGTCTACCACGTCCAGCTGTGCCGGGTCGTCGACCATCAGCGTGATCGTCGCGGCGGCTGACTCGTCCCCGGTCAGCCGGGCCAGCGCCGGCCGGTCGACGGTCGGGTAGCCCAGCACGATGTCGTCGCTCAGTCCCTCCTCGTGCAGCCAGAGCGCTTCGCGCAGCGTGTAGGCCAGCAGGCCGTGGAAGCCCGGGTGGTCGAGCGCCAGGCTGATCAGCCACGGCACGCGCAGCGACTTGGTGGCGACCCGGATCGGCGTACCCGACGCGCGCCGCGCCAGGTCGGCCGCGTTGGAGTCGAACCGGTCGAGGTCGACGACGTACGTCGGGGTGGGAGGCGCAGGGTCCAGCGCGGCCACCGCGGCGGAGAGGCGGCCGGCGAGCCGGACCCGGTCGTCAGGCCCGTCGACCACACCGGTCACGAGATGCCGTGCTTCTTCAGGATCGCCTCGATGTCGGCCATGTCGTCGTCCTGGACGGCCGGCGCGCCCTGCCCGCGGGCGGGAGCCGGGCCGGCCGACGTCACGGCGGCGGGGGAGGAGCCCGCCGCGGCCTTCTGCTGCTTCTGCGCCTTGCGCTCGGCGCGCGACGGCCGCCCGCCGCCCCGGCGGCGCAGGACGCCGGAGACCACGAACAGAGCCGCGGAGATCCCGCCGACGACGATGCCGGTCCACACGACCGGGCTGAACACCAGCCGCACGGCCCACGCGGACACCGACTCGGTCACCTCGAACACGACCCGCAGCAGGCCGGTCATCGCCGCCGCCAGCGGCAGCAGCGACCAGGCCACGCCGCGCAGCCCGGCGGCCGCGCCCCGCGACCGCCAGGCCAGGAAGCTCAGCACCAGCCCGACCACGGTCAGGGTGATGCCGATGGCCTGCCAGGTTGTCGCGTCGTACTCGCCCACGCCCCCAGCGTACGGGCCTGTCCGGCGGCGGTGAGGGGTCACTCATGCCACGACACGCCGCCCACGAGGGTGATTTTCTGACTCCTCGCCGGTGAGAGCGGACGCGACGGCGGGGTCGGTGGTGACGGCGAGGACGGCGGGGCGCTCGCGCTGCCAGAGGCGGCGGACGGTCCAGGCGAGGGCGATCCGGTCGGGAGGTGCGAGGGCGGCGAAGGGGTCGTCGAGCAGGAGCAGCTCGGGGCTGGACACGAGGGCGCGGGCCAGCGCGGAGCGAGCCGCCTCGGCCGGGGTGAGCCGGGAGGGCCAGGCGGCGCGCCGGTCGTCGAGACCGACCTGCTCGAGGACGCGGCGGGCCTTCT
>NZ_CAMPGZ010000051.1 GCF_946885725.1 uncultured Nocardioides sp.
CGACCTTGCGGATCCGGACCGCGTCGGGGGTGACCTCGACGCACTCGTCCTCGCGGCAGAACTCCAGGCACTGCTCGAGGGAGAGCTTCTTCGGCGGGATGAGCTTCTCGAAGTTGTCGGCCGTGGAGGAGCGGACGTTGGTCTGCTTCTTCTCCTTGGTGATGTTGACGTCCATGTCGTCCTCGCGGGAGTTCTCGCCGACGATCATGCCCTCGTAGACCTCGGTCGTCGGCTCCACGAACATGACGCCGCGCTCCTGCAGGTTCGTCATGGCGTACGACGTGGCGGCGCCGGCGCGGTCCGCGACGAGCGAGCCCGAGGCGCGGGAGCGGATCTCGCCGGCCCAGGGCTCGTACTTCTCGAACACGTGGTGCGCGATGCCGGTGCCGCGAGTGTCGGTGAGGAACTCGGTGCGGAAGCCGATCAGGCCGCGGGCGGGCACGAGGAACTCCATGCGCACCCAGCCGGTGCCGTGGTTGGTCATCTGCTCCATGCGGCCCTTGCGGACGGCGAGGAGCTGGGTGATCGTGCCGAGGTACTCCTCGGGCGCGTCGATGGTGAGCCGCTCGACGGGCTCGTGCACCTTGCCGTCGATCTCCTTGGTGACCACCTGCGGCTTGCCGACGGTGATCTCGTAGCCCTCGCGGCGCATCTGCTCGACGAGGATCGCGAGCGCGAGCTCGCCGCGGCCCTGCACCTCCCAGGCGTCGGGACGCTCGGTCGGCAGCACCTTGATCGACACGTTGCCGACGAGCTCGGCGTCGAGGCGGTCCTTGACGAGGCGCGCCGTGACCTTGGTGCCCTTGGTCGGACCCCGGCCGGCCAGGGGAGAGGTGTTCGTGCCGATCGTCATCGAGATCGCCGGCTCGTCGACGGTGATCAGCGGCAGCGCCTCGGGCTTCTCCGGGTCGGCCAGCGTCTCGCCGATCATGATGTCGGGCATGCCGGCGATCGCGACGATGTCGCCGGGGCCGGCGGACTCGCCGGGCTTGCGCTCGAGGCCCTCGGTGACGAGGAGCTCGGTGACCTTGACGTTCTGGACCGAGCCGTCGCGCTTCATCCACGCGACCTGCTGACCCTTGCGCAGCGTCCCCTCCTTCACCCGCACCAGCGCGAGCCGGCCGAGGAACGGCGAGGAGTCGAGGTTGGTGACGTGGGCCTGCAGCGGCGCGCCCTCGGTGTACGTCGGGGCCGGGATCGTCTCGAGGATCGTGCGGAACAGCGGCTCGAGGTTCTCGCTGTCCGGGAGGCCGCCGTTCTCCGGCATCTCCAGCGACGCCCGGCCGGCCTTGGCGCTGGCGTAGACGACCGGGAAGTCCAGCGCGTCGGCGCTGTGGCTGTCGTCGAGCAGGTCCATGAACAGCTCGTAGGTCTCGTCGACGACCTCGCTGATGCGCGCGTCGGACCGGTCGACCTTGTTGACCACGAGCACGACCGGCAGGTCGGCGTTGAGCGCCTTGCGCAGCACGAACCGGGTCTGCGGCAGCGGGCCCTCGGACGCGTCGACGAGCAGCACGATGCCGTCGACCATGGACAGGCCGCGCTCGACCTCGCCGCCGAAGTCGGCGTGGCCGGGGGTGTCGATGATGTTGATCGTCATCGGCTTACCGCCGGCCGCCTCGCCGGTGTAACGGATCGCGGTGTTCTTCGCGAGGATCGTGATGCCCTTCTCACGCTCGAGGTCACCGCTGTCCATCGCGCGCTCGTCGACGTGCTGGTGCTCGCCGAACGCACCGCCCTGCCACAGCATGGCGTCGACCAGGGTGGTCTTGCCGTGGTCGACGTGCGCGACGATCGCGACGTTGCGCAGGTCGGAACGAAGGGTTTTCTCGGGCATGGCGCTGCTTTCGGCGGAGGGCAGAGATGAACGGCTCGACCAGCAACGCGTCGGTGGCGCGGCCGGGTGCCGCAGGGAAGTCTACCCGCGAAGATCGACCACGATTCTCACCGGAGCCTGGCCGGCGGCCTGACGGGCCCACGCCGAGCCCACCTCTGTGAGCGGCACCACCTCGTGCTCCACCCGCAGCCGCCCCGCCGCGGCGTGCTCCAGCAGCGTGCGCAGCGCCTCGGCCTTCTGCTCGGTCGGGATCGCGTTGTTGGTGTAGCCGAGCACCGACGCCGTCCGGCTGCGCAGGTCGGCCGACATGACCTCGAAGCTCGGCGCCGCCGAGCCGCCGAGGTTGACCAGCCGGCCGCGCTCGCCCAGCAGGCGCACGCCGGCGGACGCCGCGACCCCGGCAAGCGGGTCGAGGACCACGTCGACGGGCCCGTCGGTCACCGCGGACAGCCGCGCGACCACGTCGAGCACCTCGTCGCCGTGCTCGAGCGCGACCACCGCGTCGGCGCCCGCGTGCTCGGCACGAGCCCGACCACCGGCCGAGCGGGCGGCCGCGACGACCCGGCGGGCGCCCAGGATCCGCGCGGCCTGCACGGCCACCTGGCCGACCACACCGCCGGCACCGAGCACGAGCACCTGCTCTCCCTCGCGCAGCTCCGCACGCCAGGTGAGCGCCAGCCACGCTGCCACGCCGGACAGTCCGATCGCCGCCACATCCGTCGCCGGCACCTCGTGGTCACCGAGGTCCACGAGCTCCGCGGCCGGCCGTCGGACCGTCGTCGCCAGCGCCCCGTCCCCGGGGCTCATGCCGGCCTCGGTCGGGAACCACACCGGCGTACCCGGAGCCAGAGTCGGGTGCTCCACGACCTCGCCCACGCCCTGGACGCCCGGCACGTAAGGCAGCGGCGGCGGTCCGAAGTACGACGTACCACCGGCGCACAGCAGGTCCAGCGGCGTCAGCGGTACGGCGAAGACCCGGACGACCGCCTCGCCGTCGCCGACCGGCTTGTTCCGCTCCTCGACGAGGGGACTGCCGCCGTGCTCGTGGAGGACGGCCGCACGTACTGGACCGGTCACGTGGCGATGTCCGGGTAGGGCAGCGAGAAGTGCTGCAGCGCCTTGGCGTAGGCGAGCTGGAAGCCGAGCGGCTCGTCGTGGTCACGCTCGAACATCGCGATGAACAGCGTCAGTGTGAGGAACGGGTGCGCACCCATCGAGAACAGCTTCACGTAGTCGTGTGTCGCCAGCGCCTCGCGCTCGTCGTCCTCGAACCTCAGCCACGTGCTGCGTTCGTCCTCGTGGCAGTTGAGGATCACGTTGGCGCGCTCGGCCTCCCACCACTCGACGGTGCCGCGCGGGTCGTGGCGGTAGCGCTCGACGAGCTCAGGGTCGCGGTCGACGGTGAAGAGGAACTTGTCCAAGAGGTACTTGCTCATCGGGGCCCCCGCGGAGGTGTGAGCGTAGCGAGCAGCTTCGTGGGGTGATTCATGACGCCGGCACTCCCTTCGGGTACCAGGTGAAGTACGCCTCCATCGTGTGGAACAGGTCGAGCGAGTCGACGTGGTCGGCGGGCTGGCCGTCGCCGGCGGCGCCCATCATCAGCATGAAGTCCATGAAGCCGTGGGTGGCGTTGCCGGGCTTGTGCAGGCTCTCGAGCGTGACCTCGGCGAGGCAGCCGTCGACGTCACCGCGCGCGATCCAGTCGACGGCCTTGCGGTCGAACTCCGGGTCGGGACCGTGCGGCCCGAACTGGCGCGGGCCGCCGAGCTCGAGCGACAGGTGGCCGGTGCCGATGATCGCGACACGCTGGTCGGACGGCCAGGACTCGACCATCGCGCGGATCTGCCGGCCCAGCTCGACGAAGCGCTTCGGCTGCGGCAGCGGCGGAGCGAAGATGTTGGTGTAGATCGGCACGATCGGCAGGTCTGCTTGCGGCCGCAGCGTGATGATCGGGCAGGTGATGCTGTGGTCGATCCGCAGCTCGTTGCTGAACGCCAGGTCGAAGCCGGCGTCGAGCCCCTCGCGCAGGATGTGCTCGGAGAGCCGCTCCTCGCCGGCGAGGTGGAACCGCGGCAGGCCGAACTCGCGCTCCTCGTTGTACCAGTTGGCGTCGTACGCCGGCGCCTTCCCGACGAGGAACTGCGGCATGTTGTCCAGCCACAGCTGGTGGAAGTGGTCGCTGCCGACCATCACCAGCACGTCCGGCCGGGCGCGCGTCAGCGTCTCGCGGAAGCGCTCGATCTTCTCGACCCAGGCGTCCGCGAACGGCGGGCGGTCGTCCCCCGTGGCGGTGCTGGCGCGGTAGTAGAACGGGTGGTGGGTGGACGCGATGACCGCGACGACCTCCGCCATGTGTTCCCTCCTTCGCTCGTTCCCGAGAGACTCAGCCTTCGCTCTCGGCGTCGAGGTACGTCGACGCCCGGTCCACGTGCAGGTAGATGTCGCGGGCCAGCGGATGCACCTGCTCCTCCGCGATCTGGCCCAGCAGCCCGGCCGTCCGCGCGAGCAGCGCGACCCCGCGGAGCAGCTCGGGCGGCAGGTCGAGGTCGGCGAGCGCGGCACCGCAGACGCCGGCCCCGTTGAGCGGAAGCCGGCGGCCCTGCACCTGCTCGTGCACACGCCCGATCCCCGCGAACAACCGCAGGTGCGGGCCGAGCAGGCCCTCCTCCTCGGCGATCGCGAACAGCCGCGGCGTGCGCGGGTCGCGTTCCTTGTGCACCGGGTGGCCGAGACCGGGCACGAACCGGCCCGCCTCGCGCTGCTCGCGCACGGCGGTGAGCGCGAGCTCGTCCCAGGCCTCGTCGGGCGCGTCGTCGGCCGGTCGGTCGTCGGCGTGCTTGGTGAGTACGTCGGACAGGAACCGGCCGCAGTCCTCGGTCACGCCGAGGAACCGGGAGCCGCCGCCGAGCAGCCCGGAGGCGATCGCGCCCTGCAGCGAGTCGGGCGCGGACAGCCAGGTCATCCGCGCGGCGATGGCGGTCGGCGTGAAGCCGTGGTCTGCGAGTGCGACGAGCACCGTCTCGAACACCCGGACCTCGCCGGGCGTCGGCCGGCGCCGGGCCAGCAGCCAGAACGCGAGCTCGCCGAAGCCGACCTGGCCCATGAGGTCCTCGGCGAGGTCGTGGCCGAACAGCGAGATCGTGTCGGGGGTGGAGGCGCCGAGCGACGTCGGGTAGGCGTGGTCGCTCATGCCGTCCGCTCCGCCAGGCAGGCCTCGAGCCAGGTGCGCACTTCCTCGCCGTGCTCGTCGAGCAGCGGCGGCGCGGAGTGGTAGACCGTCGGCGTCTCCGAGAACGTCACCGGGTTGCGCACGCTCGGAATCACGCGGTCTCCGTCGCCGACCTCGACCACCGGGTCGAGCCCGAGCTCCTCGGCGAACGCCACGCCCTCGGCGACGGTGTTGATCGGCCCGCACGGCACGCCCGCGTCGATCAGCTCGCGGAACCACTCCTCGCGCTTGCGCGTCTCCAGCCGCTCGACCAGCAGCGGTCGCAGCTCGTCGCGGTTGGCCGTGCGCATCTGGTTGGTGGCGAACCGCTCGTCCTCGGCCACCTCGGGGATGCCGAGCACCTGGCACAGCCGCTGGAACTGGCCGTCGTTGCCCGACGTGATGATCAGCTCGCCGTCTGCGGTCGGCAATGGCTCGTAGGGGAACAGGCTCGGGTGCGAGTTGCCCATCCGCGTCGGCACGGTGCCGCCGGCGACGTACGCGCTGGCCTGGTTGACCAGTCCCGACAGGGCGGTCGAGAGCAGGTTGACCTCGACGTGCTGCCCGCGCCCGGAGACGTGTCGGTGCTGCAGCGCTGCGAGAACGCCGATCGTCGCCTGCATCCCGGACATCACGTCGAAGATCGAGATGCCGGCGCGGTACGGCGGGCCGTCGGGCGAGCCGGTCAGGCTCATCAGACCGGAGATCGCCTGCACCATCAGGTCGTAGCCGGGCAGCTTGGCGCCACCGCCCGAGCCGAACCCGGTGATCGATGCGTAGACGACACGGGGGTTGCCGGCGCTGACCGCGTCGTAGTCGAGGCCGTACTTCGCCAGCCCGCCCGGCTTGAAGTTCTCCATCACCACGTCGGCGCGTGCGGCCAGCTCGCGGGCGAGCGCGTTGTCGTGGTCGTCGCGCAGGTCGAGGGCGACCGAGCGCTTGTTGCGGTTCACGCCCAGGTAGTAGGTCGACTCCCCGTCGCGTACCGGCGGGACCCAGGTGCGGGTGTCGTCACCGCCCGGGCTCTCGACCTTCACCACGTCGGCGCCCATGTCCGCCATCAGCATGCTGGCGTAGGGCCCGGCCAGGATCCGGGAGAAGTCGGCGACCAGCACGCCGTCCAGCGGTCCGGGCATCGGGCGGGCGACCTCCTCGGCTGACCGTTCTGCGGACGGATGTCCGTTGCGAGTCTCGTGCGCCGCCTCGCGAGGTGTCAAGGGCCCCGGCAGGGGCCCGACCGCCGGTCAGTCCGATCCGGCGACGGCCTTCGGCAGGGTGTCGAGCATCGCGAAGTCGGCGCTGATCGCGCTCGCCGTGCGGAGCAGGCGGGGCAGGTGCTCGTCGCGCAGCACCTCGACGGGCGTCTCGGCGGCGTGCACGGTGACGTTGACCGCGGCCACCACGCGACCGTGCCCGTCGCGCAGCGGCGCCGCCACCGACCGGATGCCGCCGGCGAGCTGCTGGTCGGTCAGCGCCCAACCGCGGGCGCGCACCTCGCGGAGCTCGTCGAGCAGGGCCTCGTGACCGGGCGGGTCCTTCGGATTGATGCCCGAACGACTCGGCTGCTCCAGGCACGCCTCGAGCTCGTCGATCGGCAGCCCGGCCAGCAGCACCTTGCCCAACGACGTAACCGGCGCCGGGAAGCGCGTGCCGATCGAGACCGCGAGCGTGATGATCTTCGGCACCGCCACGCGGGCGACGTACACGATGTCGGACCCGTCGAGCTGGGCGATCGACGACGACTCGTGCGTCTGGGCGACCAGCTCCTCGAGGTGCGGACGGGCGACGTCCCACAGCCCCGTGCTCTGGACGTACGTCGTACCGAGCTCGAGCACGCGCGGGGTGAGCGTGTAGCCGCCGTCGACGGAGCGGGCGTGCCCGAGCGCCTCGAGCGTGACGAGGATCCGGCGCACGGTGGGGCGGGCGAGGCCGGTGGCAGTCGCGATCTCGCTGAGGGTCATCACCGGCCGGCCGGGCTCGAACGCGGTGATCACGTCGAACCCGCGAGCGATCGCCTCGATGAAGTCCGGGGCGGCGTCACGGCGGGCCATGGCCAGAGGGTAGCCCACTCTTGACACGTGACCGGCGTCACAGGAAGGTGTTTCCGTTCGCTGTACGGACATTTGTCCGCATGAGGTTTCCGGCGGTGGGGAATCGGCCGGAGGGAGGGACGGAAGCGATGGCGGAACAGGTTGCGGCCGGACGGCCCGTGGTACTGCGCGGCGGGACCGTGTTGCCGATGGACCGGGCGCGAAGCGTGCTGCACGACACCGACGTGCTGGTGGTCGGGCAGAAGATCGAGGCGGTGGGCCCGCAGCTGCAGGTCCCCGAGGGCGCCCTGGAGATCGACGCCTCCGGCGGCATCGTGATGCCGGGCATGGTCGACACCCACCGGCACATGTGGCAGACCGCGATGCGGGGGTACGGCGCTGACTGGACGCTGACCCAGTACTTCGTCTGGTACTACCTCGAGCACGGCAAGCACTTCCGGCCCGAGGACATCCACGCCGGCAACCTGCTGTCCGCCGTCGACGCCCTCGACGCCGGCGTCACCACGACCGTCGACTGGTCGCACGGGCTGCAGACCCCGCAGCACGCCGACGCCGCGGTCGACGCGCTCGAGTCGGTGCCGGGACGGTTCGTGCTCGCGTACGGCAACATCCAGGCCGGCCCGTGGGAGTGGTCGACCAGCTCGGGGTTCAAGGACTTCGTCGAGCGCCGGATGAAACGCACCGACATGCTCGGCTTCCAGATGGCCTTCGACGTCACCGGCGACCCGTCGTTCCCGGAGAAGGCCGCGTTCGAGGTCGCCCGCGAGCTCGACGTACCCGTCACCACCCACGCCGGCGTGTGGGGCGCGACCAACGACGACGGCATCCGGCTGATGCACGAGCACGGCTTCATGGACCCGCGCAACATCTACGTCCACGCCGCGACGCTGTCCTCCGACTCCTACCAGCGCATCGCGGCCAGCGGCGGCACGGTCTCGGTCGCCACCGAGAGCGAGCAGAGCTGCGGCCAGGGGTACCCGCCGACCTGGGTGCTGCGGGACCACGACATCAAGGTGGCCATGTCGATGGACACCAGCGTGTGGCAGAGCGGCGACCTGTTCTCCGCGATGCGCGCGACGCTCGGGGCCGACCGGTCCCGCGAGCACCTCGAGGCGCACGCCAAGGGCGACACCGTCACCAACTGCCATCTGCGCGCCGAGCAGGTCGTGGAGTGGGCGACCCGTGGCGGTGCGGAGGCGCTCGGTCTCGGTGACGTCGTCGGCAGCCTCGAGCCGGGCAAGAAGGCCGACGTGGTGCTGATCAAGAACGACAAGTCGCCCGTGATGTTCCCGATCGTCAACCCCTACGGCCACGTCGTGATGCAGGCGCAGCGCGGCGACGTGCACACGGTGATGGTCGACGGCCGGATCGTGAAGCACGAGAACGAGCTGGTCGACATCGACCTCGCGTCCGTTCGCCGTACCGTCGAGGCCACCGTCGAGCACCTGCGCAGCACGCTCGGCGAGGAGGCCTGGAACGCCGGCATGCATCCGGAGATCCCGGAGAGCAAGGTCCTCGACAACCCGTACCAGTACACCGAGTACCGGTCCTCCGACACGCACCGCTCCCGCGACACCGCCGAGACGGCCGGGTGAGGGCGTGCAGGAGCGTCATGTTCCCGTCCTGGTCGTCGGTGGCAGCCTGGTCGGGCTGACGACGTCGGTGCTGCTCGCCGACCAGGGCGTCCCGCACCTGCTGGTGGAGAGTCACCGCGGCACCGCGATCCATCCGCGTGCGGCGTCGTTCCACCAGCGCACGATGGAGGTCTTCCGGTCCGTCGGTCTCCAGCAGGCCGTAGAGGAGGCGGCGGCAGCGGAGTTCCTGCAGAACGGCGCGATCATGGCGGTCGAGAGCCTGGGCGGGAAGGAGCTGGCCTACTTCTTCCACTCCTACAACGATGGCGTCGAGGGGCTCAGCCCCACCGACCGGTTGTTCGTGACCCAGGTCGGCCTCGAGCCGGTGCTGCGCGCACGAGCCGCCGACCTGGGCGCCGACCATCGGTTCGGCACCGAGCTCGTGTCCTTCGAGCAGCGCGACGACCAGGTCCGGTCGGTGATCCGGTCGCGCGAGGACGGCACGGAGGAGGTCGTGGTCTCCGACTACCTGGTCGCTGCGGACGGAGCGCACAGCCGGATCAGGGAGCGGCTCGGCATCGGGATGGCGGGCCGCGGCAGCTTCGCCGACTGCGTGACGATCTACTTCAAGGCGGACGTGAAGCCGTTCCTGGGCGACCGCAACCTCAGCGTCGTCTACGTCAACCACCCGACGCTGCTGGGGTTCTTCCGCTTCTCCATCACCGGTGACTCGGGCTTCCTCGCGGTGTTCTCCACGACGGCGGCCGACGGGACCCGCGACACCAGCGTGGGCGAGGACATGCCGACCGAGCGGTCCGTCGAGCTGGTGCGCACGGCACTGGGTGCGGACGACGACGTGGCGGTCGACATCGAGAGCGTGCAGCGGTGGAGCGCCAGCGCCGCGACGGCGGAGGCCTTCTCCGACGGGCGGGTGTTCCTCGCCGGCGACTCGGCGCACGTGATGCCTCCGACCGGCGGGTTCGGTGGCAACACCGGCGTGGCCGACGCCCACAACCTGGCCTGGAAGCTCGCGATGGTGACCCAAGGCCTGGCCGGGTCCGGGCTCCTGGCGTCGTACGACGAGGAGCGGCGGCCGATCGGCGCCCTCACGGTCGAGCAGGCATACACGCGCTACGTGCTGCGTGTCGATCCTTCCCTGCCGCAGGACGACCTGCAGCCGGCGCTCGACGACGCGTCGATCGAGCTCGGCGCGGTGTACCGGTCGGGCGGGGTGGCCGACACCAGCACGCCCGACGCGCCTCTTGCCGATCCCCGTGCGCGGACCTGGGCGCCGGGCACCCGGGCCCCGCACGTCGAGCTCGCGGACGGCCGGTCCACGGTCGACGTACCCGGCCACGGCTTCGGGCTGCTGGTCGACGGGCCCGCGGAGGACTGGGTCAAGGTGGCCGACGAAGCGAGTGCGTCCCTCGGGGTCCCGGTCAACGTGTCCCGGGTCGACGCCGTCGACTCCGGGTTGCAGGGGGCTGCGCTGCTGCGACCTGACGGAGTGGTTGCCTGGCGCACCTCCGACCCGGCGACAGTCGCCGGGCTGGACACCGTCCTGGCAGCGCTGCTCGACCGGAGACCGTCGGCCTGAGCGGTGGGCTGCCCGCCTCCGTAGGGTTGGTGGCATGCCAGGGCTCGTCGATCTCCTCGCTGCATCGGAGCGCGTCGTGGGCTTCACCGGCGCGGGCGTGTCCACCGAGTCCGGCATCCCCGACTTCCGGTCGCCGGGCGGCGTCTGGACGCGCTACGACCCGATGGACTTCACCTTCGAGCGGTACGTCGAGTCGGCGGACGTGCGCGCTCGCTCGTGGGAGATGCGGCGGGAGTTCTTCGGGACGCCGTTCGAGCCGAACCCGGCGCACCACGCCTTCGCCGCGCTCGAGAAGGCGGGGCGCTGCCGCGGTGTGGTGACGCAGAACATCGACGGCCTGCACCAGGCGGCCGGGTCGCGCGAGGTCGTCGAGCTGCACGGCACCGCGGTCGAGGTGATGTGCATCGGTCACGCCGACGCCATCCGGGGCACCGGCACGCCGAACGGGTGCGGCTTCCGCGAGCACTGGACCTGGGCGATCGCCCAGGTCGACGCCGGCGACCCCGACCCGCGCTGCCCGGGGTGCGGCGGACTGGTGAAGTCGGCGACGGTGTCGTTCGAGCAGGTGCTGTTTCCGGGCGTGGTCGAGCGCGCCTACGGCCTCGCCGCCACCTGCGACCTGATGATCGCGGCCGGCTCGTCGCTGCAGGTCTACCCAGCCGCCGGCCTGCCGCAGGTGGCGGTGGGCCATGGCGCCCGGCTGGTGATCGTGAACGACGAGGAGACGCCGCTGGACGATCTCGCCGTGCTCGTCGTACGCGGCAAGGCGGGGGAGACGCTCGGTCCCGCGGTCGCGAAGGCGCTCAGCTGAGCGCGCGGTCGAGCGCCGCCTGCACGTGCAGCGTCGTGCACGGGAACACCGGCAGCTCGGAGTCGGCCTGGTGGACCAGCAGCTCCAGCTCGGTGCAGCCGAGGATCACGCCTTGCGCACCGGCGTCCCACAGCTCGTCGATCAGTGAGACGACCGTGGTGCGGCTGGTGTCGAGCACCTTGCCGTGGACGAGCTCGTCGTAGACGATGCGGTCGACCGTCTCGTGGTGCCGCTCCTCGGGCACGACCACGTCGACGCCGTGCGAGGCGATCCGGTCGGTGAAGAACGACCGGCTCATCGTGAACGCGGTGCCGATCAGCCCGACCTTGGTCAGGTTCTGCGCCTTGGCGGCGTCGGCGACGACCTCGGCCAGGTGCAGGAACGGTACGTCGATCGCGGCCTCGACCTGGTCGGCCACGACGTGGAACGACGTCGTGCACATCAGCACCAGGTCGGCCCCGGCGGCCTGGACGCCGCGCGCGGCCCCGGCCAGCAGGGCACCGGCCGCGTCCCAGTCCTCACGGCGCTGCATGTCGGTCAGCTCGGCGAACTCGATCGAGGACAGCACGACCTTCGCGGAGTGCAGCCCGCCGAGCCGCTCCTCGACGCCCGTGTTCAGCAGCCGGTAGTACTCGAGGCTGCTCTCCCAGCTCATGCCTCCGACGAGGCCGATGGTCAGCACGCGCCGATCCTCGCACAGCACGGATCTTTACTTCTGTCGGTGGCCTCCGGGAGGCTCGGGAAATGACTCCCCGCACTCAGCCGACAGGCGGCCAAGGCGTCCACTGCTCCTTCATCCCGCCGTACCTCCTCGAGCGGGTGGCCGCGCAGCACCCCGACGACGAGGTCTGCGACTCCTGCCGCGGCACGCTGCGGCTCGACGCCGAGCTGCGCGAGCGCCGCCACCTGGTCGCGACGGCGGGGCGCGCCGAGACGCCGGTGCTCGGAGCCGACGTCGCGGGCGCCTTCGCGGTCTTCACCGCCGGCAACACCACCTCGCTGCCGGGTCGCCGTGTGCGCGGCGAAGGCGACGCCGAGACCGGCGACGCGGCGGTCGACGAGGCCTGGACCGGCGTCCGCGAGTCCCTGTCGCTGTTCGCCGAGGAGTTCTCGCGCACGTCGTACGACGACAACGGCGCGCCGGTGGTCGCGACCGTCCACTACGCCCGCGGCTACAACAACGCGTTCTGGGACGGCCGGCAGCTCGTGTTCGGCGACGGCGACGGCCGCGTGTTCGCCCGGTTCACCAAGCCGATCGACGTGCTCGGCCACGAGTTCACCCACGCGGTCACCGAGCACACCGCCGGGCTCGTCTACCAGGGGCAGTCGGGCGCGCTCAACGAGTCGGTCTCCGACGTGTTCGCCTCGTGTCTGAAGCAGCGGCTCCTCGGCCACACGGCCGACACGGCCGACTGGCTGATCGGCGAGGGGCTCTTCATGCCCTCGGTGCGGGGCGTCGCGCTGCGGTCGATGCAGGAGCCGGGCACTGCCTACGACGATCCCGTGCTCGGCAAGGACCCTCAGGTGGGGTCGATGGCCGACTACGTCGACACCGACCAGGACAACGGCGGCGTCCACATCAACTCCGGCATCCCCAACCGTGCGTTCCACCTGGCCGCGGTCGCGCTGGGCGGCAGCGCCTGGGAGGTGCCCGGCCGCATCTGGTACGCCGCCCTGACCGGTGGCATCGGCCCCGACACCGACTTCGCCGCGTTCGCCGCGGCCACCGTGCAGGCAGCGGCGGACGTCTCCGACGAGGCACGGACCGCCGTCGCCGAGGCCTGGACCGAGGTCGGCGTCCCGGTGGGCGCCGGCGTGGGCGGCGGACGACCCGTCCCTGTGCCCGGAAACGGGTCGCCTGGCCGGCCTGATGGGGAGGACGCAGGCGGCCTGGTGGTCGTCACCCGCAGCGGCGGCATCGTCGGCCGCACGGAGCAGGCTGAGGTCCGGCTCGGCGAGGACCCACGCAGCCCCGACGTCGAACGGCTGCTGTCCCGGGTCGACCTGCCGGGGCTCGCGGCCACGACGCCGTCGCGGCCCCAGCCGGACCGCTACGTCTACACCTTCACCGTCGGGGGGCGCCAGGTCGTCCTGCCCGAGCAGGATCTCCCGCCCGAGCTCTCCGAGCTCGCGTCGTTGCTGCTGGAGGGCTGACTCGATCTGGGGACGGGTCAGCGCGCGGCGCGGCGTCCGCGCACCGGCGGGTCCGGCTCGGCGTCGGGCTCCGACGTTCCCCGCCCGAGACCGATGACCCCGGCCACGACCGCGACGATGCCCGCGAGCAGCACCAGGACGTACTGCGTGGCGAGCCCCTCGATCGACAGCCAGACGCTGTAGCCGAGCGCCGGCGTGGCAACAGCGACGATGGCCCGCAGCCAGATGGGAGCGTTGGCGACCAGGGCGTAGCCCGCGAACGCGAACGCGACGATCAGTAGCCCGAGACCGACCAGGTAGGAGTAGCGCTCCGGCTCCTCTCCCCAGCCCAGCAGGGCCGAGGCCCCCCAGGCCAGGCCGGCGACGATCGACACGAGAGACGCCCACTTGCTCGATCGCATGAGGCGTAGTGTGCCGGGTCCGTCCGGCCTTGGCAGCACCAGGCTGGACCGGACCCGGTGCTCGGCCCCAGCGTCCCGCCGTGGGACGGCCGCGCGATGATGGGCCGCATGCCGAATCCCACCGCCGTCGTGACCGGTGCCAGCAGCGGCATCGGTGCCGCCACCGCCCGCCGGCTCGCCGCCGAGGGCTTCCACGTCTGGTGCGCGGCCCGCCGCGAGGAACGGATCAAGGAGCTCGCCGACGAGATCGGCGGTACGGCGATCCGCTGCGACGTGACCGACGCCGACCAGGTCGCCGCGCTCGCGGAGGCCGTGGGCCCGCGGCTCGACGTGCTCGTCAACAACGCGGGCGGCGCGTTCGGCGCGGACCCGGTCGCCGAGGCGGACGCCGACCAGTGGCGGCAGATGTACGAGGTCAACGTGATCGGCCTGATGCAGGTCACCAAGGCGCTGCTGCCCGCGCTGATCGCCTCCGGCGCCGGCGTCATCCTCAACGTCGGCTCGACGGCCGGCCGGATCGCGTACGAGGGCGGGGCCGGCTACACCGCCGCCAAGCACGGCACCAAGGTCGTCACCGAGACGCTGCGGCTCGAGCTCTACGACCAGCCGGTGCGGGTCTGCGAGATCGCGCCGGGCATGGTGCGCACCGACGAGTTCGCGACCGTCCGCTTCGGTGGCGACGAGGAGAAGGCCGCGGCGGTGTACGCCGGAGTCGCCGAGCCGCTGGTCGCCGAGGACATCGCCGACGCGATCACCTGGATGGTCACCCGGCCGCCGCACGTGAACATCGACGAGCTGGTGATCCGGCCGCGCGCCCAGGCCGCGCAGCACAAGGTGCACCGCGTCTTCGACGAGTGACGACCCTCGGCAGCCCTGTCCGCTGGTCCAGCGCGGATTGGCTCAGGTAAGCCTTACCTAATACGATCCTGCGGTGCCGCCTCTTCCCGACGCACCCGTCGCCGTCCCGCATGCTCCTGAGCAGCACGCGCCGGACGGGCGCTTCTGGGTCGACCTGCGCCGGCACGGGGACCATCCCGCGGTCGTCACGGACACCGGCACGACCGTCTCCTACGCCGACCTGGCCGACCGGGTCGACGACCTGGCGGCACAGCTGGGCGGCAACCGGCGACTGGTGCTCCTCGCCGGCGAGAACGACCTGGACTCCCTCGTCGGCTACCTCGCCGCGCTGCAGGGCGGCCACCCGGTGCTGCTCCTGCCGGGTGACAACGCCGGCCACCTCGAGGCCGTGGTTGCGGCGTACGACCCCGACGTCGTGCTCGACGCGCACGGCCTGCACGAGCGCCGGCCCGGTACTCGGCACGACTTGCACCCCGACCTCGCCCTGCTGCTGTCCACCTCCGGCTCCACCGGCAGCCCCAAGCTGGTCCGGCTCTCGCACACCAACCTGGCGAGCAACGCCCGCGCCATCGCGACGTACCTCGGCATCCGCCCGGCCGACGTCGCCGCCACCACGCTGCCGCTGCACTACTGCTACGGCCTGAGCGTGGTGAACAGCCACCTGGCCGCCGGCGCCTCGCTGTTCCTCACCGGGCTGTCCGTGGTCGACGCCTGCTTCTGGGACGCGGTCCGCGCGCACCGGGTCTCGTCGTTCGCCGGCGTGCCCTACACGTTCGAGCTGCTCGACCGGGTCGGCTTCACCCGGATGGACCTGCCGTCGCTGCGCTACGTCACGCAGGCCGGTGGGCGGCTGGCGCCCGAGCGGGTGCGTGGCTACGCCGAGGCCGGCCGGGAGCGGGGGTGGGACCTGTTCGTCATGTACGGCCAGACCGAGGCCACCGCCCGGATGGCCTACCTTCCGCCGGACCTCGCGGCCGACTGCGCCGGCGCGATCGGTGTCCCCGTGCCGGGCGGCTCCTTCCGGCTCGAGCCGGTGCCCGAGCGGCCCCTGGACGCCGCCCTCGACGCAGGGACGGAGCTCTCCGTCGGCGAGCTCGTCTACCGCGGCGACAACGTGATGCTCGGCTACGCCACCCGCCCCGAGGATCTCGCCCGCGGGCGCGACGTCGAGGAGCTGCGCACCGGTGACGTCGCGCGCCGCCGGCCCGACGGGATGCTCGAGATCGTCGGGCGGCGCAGCCGGTTCGCGAAGGTCTTCGGCGTCCGGGTCGACCTCGACCAGGTCGAGCGGCTGTACGGCGAGCGCGGGCACGTCGTGCACGTCGCCGACCTCGGCGACCGGCTGCTGCTCGGCGTCGACGCGAGCGCGCGCCCGGCCGATCCCGAGGTGCTGCGCGCCGTCGCCAAGGAGGTCGTGGGCCTACCCCGGACGGCCGTCCAGGTGCTGGCGCTGCCGGAGGTGCCGCGGCTGCCTTCGGGCAAGACCGACTACCGCACGCTGGTCGGCCTCGCCGCCGAACGGTCCCGGAAGCCCCCGGTCGGGGCGAGAGAGACCGTCGTCGAGGACCGCGGCGCCGCGCTGCGAGCCGCCCTCGCGCAGGTGCTCGGCCGCGACGTCACCGACGCCGACACGTTCGTCGGTCTCGGTGGCGACTCGCTGTCCTACGTCGAGGCGTCGACCCGGGTCGAGGCCGTGCTCGGCACGCTGCCCGCCGGCTGGCACACCACCCCGGTGGGCGAGCTCGCCGGCCGGCCCGCCACGCCGGCGCGTCGCGGCCGCACGCTCGAGACCAACGTGCTGCTCCGCGCTCTGGCGATCGTGATGATCGTCGGCACGCACGCCAACCTCTTCGTCGCCGTCGGCGGTGCGCACGTTCTGCTCGCCGTGGCCGGCTTCAACTTCGGCCGCTTCCACCTCACCGAAACGCCCCGCCTGGAGCGGGTCCGGCACGTGCTCGGCAGCGTCGCCCGGATCGCCGTACCGTCCACGGTCTGGCTCGCCGGAGTTGCGGTGCTGACCGGCGACATCGGCTGGCGCAACGTGCTTCTGCTCAACAGCGTGCTCGGGCCGCGGTCGTGGACCGAGCCCGCCTGGTGGTACTGGTTCGTCGAGGTTCTCGTCTGGACGCTCGTCGCGCTCGCCGCCTGTCTCGCCGTGCCGTGGGTCGACCGGGCCGAGCGTCGCTGGTCGTTCTGGCTGCCGTTCGGGCTCGCCGCGGCCGGTCTGCTCACGAGGTACGACGTCGTCGAGCTCTCCGGCGGCGACGAGATCCACCGTGGCACGGTGGTGTTCTGGCTGTTCGCGCTCGGCTGGGCCACGGTCAAGGCCGACCGGGTCGCCCATCGGGTCCTCGTGTCGTTGATGGTGGTGGCGAGCGTGCCGGGCTTCTTCGGCGACACCGCCCGTGAGGTGGTGGTCGTCGCGGGCCTGCTGCTGCTCGTGTGGCTGCCGGCGGTGCGCGTGCCCGGTGCGGTCGCGCGCGTCGTGGGGGTGCTGGCCTCGGCGTCGCTGTACGTCTACCTCGCGCACTGGCAGGTCTACCCGCACCTCGAGGACGACGCCCCGCTGCTCGCGACGCTGCTCAGCCTGCTGGCCGGGATCGCGTTCTGGAAGGTCAGCGGCCGCGTCGGCGGCTTGCTCGCCCGGACCGGGCAGAACACACACGCGGGCCCCCGGCCGTAGCCGGGGACCCGCGCGGCCCTCCCCAGGTCTGGTGGGGGGTCAGGGGCGCTCGCCCTGTGCCTGACCTCCCTGGGCCCGCTTGCCTTGGCCGGCCTCGTCGGCCTTGGCCTTGCCCTGCGCGCCCGGCTCCTCCGGGCGGCCGGCGTGGGCGCGGCCCTCGGCGCTCCTGCCCTCAGAGGCCAGGCCCGAGATCTCGGCACCCTTGTCGGCGCCCTCGCCGTCGGTGGTCCGTGCCGTCTCCGAGACGGTCTGGCCGTGCTCGGACGCCTCGGGCAGCTCCCTCTCGGCGCTCTCCTCGGTCGTGCCGGCGGCAGGCTCCGTGGTCTCGTCGACCTCGCTCTCGCTCTCGGTCGTCTCGATCGGGTCTGTCTCGGTGGCGTCGGCGTCCTCGTCCGGGGCGCCCGCCTCCGCGGACTTGCCACGGGTGTCCGCGTGACCGGCGCTGTGGGCGTTCGGGCCGGGGACCTCGACCCCGACGGTGTCGAGCCAGGTCTTCGCGGTGTCCTGGGCGGCACCGGGCAGCACGCCGGCGGCGGCGCCACCGACACCGGCGGCGAGCAGGACACCGGCACCGAGGCCTGCCGCGACGGCGGCGCGAACGGGGGACAGGGGACGCATCGAGAACCTCCGACGGGAGCTGGCTTCGCGGAAGGCAGCCAGCGCCTCCTGCTCGCCGGGCAGCGGACCGGACCCGGCCGGCGCCGCGGCAGCAGCGAGCAGAGCACGGACCCGCGGGTCGTGCTCGGTCTCGTCGGACAGCCGGCTCACCATGTCACTCCAGTCATCGCTTCTCGCCGTCATCGCGTTACACCCGGTCCGTCGTACGTCGTTCGTCGAGCACGGCGGCGAGCCGCTTGAGGCCTCGGTGCACGGCCACCCGCACGGCACCGGGGCGCTTGCCCAGCACCATGGCCGTGGTCGGCACGTCCAGCCCCGCGACGTGCCGGAGCAGCACCGCCTCGGCCTGGTCACGGGGCAGCGAGGCCACCAGGCGGAGCGCCTCCTCGGTCGTGGCCAGCTCGCCGACGGCCGCCGGTACATCGTCGGGGGCCGGCCGGTCCGCGAGCTCCTCGTGCGCGTCGACGGGCATCGGCGCGCGGTACTCCTTGCGCTGGGCGTCGCGCAGCCGCGCGTGCCCGATCGTGAACACCCAGGCCCGGAAGCCGTTCTCGTCGCCCTCGAAGCGGTGCAGGTCGCGCACGACGCACGCCCACGTCTCACCTGCCGCGTCCTCGGCGACAGGGCCGCCGATCGTCGTCAGGTAGCGGAGCAGCGCCGGTTGCACCGACCGGAACAGCTGCACGAACGCCGCCTCGTCGCCGTTCCTGGCCGCGGCCAGCAGCTTCGCGAATTCCGGCATGTGCATCCCTCCCCGAGACTGCCGGGCAGACTACGTGCCGCCGCCCGGGAAAGGTCAACCCCCGGATACTTCGTCGGTCAGCGCCCGACCCGCTCGATCAACGCCATCGCGTCGTGCGGGGCGTAGCCCTTCATGTCGTTGTCGAAGTACACGTACACGTCGCAGCCGTCGTCGGCCCAGCCGCGCACCTTCTCGGCCCAGGAGTCCAGTGCCTTCGGCGTGTAGCCGCTGGCGTAGAGCTCCTTGTCGCCGTGCAGCCGCACGTAGACGTGGTCGGAGGTGACTGCGTCGAGCTTCGGCCAGCGACCGGCCGTGTCAGCGACGACCAGTGCGACGTCGTGCTCACGGAGCAGGGCGATCAGCTCGTCGCAGCGTTCCTGGAACGACGCGTGCCGCACCTCGAGGGCGTGCCGCAGGTGCATGTCCCGGATGTCGTCCGGAACGGTGGTGAGCGCGCGGTCGTCGGGCACCTTGGCGTCGTGCCCGGCTGCGAGCTCGGCGGCCTGCTGCGCGGTGCGCGGGAGCAGGTCGAAGAAGTTGGCCAGCCGCTCCTCGTCGTACCCCAGGTTCGGTGGCAGCTGCCAGAGGAAGGGTCCGGTCTTGCGGCCGAGTGCCAGCACGCCGGAGGCGTAGAAGTTGGCCAGCGGCGTCTCGACGTCGGCCAGCTTCTTCATGTGGGTGATGAAGCGCCCGCCCTTGATCGCGAACACGAAGTCGTCCGGGGTCTGGTCGCGCCAGGCGGCGTACGACGACGGCCGCTGCAGTGAGTAGAACGACCCGTTGATCTCGATGCTGGTGAGGTGCTCGGCGGCGTACTTCAGCTCGTCCTTCTGCCGTAGGCCGGCGGGGTAGAAGTCGCCGCGCCACGCGGGATAGGTCCATCCGGAGATCCCCACGTGAATGCGACCCACCTCACGAGGGTATTCATATGGGTGGTGCCAGGGCCGGACCGTCATGCGGGCCCCGTGTCGGAGAGCCGCGGGAATAGGCCAGGATCGGGCCTGGTTCACCACGTGGACCAGACCCGGACACGGCAGGAGCAGTGCATGGTGCAGTCGGCGCGACGCCGTGAGCACGGTCGGGTGGCGATGATCAGCCTGCACACCTCGCCGTTGGACCAGCCGGGCACCGGCGACGCCGGCGGAATGAACGTCTACGTGCTCGAGCTCGCCAAGCGCCTCGCCGCTCGCAACATCGAGGTCGAGATCTACACGCGGGCCACCTCGTCGTCGCTGCCCCAGATCGTGCGCGCCCACGACGGCATCTCCGTCCGGCACGTGCACGCCGGTCCGTTCGAGGGGCTGACCAAGAACGAGCTGCCCGGCCAGCTCTGCGTGTTCGCCCGCGAGGTGCTGCGCGCCGAGGCCCAGCACGACCAGGGCTGGTACGACGTCATCCACTCGCACTACTGGCTCTCCGGCCAGGTCGGCGCGCTGGTGCGCGACCGGTGGGGCGTGCCGCTGGCGCACTCGATGCACACGATGGCCAAGGTCAAGAACGCCTCGCTCGCCGAGGGTGACACGCCCGAGCCCGAGGGCCGCGTGATCGGCGAGGAGCAGGTGGTCGAGGCCGCCGACATGCTGATCGCCAACACCGAGGACGAGGCCAAGCAGCTGATCAACCTCTACGACGCCGAGCCGTCGCGGGTCGAGGTCGTGCACCCCGGTGTCGACCTCGACGTGTTCCACCCGACGATCGGCGCGCGCAGCCGGCTCGGCCTCCCCGAGGACGCGGTCGTGCTGATGTTCGCCGGCCGCATCCAGCCGCTCAAGGCGCCCGACATCCTGCTGCGCGCCGTCCGCCTCATGCTCGACCGCGACCCCGACCTGCGTCGGCGTCTCGTCGTGCCGGTCGTCGGTGGTCCGTCGGGCAGCGGGCTCGACCATCCCGAGTCGCTCGCTCAGCTCGCCGACTCGCTCGGCATCGCGGACGTCGTGCGCTTCGTCCCGCCGGTGGCGCAAGCCGTGCTCGCGGACTGGTACTCCGCCGCGACGCTCGTCTGCGTCCCGTCGTACAACGAGAGCTTCGGGCTCGTCGCCGTCGAAGCCCAGGCCACCGGCACTCCCGTGGTCGCCGCCGCCGTCGGCGGGCTCACCACGGTCGTGCAGGACCAGCGCTCCGGCCTGCTCGTGGACAGCCACGACCCGGAGGACTACGCGCGCGCCATGCGCCGCATCGTCGCCGAGCCGGGCTTCCGCGACGAGCTGTCTCGGGGCGCGCTGCTGCACGCCCAGGACTTCGCCTGGGAACGCACCGCCGAGCGCACGATCGAGGTCTACCGCCAGGCCGTCCGGGCGATGCGCGACGACCTCGCGCGGGTCGCCGGGTGAGCGCCGACGGCCTTCCGGCGGAGCAGCTGCGGGCGATCGAGACCGTCCGCGCCACGCTCGCCGACAGCGACCTGGAGTGGAAAGAGATCTCCACCGGCGTCTTCACCGTCGTACTTCCCGGTGAGCGCAAGCTGCAGACACCCGTCCGCCTCGACGTCGGCCGGCATGCACTCGGGGTGCACGCCTTCGTGGCGCGGCACCCGGACGAGAACCACGAGCGCGTCTACCGCTGGCTCCTCGAGCGCAACCTCAAGCTCTTCGGTGTCGCGTTCGCCGTCGACCACCTCGGCGACATCTACCTCGACGGACGGCTGCCGCTCTCGACCGTCACGCCCGAGGAGGTCGACCGGCTGCTGGGCGCCGTACTCACCTACTCCGACGAGTCGTTCAACAGCATCCTCGAGCTCGGCTTCGCCTCGTCGATCCGCAAGGAGTGGGAGTGGCGGCTCGCGCGCGGCGAGTCGACGCGCAACCTCGAGGCGTTCAAGGCACTGCGTCCCTCTGAAGCCCGGGACTGACCTGAACCTGCACAACGGGACCTGCCCGCCTCGCCCCGGAGATCGCCCAGCCCGCCGCAGTCAGGCCCAGCCGGTGCCGACGGATACCGGCCGCGGCACTTCCTCGGACGTGTCGGAAGGCGCATCGTCGTCGGCTGCGGGCGCGTCGGTGTCCAGGAGTTCTGCTGAAACGCGATCCGCTGCGTCATCGGCCGAATGAGCGTCGCTGCGGTCGAGCTCGGTCGTGTCACTGACGCCGGTCGTTGCGGACGGCGTGG
>NZ_CAMPGZ010000052.1 GCF_946885725.1 uncultured Nocardioides sp.
AGGCCGCTCTCCCCGGGCCCCTCTCCCCCTTCCGCGACACACCGTCCGGGCTTGCCTGGCTTGTGTTATCTCATATGTGAGATATCGTCGCATCCATGAGCGACTACCTCGCCCGGATCGGCAACCTCATCCGCGACGCGCGCAAGCACCGCGGGTGGACCCAGGCGCAGCTGGCGGAGGTGCTGAACACCAGCCAGAGCGCGATCAACCGGATCGAGAAGGGTCACCAGAACCTCTCCCTGGAGATGATCGCCCGCATCGGCGAGGCCCTCGACTCCGAGCTGGTCTCCCTGGGCGCCGTGGGCCCGACGCACCTGCGCGTCACCGGTCCGACCACGCTCTCGGGGTCGATCGACGTGAAGTCGTCGAAGAACGCCGGCGTCGCGCTGCTCGCCGCGTCCCTGCTCAACAAGGGCCGTACGACGCTGCGCAAGGTCGCGCGGATCGAGGAGGTCAACCGGCTCCTCGAGGTGCTCACGAGCATCGGCGTGAAGTGCACGTGGCTCAACGAGGACAACGACCTCGAGCTGATCCCGCCGGACGAGTTCGACCTGGGTGCGATCGACGTGGCGGCCGCCCGCCGTACCCGCTCGATCATCATGTTCCTCGGCCCGCTGCTGCACCGGCTCGACGCGTTCGAGCTGCCGTACGCCGGCGGCTGCGACCTCGGCACCCGCACGGTCGAGCCGCACATGGCGGCGCTGCGGCCGTTCGGCCTCGAGGTGAAGGCCACCGAGGGCAGCTACCACGCCACGGTCAGCCGCGACGTCTCGCCGCGGCGGCCGATCGTGCTCACCGAGCGCGGCGACACGGTCACCGAGAACGCGCTGCTCGCGGCGGCGCTCGACCCGGGCGTGACCGTGATCCGCAACGCCAGCCCCAACTACATGGTCCAGGACCTGTGCTTCTTCCTCGAGAAGCTCGGCGTCCGCATCGAGGGCATCGGCACGACCACGCTCACCGTGCACGGCCGCGAGGAGATCGACGTGGACGTCGACTACGCGCCGTCGGAGGACCCGATCGAGGCGATGTCGCTGCTCGCGGCCGCGATCGTCACGCAGTCCGAGATCACCATCCGCCGCGCACCCATCGAGTTCCTCGAGATCGAGCTCGCCCTGCTCGAGGAGATGGGCTTCGTCTACGAGCGCAGCGAGGAGTACGTCGCCGCCAACGGCCACACCCGGCTGGTGGACCTGACCACGAAGGTCTCCACGCTGCACTCCCCCATCGACAAGATCCACCCGATGCCGTTCCCCGGCCTCAACATCGACAACCTGCCGTTCTTCGCGGTGATCGCCGCGGTCGCCGAGGGACAGACGCTGATCCATGACTGGGTCTACGAGAACCGCGCGATCTACCTGACCGAGCTCACCAAGCTCGGCGCCTCGGTCAAGCTGCTCGACCCGCACCGGGTGATGATCGAGGGCCCGACGCACTGGTCCGGCGCGGAGATCGTCTGCCCGCCGGCGCTGCGTCCGGCCGTGGTGATCCTGCTGGCGATGATGGCGTCGAAGGGTACGTCGGTGCTGCGGTCGGTCTACGTGATCAACCGCGGCTACGAGGACCTCGCCGAGCGGCTGAACAGCCTCGGCGCGAGCATCGAGACCTTCCGCGACATCTGACGGTCGCGCCGGACCGGCGGGTCGGGGCTAGCCGAAGAGCGTCTCGACGTACGCCCGTGCCTTGGGGGCGGGCGGCGGCGGCGCGGTCATGTCCGCGGTGATCCGCGGCAGCGGCTGGGTGACGGGTCCGGCGTCCCGCGAGGCGTGCCAGTCGTTCTCGGCGTCGACGAGGTTCCACAGGTCGGCGCGCTCGAGGAAGATGCCCGAGCACTGCGGGCACTGGTGGACCGTCACGTCACCCTTGGCCTTGCTGGCCATCTCGGCGTGGCACTTGGGGCAGGTCATCGTGTCGGTCGCCTCGGTCATGCCCCAGACGATACTCAGGGCGCCGACGGCGGTTGAGTAGAAGCGCCCATGTGCTCGTCCGCGATTCTCCGGCACCATTCCGAGGTGAGCGTCGATACTTCACGCGTGACCCGACCGCGCACGGGCTTCGCCTACCTCGACGCCGGGCTCGACCAGCCCGGCGCGGTCCTGGCGTTCGCGCACCGGGGCGGCGCGTTCCACCCCGAGATCGAGGGGCTGGAGAACTCCCTCGCCGCGTTCAGGCACGCGGTGGCGCTCGGCTACCGGTACCTCGAGACCGACGCGCACGCCACCCGCGACGGGGTCCTGCTCGCCTTCCACGACCACGTCCTCGACCGGGTGACCGGCTCGACGGGCAGCATCGTGGAGATGTCGTACGCCGACGTGCGGGCGGCGCGCATCGGCGACCGCGAGGAGATCCCGACGTTCGCCTCGCTGCTGGAGGAGTTCCCCGAGGTCCGGTTCAACGTCGACCTCAAGCACGAGGCCGCGGTCGAGCCGCTCGCCGAGCTGGTCGGCCGCACCGGTGCCTACGACCGGCTCTGCGTCGGGTCCTTCTCCGACGCCCGCGTTTCGAGGTTCCGTCGCCTGGTCGACCGGCCGGTCGCCACGGCCTACGGCCCGCGCGCCGTGGCCGCGCTGCGGTTCGCGCCCACACGCGGGCTCGCCGCCCGGCTGCGCGGCGCCGGCCAGGCGCTTCAGGTGCCGCACCGCATGGGCCGCCTGACCGTCGTCACCGCTGAGCTCGTGGCCCGCGCCCACGCGGCCGGCCGCCCGGTCCACGTGTGGACCATCGACGACCCCGACGAGATGCACCACCTGCTCGACCTCGGGGTCGACGGGATCATGACCGACCGCACCGACCTGCTCCGCGACGTGCTGATCGCGCGTGGCCAGTGGATGGGAGACACACCGTGACCAGCACCCCGCAGGGCATCGCGAACCTGGAGCCGATCGTGCGGCGCCGCGAGCAGCGCGCCTGGTACATGTACGACTGGGCCAACAGCGCGTTCAGCACCACGATCGCCGGGGTCCTGTTCGCGCCGTACCTCATCTCCGTCGCCCGCGAGGCGGCGGTCGACAACCGGATCGACGTGCTCGGCGTGGCCATCGCCCCGGGTGCGCTGCCGTCCTTCACGATCACCGCTTCGACGCTGATCTCGGCGCTGGTGCTGCCGCTGCTCGGCGCGTACGCCGACCGGGTCTCGCGCAAGAAGGACCTGCTGGCGGCGTTCGCCTGGGTCGGGGCGGCCAGCGCCGCGCTGCTGTTCTTCGTCACCGGCGACAACTGGCAGCTCGGCGTCGCGTCGTTCATGGTGGCCAACCTGTGCTTCGGCGCCGCCGCGGTGTTCAACGACGCGATCCTCTGCCTCATCGCCGAGGAGGACGAGCGCGACCGGGTGTCCTCGCGCGGCTGGGCGATGGGCTACGCGGGCGGCGGCCTGCTGCTGGCGCTGAACTTCCTGATGGTGACCTTCCACGACGCCCTCGGGATGGACCAGGGGCTCGCGGTGCGGCTCAGCATGCTCTCGGCGGCCGTGTGGTGGGCGGGCTTCACCTTCATCCCGTTCCGGGGCATCCGCAACCGTCCGCCGGAGCAGGTCGAGCCGGTGGTCGGGTCGGTCGTTCAGCGCAGCTTCGGCCAGCTCTGGCGCACGCTGAAGGGGATGCGGGCCTACCCCGTCACGCTGACGTTCCTGCTCGCCTACCTGTTCTTCAACGACGGCATCCAGACGGTCATCTCGTCCGCATCGATCTACGGCGTCGAGGAGCTCGGCTTCGAGACCGGCACGGTGCTGGCGACGTACCTCGTCGTCCAGTTCGTCGCGGTCTTCGGCGCCCTCGCCTTCGGCCGTGCCGCGGGGCGGTTCGGCGCGAAGGCGGTGATCCTCTTCGGGCTGGTCATCTGGATGGGAATCGTGACAGCCGCGCTGTTCGTGCCGGAGCGGCAGTTCCTGCCGTTCCTGCTGCTGGCGATCGCGATCGGCATCGTTCTCGGCGGCACCCAGGCGTTGGCTCGGTCGTACTTCAGCCTGCTGATCCCGCGCGGCAAGGAGGCGGAGTACTTCAGCTTCTACCACGCGATGGAGCGGGGTACGTCGTGGTTCGGCACGCTGGTGTTCGGGCTGGTCTACCAGCTCACCGACTCGTACCGGCCGGCGGTCTTCGCCCTGATCGCGTTCTTCGTCATCGGCGGGGCGCTGCTGTGGCGGGTGGACACCGCCAAGGGCATCCGTGACGCGGGTAACGAGGTCCCGCAGGTCGTCTGAGCTCCTCTGGGGTCCTCTGAGCTCCTCTGCGAGTCGCTTGCGGGTCGCCTGAGGGTGGTGTGACGCGGTCGTGTGAGGGGGGCCGCCTTTCAAGGTGTGTGCCCCGGCCGATCCGGGTACCTTGGACGCGGGATGGACACGTCCCGACGGCCCGCCCGGGAATCTCCCGACGGGGGTGTTCGTTGGGACTGGTGGGACGAGGCAGACGACCGACGGTGTGCGCGGTCGGCCGTCCCGATGATGCACACGGGGAATCAACAGGGAGTGGAGGACGCTCATGGGAGAGCGGACACTGCGCGGCGCCCGTCTCGGGGGTCAGAGCTTCGAGGACGAGCGCGGCATCGAGTTCGCTGCGCGTCAGAACATCGGGTACCGGTGCCCTCAGGGGCACGAGTTCGAGATCCCGATGTCCGTCGAGGCCGAGGTGCCCGCGGTCTGGGAGTGCCCGCGCTGCGGTGCCGAGGCGCTGAGCAAGCACGGTCAGACGCCGGAGGAGAAGGCCGAGAAGCCTGCCCGCACGCACTGGGACATGCTGCTCGAGCGGCGCTCCATCAAGGAGCTGGAAGAGATTCTCGCCGAGCGCATCGAGCTGCTGCGGTCGGGCGAGATCGGTCCGGCGCACCTGCACCGGCAGAACAAGAAGAAGGCCAAGTCGGCCTGACCCGACCCGCGTGACGACAGGGGCCCGTCGAGGGCTCAGTCGTCGACGACCTCGCCCCGGACCACCCCGTCGTGGGTGCCGGGGCTTTGTCGTGCCTGGGAAGAACGCGGACCGGTGCCCGCCAGACGGACGTCGGCGCCGAGGAGCTTGCGGGTCACGATCCGGGTGAGCGCGGCGCGCGCCACCGGCCGGGTCACCGGCAGGATCAGGAACGTCCCGACGATGTCGGACAGGAAGCCCGGGGTCAGCAGCAGCGTGCCGCCGATCAGGATCAGCGCGCCGTCGGCGAGCTCACGGGCCGGCATACGGTGCTCGGCGAGCGCCTCGCGCAGGGCGCGCCAGGCGCGGCCGCCCTCGCGCTTGACCAGCCAGCTGCCGGCGAACCCGGCCGCGAGCAGCAGGAGGATCGTCCACCACGGCCCGATCACCTGGCCGACCTGGACGATCACGTAGATCTCGACGATCGGGACGACCACGAACAGCAGGGCCAGCACCCACCACGGCACCAGTCGTCGCATGGGTCCTCCCCGGGTCATCGGCCGGTCATCGGCGTCGGCTTCGCACCCTCGAGACTACGTCGCCGGCCTGACGCCGACGCTCGGCGAGGCCCCAGCGGGTGATGCGCCGCAGCGACTCGGTGGCAACCGCGCGGTCCATCTTGGACTCGCCGCGGACCCGCTCCACGAACTCGATCGGCACCTCGACGACCCGCAGGCCGGCCCGGTGCGTGCGCCAGGCGAGGTCGGCCTGGAAGCAGTAGCCGGCGGACTCGACCGTCTCGAGCTGGATCTTCTCGAGCGTGGTGCGGCGGAAGACGCGGTAGCCGGCGGTGACGTCGCGTACCGGGATGCCCAATGCGAGCCGGGCGTAGATGTTGCCGCCGACGGACAGGGCCTTGCGGTGCAGCGGCCAGTTGACGACCGCGCCGCCGGGCACCCAGCGCGACCCGATCACCAGGTCGGCGTCCGCGAGCGCGTCGAGCAGCCGGTGCAGCTGCTCGGGCTGGTGGGACCCGTCGGCGTCCATCTCCCCGATCACGTCGTACCCGCGGTCGAGGGCGACCCGGAACCCGTGCAGGTACGCCGCGCCGAGCCCGGCCTTCTCGGTGCGGTGCACCACGCTCACGGCGGCATCCTCCGCGGCCAGCCCGTCGGCGATCCGTCCGGTGCCGTCGGGCGACCCGTCGTCGACGACCAGCACGTCGACCTCGGGCTGCGCGGCCCGCAGGCGCCCGACGATCCAGGCGAGGTTGGCGGCCTCGTTGTACGTGGGGACCACCATGACGGCTCTGCCGGCGTGGCCGGCGTCAGGAGTGCTCATGGACCTTCTCGGGCGGGGCGACGGGCGAGCGCCGACGGTAGCCCACCAGCGCGGCCCCGGTGGCGAGAACCGCGAGACCCGCCAGTCCCCACTCCAGCCACTCCCCCAGGCGTACGGCGGGCAGCACGGCCGAGCGCAGCTGGACGGACTCCTCGATGACGGCCGTCGTGCGCTGCGGGGCGCGCTCGACGACCGAGCCGTCCGGCGCGATCACCCCGGAGATCCCGTTGGTCGACGCGACCACGACGTACCGCCCGGTCTCCACCGCCCGAACCCGGGACATCGCGAACTGCTGCTCGATCTGGCCGGTGCCGGTGTAGGTCGCGTTGTTGGTCGGCACGACGATGACACCGGCGCCGCCGTCGACGAGGTCGTGCAGCAGGTCGTCGTAGGCGACCTCGAAGCACATCGCGACGCCGATGTCGAAGCCGACGTCGAGGACGCCCGGCTCGGTGCCGCGGATCATGTCGCTGGGGATCTGGTCGAGGAGCGGGATGTACGGCGCCAGCAGCGGGCGCAGCGGGACGTACTCGCCGAACGGCACCGGGAGCTGCTTGTCGTACGACGCCTGCGGCCGACCCTCGGGCGACCAGACGATCGCGCGGTTGTACCAACCGCTGTCGGTGCGATCGCCGACCGCGGTGCCCATCAGCAGGGGTACGCCGACGGCGCGGGCGGCGTCGGCCACGTCGTGCTCGACGGTCGCGTCGGTGAACGGGTCGATGTCGGAGGAGTTCTCCGGCCAGACCACGAGGTCGGGCGGGATCGTGTCGTCCGCCCGGACCCGGTCGGCGAGCTCGAGGGTGGCGTTCACGTGGTTGTCGAGCACGGCCCGGCGCTCGCTGAACGCGTCGAGCCCGACGCCGGGCACGTCGCCCTGGACGGCCGCGATCCTGACGATGGCCGGCTCCTCGGTCGGGCCGGGCGCGCCGGGCAGCGGGAAGCCGGAGGCCAGGACAAGCAGCACGGCCACGCCGGCGAGGGCCCCGACGCCGCGCAGTGGCCGGCGGCGCCCGTCACGCACCAGCCATGCGAGCGTCGCGCCCAGCAGCGCGACCAGGAACGTGGTGCCGGGGACGCCGACGTACGCCACCGTCTCCAGTGCCGGGGTGTCGACGACCGCGAAGCCGAGCCGGCCCCACGGGAACCCGCCGAACGGCACCAGGCTGCGCAGCAGCTCCACCAGCACCCACGTAGCCGCGACCCACACCGGCCACGCCGGGAGCCGGGCGACGACCGTCGTGATGGCGCCACCGAGGCCGAGGAACAGCGCCTCGAGCAGTGCGAGCGCCGGCCAGGCTGCCGGGTGGATCACCTGCAGCCACGGCAGCAGCAGCCCCAGGTAGGCGACGCCGTAGGCCAGCCCGACGACGAACCCGGTGCGCGGGCGGGTGCCGACGGCCGCGAGCGTCATCCCCGCGACGCCGAGCGGGGCGAGGTAGGCCAGCGCGAACGGCTCGAACGCCAGCGCGGTGGCCAGTCCCGAGACCACCGCGAGCAGCAGTCGGGCGGGCAGGCTGGTCACCGCTCAAATCTACCGGCGGCCGTTCCGGCGGTTGCTCGCCCTCACCGATTGGTCACGAACCGCAATCCGCAAGCGTTTGCGCTTGCGGTTTGGTCCCCAACCGCAATGTGCTGGCGCTGGAACTTGCGGTTGGGGACCAAACCGCAACGTCCCGGACGTTGCGCCGCGCGACGGATCCCGGGACGCCGCGGTTGTCCCCTCGCAGGCTCCGGCCCAACCCGGCTCCTCGACCTCGCGTCCTTGCTGGCGTGCGCGAAGCGCCCGCAAGCGGACGCGAAAAGAGCCCGACACCCTTCGGACCGACCCCGCTCCCGCTGGCTGCGGAAGTCGTTGCCGTTGTCTACTGGGCTTCGGGCTCTCTTCGTGTCCCACCCCGCGGTCGTGGCACCGACATCCGGAGACCGCGACCTCCGGGTTCGTGGTACCCGACCCGGTGTCGCGACCACCATGACGACAGCTCACGGCCTCGGCCTGCTTGGTGGACGATGAGGAACGATGCTGAGTGTCGCCGCCGCTGTCAAGCGCCTCCTGACCTGCGCAAACGGATGAATATGCAGGTCAACGCAAGGTCCCGTCCGGATCGATTTCACCCGGCAATTTCACTTCCTCCGGCGTGTCGCGACGCGACACGCCGGACGGCTGTGGAGACGGCGGGGTGTCGCTGTCAGGAAGCGTCGGCGGGAGGTGGTACGACGACGACCCCCGTCGCCGTCGTCGCCACGATCGGCTCGGTCAGCATCTCGGCCGCCGACTCTCCCCGGTCCGGCCGGCCGCGCCCCACGACCAGGCACTGCAGGTCGAGCGTGCGCGAACGGCGACCGACCTTCACCAGCTCCGCGGTGATCTCCAGGACGTCACCGGCGCGCACCGGCGCGCGGAACTGCACGTCGCTGTAGGAGGCGAACAAACCCTCGTCGCCGTCGGTCACGATGCACATCTCGGTGGCGACGTCGCCGAACAGGCCGAGCGAGTACGCCCCGTCGACGAGGTTGCCGGCGTAGTGCGCGTGGGAGTAGGGCACGTAGCGGCGGTGGGTGACCTTCAGGCCGGCCTCTGCCTTCGGGTGGTCGAGCCTGTCGAGGCCGCTCATGACGCCTTCCTCTCGCTGCGCGGCGGGCGGTGGGTGACGAGCTGGTCGACGAGGTACGACGCCACCTCGCCCGGCGTCGTACCGCGGGCGAACACCCGGTCGACGCCGAGCTCCCCGGCCATGTTCTCGTCGAAGCGCGGGCCGCCGACGATCAGCAGCGGCTGCCTGTCGCGCGGGTACGACTCGCGGAACGCCGCGGACATCTCCTTGGTGTTGTGGATGTGCGCGTCGCGCTGGGTGACGACCTGGGAGACCAGGATCGCGTCGGCCTTCTCGGCCTTGGCGCGCTCGACGAGCTGCGGCACGGAGACCTGGGCGCCGAGGTTCACGACCTTCAGCTCGCGGTAGTACTCCAGGCCCTTCTCCCCCGCGAACCCCTTGATGTTCAGGATCGCGTCGATGCCGACGGTGTGCGCGTCGGTGCCGATGCAGCCGCCGACGACGACCATCCGGCGGCGCAGGCCCTTGCGGATCGCGAGGTTGACCTCCTTGGGCGACAGCAGCGGGTAGTCGCGCTCGACGACCTGCACCTTGCTGGTGTCGACCAGGTGGTTCACCCGGCCGTAGACCACGAAGAACGTGAAGTCCGGCCCCATCGCCTTGGCGTGCACGACCATCGCGGGGTCGATGCCCATCTTGTTGGCGAGCTGCGCGGCGGCGCCCTCGGCGATCTTGGCGTGCTGCCCCAAAGACGAGATCGGCAGTGTGAACGACAGCTGCACCATGCCGTCGCCGGTGGTGTCGCCGTACGGACGAAGGATCTGGCCCTCCTTGACGGTCGACTCCTCGCGGGTGGTCGAGCCCGTCGAGACCACTTCCATCACTTCTCCTCCAGGATCTCGCTGGCCGGGTTGTAGTACGCCGGGGACTTCCGGGCCACGCCGTCGAGGCCGCGGCCGCCGTCGGCGGGACGCTTCATGAGGCCGAACGTGCCGTCGGCGATCGCGTCGAGCAGACCGGTCTTCGACTCGTGCGCCAGGATCCGCTCGAGCAGGTCGATGCTCTCGGCGAGCACCTGCCGCGCGCGCTGGTTGATGAACCCGTCCGGCGCCGGCTGGAAGTCCTCGTGCAGGTTGCCGGCGGCATTGAGCACGTAGCGGACGTTCTGCAGGGCCAGGTCGCGGTCGGACAGCCACGGCGTCACGACGGCCTCGGTCATCATGCCGACGAGCAGGATGCCCTGGCCGGTGAGCGTGCCGACGAGGTTGAAGAACGCGTCGAGCATGTAGCCGCGGAACACGTCGCCGGTCATGTGCCGCGTCGGCGGCATCCACTTCAGCGGCGCGTTCGGGAACAGCTGCCGGGCGAGCAGCGCGTGCGCGAGCTCCATCCGGAAGCTGTCGGGCAGGTCCGGGTTGATCTCGAACGCGTGGCCGAGGCCGAGCTGCCAGTCCTCGAGGCCGGCCTCCTTGGCGAAGTACTCGTTGAGCAGCTGGCTCACCGTCACCGTGTGCGCGGCCTCGACCGCGTCCGCGGTGGTGAGGTAGTTGTCCTCGCCGGTGTTGATGATGATCCCGGCGCGCGCGTGGACCTGGCGGCTGAACCGCTGGTCGACGAACGTGCGGATCGGGTTGATGTCGCGGAAGAGGATCCCGTACATCGAGTCGTTGAGCATCATGTCCAGCCGCTCGAGACCGGCCAGCGCCGCGATCTCCGGCATGCACAGACCCGAGGCGTAGTTGGTCAGCCGGACGTAGCGGCCGAGCTCCTTGCTCGACTCGTCGAGCGCCGCCCGCATCAGGCGGAAGTTCTCCTGCGTGGCGTAGGTGCCGGCGAAGCCCTCCCTCGTCGCGCCCTCGGGCACGTAGTCGAGCAGGGACTGGCCGGTCGAGCGGATCACCGCGATCACGTCGGCACCCTCGCGCGCGGCCTGCTGTGCCTGCGGGATGTCCTCGTAGATGTCGCCGGTCGCGACGATCAGGTAGATCCACGGCTTCTGCGGCGGGTCGCCCCAGCGCTGGACCAGCCGCTCGCGCTCCTTGCGACGCGCGTCCATGCGGCGTACGCCGGCACCGACGGCCTTGCGCGCGGCGGAGCGAGCACGCGTCTCGTCACGGCCCTCCGGCAGCCGGAACCGCACCGAGCCGGCGGACGCCTTCTGCGCGAGCACCGAGAGGTCGTCGGCCTCGCCGCGGACGAGCGCGTCCCACACCGGCAGCGCGACGCCGTGCTCGATGCCGACGTCGGCGCGGACCGCGTCGAGCAGCCGGTTGACCCACGGCGTGCCGTCGGCATCGGCGCCCTGCAGCCCGGCGAGGCGCAGCGTCGCGCGCTCGACCGAGACGGTTGTGTGCTTCTTGGCCAGGTCGACGATCGGCTTGCCGGCCTGGCGCGCGAGACTGCGCGCCTGGCGGACGGCCGCCGGGTCGAGGTCGAGCTTGGGCCGTTGCTTGGGGGCCACTACGTCAACGCTCCTTCGCGTTCGTAGGCGACCTGCCCGTGCACCAGCGTCATCACGCAGGTGGGCAGGTCCTGGTCGGGGTGGAGGTCCGGGAGGTGGGGTACGCCGGCGCGCGGGTCGGTCGACCAGGCGGCGATGCGCTCGTCGGGGGTCTGGACGACGAGGTCGCCGGGGACGTCCCAGACCGCGATCGACGCGGGCGTACCCAGGTCGATGACGCCGCCCTCGTCGCGGGCGGCCGCGCGCCAGCCGCCGCGGGTGTGGGCGTTGAACGCCGCGCGCACGGTGATCCGCTCCGCCTCGTTGTGGTGCCACGCGGCCGCGCGTACGGCGCCCCACGGGTCCATCGGCGTGACCGGCGAGTCGGAGCCGAACGCGAGCGCCATCCCGGCGCGCTGCATCGAGGCCAGCGGGTTCATCCGGAGCGAGCGCTCGACGCCGAGGCGCTGCGCGTAGAGGTCGTCGGTGCCGCCCCACCACGCGTCGAAGGCCGGCTGCACGCTCGCGGTGACGCCGTACGACGCGAGCAGCTGCATCTGCTGGGGGTCGACCATCTCGAGGTGCTCGAGGCGGTGGCGGGCCTGGACGAGTGCCTGCTCGCCGACGACCTCGGCCGCGCGGAGGAACCCCTCGACGGTCTCGTCTGCCGCGGCGTCGCCGATCACGTGGAAGCCGGCCTGGATGCCGGCGCGCGTGCAGGCCACGACGTGCCGGGCGACCTGCTCGGCGGTGAGGTAGAGCGCGCCCCTGGTCGCCGGGTCGTCGGTGTACGGCGCCCGCATGGCCGCGGTGCGCGAGCCGACCGCTCCGTCGACGCAGAGGTCGCCCGCCGCACCGGAGCAGCCCAGCGCGAGCGCCTCGTCGACGCCGTCGAGCGCTCCCCAGTAGCCGACCACCTCGGGCAGCCACGGCTGCGCCTCACGGACCTTGCGGATCCGGGCGAAGTCCTCCGCCGGCGAGTCACCGGGGGCGCCGTTCTCGTGGACCATGCCGATGCCGCGGGACGCCGCCTCGTGCAGCGCCCGGGCGATGGCGTCCTCGTGGGCCGAGTCCGGCAGCAGCCCGAACACCGCCTCACGGGCGACGATGTTGGCCTCGCGGCTGACCAGCCCCTCCGGCGACCAGCCGTCGGTATCGACCAGGCGTGGCATCCGGTCGACGAACGCCGACGAGACCACTGCGGAGTGGGCGTCGACTCTGGCCAGGTAGGCCGGGCGGCCCTCCACGGCCCGGTCGACCTCCTCGCGTGTGGGCGGGCGGTTCTCCGGCCAGCGGGTCTCGTCCCAGTTGAGACCCAGCACGACCGGCGTGTGGGGCGTGCGGGCGTGCGCGGCGAGGGCGTCGAGCGCCTCGAGCAGCGACGTCGTGCCGGAGAAGTCCACGCTGCTGGCGGCGATCCCGGTCTGCGACAGGTGCACGTGGCTGTCCACGAACGCCGGCGTCACCAGCCGGCCCTCGAGCTCGACGACCCGGTCGGCGGCGTCGACGACGTGCGTGGACGCGTCGTCGTCACCGGTCCACACGACGTGGCCGTTCTCGACGCAGATGGCGGTCGGGTGCGGGCCGGTGCTGTTGGAGCCGGGGGTGTGCACGTAGCCGCCGCGCAGCAGGATTCTCATGGCGCGATTGTCCGTTACAGCCGCCGCTCGAAGAGACCCCGGACCCCGTCGTGCTCGCGCAGCAGCGACAGCGCGTAGTCGGCGTGCCCGGGGACGTAGCCGTTGCCGACCAGCATCGTCACGTCGGCCGCGAGTCCCTCGGCCCCGAGGGCCGCGGCGCTGAACGACGTCGCCATCGAGAAGAAGATGACCGTGCCGCCGTCGCGGGTGGAGAGGATCGCGCCGCCCTCGCAGCCGGGTACGTCGACACAGACGACCGTCACGTCGGCGGGACCGCCCGCGGCCGTGACCGCCTCGGACAGCGCGACCGGGTCGCGGGCGTCGGCGATGACCACCTCGTCGGTCAGGCCCGCGCCGGTGAGCAGCTGGGCCTCGGCGGCGTGCGGCACCACGCCGATGGTGCGGCCGGCACCCGCGTCGCGCGCCGCCGCGAGGCTCAGCGACCCGGACTTGCCGGCGCCGCCGACGACCACGACGGTCGGCGCAGTCCCGGGGCCCGCCGCGACCACTCCCCCATGCTCGACGTACTGCCGGACGACGCGGGCGGTCAGCGCCGGTGCCCCGCACACGTCCATCACCGACAACGACAGCTCCGGCGCGAGGTCGTCGGGGATCCGGGCCGCGATGGAGCGGCCGAACAGGATCGCGTAGCCGTCGGCCGGCACCTGCTCGCTGCGGCCGTCCCACTTCGCGAGGTCGTCCTCGATGACGAGTGGCGTCAACGTCAGCGACACCAGCGTGGCCACCCGGTCTCCCCCCGCCCGGCCGAGCGGCGAGGCCGGGCCGACCTCCTCGACCGTGCCGACCAGCATGCCGCCGGAGCCGGTCTCCGGGTTCTGCATCTTGCCGCGAGTGCCGATGATGTCGAGCACCTCCGCGCGCACCTTGTCGCCGTCTCCCCCGTGCTTGCGCTCGAGCTGCCGGAACGACGCGGCGTCGAGGTTCAGCCGCTCCACGCGTACCCGGACCTCGTCGTCGGCGAGCTCGCGCCGGGTGTCGAGACGCTCGGCGGCCTGCGGCAGCACGCCCTGCGGGGCGAGCACGCGGTGCAGACCGACGGGGCTGGTCGGCTCCTGGTGGGTCACGGGGCTGGTCCTCGGGGGTCGATCCGGTTGATTGTCTGATGCACGGGAAATCTTACGGCGGGTTATTGGACTCGCCGGAGATTCTTTGCGTACTCTGGCATGGACGGCGTGCTCGTCACAAACGACACGCGCCCACCCGCACACGACTGTTGCGCCGCACATCGCAGGAGCCCCTCATGAGCATCGAGACCGCCATCAACCTCGAGACCGGTCAGCCCTACCCGTACCGGCGGATGGAGATCGTCGAGCCGGACTGGCGCCGTTTCCCGGGCTGGCAGGACGTCACCGCCGAGGAGTGGGCCTCGGTCCAGTGGCAGCGCGCGCACTGCATCAAGAACGTCAAGCAGCTGCGGGCGCTGTGGGGCGACCTGGTCGACGAGTCGTTCTACGCCGACCTCGAGCGCGACCAGCAGGAGCGCGCCACGATGTCGATGCTGGTGCCGCCGCAGATGATGAACACCATGGCGCCGCGGGTCACGCCCAACGGCCCCGGGTCGCTGACCGAGGCGATGTACGCCGACCCGATCCGCCGCTACATGCTGCCGGTGTTCTCCGACCGCCGCACCGACTGGCCGTCGCACCCGCACGCCACGCGCGACTCGCTGCACGAGCACGACATGTGGGTGGCCGAGGGCCTCACCCACCGCTACCCCACCAAGGTGCTCGCCGAGCTGCTGCCGACCTGCCCGCAGTACTGCGGGCACTGCACCCGCATGGACCTCGTCGGCAACTCCACCCCGGTCGTCGACAAGCTGAAGTTCCTCGGCAAGCCGGTCGACCGGCACGCCGAGATGCTCGACTACCTGCGCCGTACGCCGTCCGTGCGTGACGTGGTGGTCTCCGGCGGCGACGTCGCCAACATGCCGTGGCCGCGGCTCGAGGAGTTCCTCACCAAGCTGCTCGAGATCGAGAACATCCGCGACATCCGGCTGGCCACCAAGGCGCTCATGGGTCTCCCGCAGCACTGGCTGCAGGACGACGTCCGCGCCGGCGTAGAGCGGGTCGCCACGATCGCCCGCGACCGCGGCGTCTCCCTGGCGATGCACACCCACGTCAACCACGCGCAGTCGGTGACACCGCTCGTCGCCGAGGCGGCGAAGGCGATGCTGGACGCCGGCCTGCGCGACGTGCGCAACCAGGGCGTGCTGCTCAACGGCGTCAACGCCGACCCGCACGCGCTGCTCGATCTCTGCTTCGCCCTGCTCGACGGCGCGCAGATCATGCCCTACTACTTCTACATGTGCGACATGATCCCGTTCAGCGAGCACTGGCGGGTCTCGCTGGCCGACGCGCAGCGGCTGCAGCACCACATCATGGGCTACCTGCCCGGGTTCGCGACGCCGCGGATCGTGTGCGACGTGCCGTTCGTCGGCAAGCGCTGGGTGCACCAGAACGCCGACTACGACACCGAGCTCGGCATCTCCTACTGGACCAAGAACTACCGGACGTCCATCGAGATCGACGACCCCGAGGCGATGTCGCGCACCTACGAGTACTACGACCCGATCCACACGCTGCCCGAGTCCGGCCAGCAGTGGTGGCGCGAGCACGGCACCCAGCCCGACCTGGTCGAGGCGGAGCGCCAGGCCAAGGCGTCGCGTCGCGCGGCCGAGTCGCAGAAGACGCTCACGATCGCCTGACGGTCCGGCCTGACGTCACGGCCAGGCCAGCTGCTCGCCCGTCGGCACCTCGGTGCCGGCGGGCGTCGCTGTCTCTGCGTCGGCGTGGCGGTGGCGTACGGCGAGCGCGGTGACCGTGCCGAGCACGCCGGCGAGCAACCCGGCGAGCAACCCGGCGACGCCGATGCCGACGAGCAGCAGCGACGGCGTGCCCCCGGGCTCTTGCGCGGCCGCCTGGGCCGGCTCCGGGGTCAGGTCCAGCACCGTGTCCCGCTCGTAGCCGTTCGCCTCGGGCAGCACCTGGTCGAGGATCGACGCCAGCTCGGGCCCGGCGCGGTGCCAGACCGGCTCGACCTCGGCGAGCGGGCCGCCGCCGAGCGACTCCTGGGTGCTCACCCAGGTGGCGGTGTCGGCCAGGACGTAGACCCGATCCACCCGCCACGGCGTGACGTCGTGGATCAGCCAGGTCAGCGTGACCGGCGTCTCCGTCGCCAGGCCGCCCGGGTCCGAAACCACCTCGACGTCGCCGCCGACCCCGACGGCCTCGCCGAGCCGGTCGTAGGCCGTGTCGGTGTAGTAGAGCGCGGTCGAGCGTCCCTCCCCCGGGACGGTGACGACCACACTGGTCGGGCCTCCCGCGCTGGCCGGACCGGCGAGCCCGGCGAGCGCGAGCAGGGTCAGGACGGTCAGGACTGTGAGCAGGGCCGCGCGTCGCATGCCGGTGCTACACCGCCGGGCCGCGAATGGTTCCCGCTCA
Organism: uncultured Nocardioides sp.; assembly: GCF_946885725.1. The sequence continues at coordinate 16,276 of NZ_CAMPGZ010000052.1, forward strand.
CTCGACAGGGCGCAGCGAGCCGGCCCACTCCGCCGCCTCGTCGAACGAGTCCGCGCCCTCGAGCCGGAGCGTCGACCCGTCCGCCAGGACCAGCATCGTCCGGTCGGCGGTTCGGAACTCCCCCGATGGCTCTCCGCTCTGGTCGAGCATCGCCAGCCGGTGCGCGGAGGGCAGCCACAGCACCTCTCGACCGCCGATCGTGGCGAACCGCAACCGGGGCGCCTGCTTCACCACGGCGAAGTCCGGGCTGCCCGCGAGCTGGTCGAGCCGGACGGTGTCCTCGCCCCGGCCCCAGGTCATCGAGACCCGATCTCCACCGACGGCGACCTCGACCCCGTCCGGCTCGCCGAGCACCTCGGGGACGAGGAGCGGGAACGTCGCCTGCGCCGCGGCCTCGGCGACTGGCGGCCCGCCGGTCAGCGCGGGCACCTCGGCGCGGCCCGACGGCTCGTCGCCGCGCTCGACCCGGACCACTCCGAATCCCAGCCACTCCGCGACCGTCGCTCGCACCGGCGGCGTGGCGACGAGGACCACGACGAGCGCGAGCAGCGCCAGCGCGACGCGGCGGCGGACCGGTGCCCGGACCGGCCGAACGCCGGCGGCCGGGAGCGCGGCGAGCACCCGGGCGGCGAACACGTCGACGTCCGTCGCAGGTGCGCTGGTGCGTCCGAGCGCGCGCAGCTCGTCGGTCAGCTCAGGCATCGCGGCCCACCTCTTTCTCCAGGACCTCACGCAGGGCGGCCAGCGCCCGGTGCAGGCGCGACTTGACCGTGCCGCGCGGCCAGCCGAGCACCGCGGCGGTCTCGGCCTCGTCGAGGTCGAGCAGGTAGCGGCAGGTCACCACCTGTCGGTGCGGCACCGACAGCTTGGCGAGACCGGCCACCAGCGACTCGCGGCGCGCGTCGCCCAGCACCGTCTCGGTCACGTCCTCGTGTCCTCCTCCGTGCAGCAGCAGCGGCTCGGTCGCGGCCCAGGCCCGCTGCTCGCGCGCCGACCGGCGTCCGGCCGCCCGGTGCAGGTTGCGCGTCTCGTTGGCCACGATGCGCAGCAGCCACGGCCGGAACGGGGCTCCCGGGCGGAACCTCCCCAGGGCGGCGTACGCCTTCACGAACGCTTCCTGTGCGACGTCCTCGGCGTCCGCTCCCGCGCCGAGCAGGGCGGCGGTGCGCACGGCGACCGGGGCGTGGCGGCGCACGAGGACGGAGTACGCGTCGGTGTCACCGTCGCGCACGCGGGCCAGCAGGCGAGCGTCGTCGTCCGCGTCGTCGAGCGTCGTGGTCAGGGTGCCGGGACCTCCTCCCCTCGAGGGTCCTACACCGCCGCGGCCCGTGAGGTTCCGACGCGCTACGTCCGCTGTCCGCGCAGGGACGTGAGCGTCTCGACCAGCCGGGCGGCCGGGCTGTCGAGGCCCCAGCGCTCCGCCAGCTCGGCGAGCCGCTCGGGGTCGGCCGGGGTGAGCGGCAGGGTGAGGTCGGGGTCGTCGAGGTCGAGGTCGCGGGCGACCGCCACCACCCGCGGGGCGACCTCGAGGTAGTCGGCAGCGTCGAGGATCTTGCGGCGCTGGCCGGGCGAGAGCTCGGCGCCGTCGTCGGCGGCTGCCTTGCGCAACGACTCGATGTCGCCGAACTTCCGCAGCAGCGACGCGGCGATCTTCTCCCCGATCCCGGGCACACCGGGCAGTCCGTCGGAGGAGTCGCCACGCAGCGTGGCGAGGTCGGCGTACTGGCTGGCGTCGACGCCGTACTTCTCCCGCACCACCTCGTTGGTGATCCGCTCGTGCCGCCCGACGCCGCGGGCGACGTACAGCACCCGCACCTCGGCCTCGTCGTCGACGAGCTGGAACAGGTCGCGGTCGCCGGTGACGATGTCGACGGGCATCCCGGCGTTGGTCGCCAGCGTGCCGATCACGTCGTCGGCCTCGTAGCCGTCGGCGCCGACCACCGCGATGCCGAACGCCTCGAGCACCTCCTCGATCACCGGGATCTGAGCCTGGAGCGGGTCGGGCACCTCCTCGATCCAGTGCTTGCCGCCCTCGCCCTCGGTCCTCAGCGGCGCGGCGACACGGTGCGACTTGTACGACGGGATCAGGTCGACGCGCCACTGCGGCCGCCAGTCGTTGTCCCAGCAGCAGGCGAGGTGGGTCGGGTGGTACTCCCCCACCAGCCGGGTGATGAAGTCCAGCAGCCCGCGTACCGCGTTGACCGGTGTGCCGTCGGGCGCCCGCACCGAGTCGGGCACGCCGAAGAACGCGCGGAAGTACAGCGAGGCGGTGTCCAGCAGCATCAGGCGGCTCGCGCCGTCGGTCCCAGGCGTCGTCACGCGGGCGAGTCTTCCATGCCGAGACGACAGGTCCGGAGGCCCGCGCTCTATAGGGTGTCGCCCGTGGAAGACCTGGATGCGCAGATCCTCAAGCTCCTCGCCGCCGACGGCCGGATGTCCTTCACCGACCTGGGGAAGGCGACCGGCCTGTCCACGTCGGCGGTGCACCAGCGGGTCAAGCGGCTCGAGCAGCGGGGCGTGATCAAGGGGTACGGCGCGTCGATCGACTACGACCAGATCGGCAAGCCGCTCACCGCGTTCATCAGCATCCGGCCGATCGACCCCTCGCAGCCCGACGACTCACCCGAGCGGCTGCGCGACATCACCGAGATCGAGTCGTGCTGGTCGGTGGCCGGCGACGAGTCCTACATCCTCAAGGTCCGCGTCGCGACTCCGGCCGACCTCGAGGACCTGCTCGCCCGGGTCCGCGCCGCCGCCAACGTCTCCACCCGTACGACGATCGTGCTGTCCACGCCGTACGAGCACCGCCCGACGCTGTGACGACGACGCAGAACAACGATTCGTCTGCGGTTTACGGGGTGAATCACACAGGCGGATCGCAGACGAATCGTTGTGCAGACGAATCCCGGGTCAGCGCAGCTGCGCGGGGATGGAGCCGCCGACGCGGACCTCGCTGCGCAGCGCGGACGCGACCCGGTTGGCGCGGGCCAGCGTGATGTCGAAGCTGTCGATCCCGCTGTTGAGCTCGTCGTAGAGCGCTACGTCGGTGATCCGCGGCAGGTTCACCAGCACGGTGAGGTGCGCGGTGCTGGCGGCCGCGCGGGTCTGCTCGACCGCGGCCATCAGCGTGAGCCGGCTCGCCGGGCGGCGGATCACCAGCAGCTTCTCGGACAGGCCGAGCAGGGTGTGGCAGGCGTCCACGAGCATCGCCGAGGCGCGGACGGCGCCGGTCAGCGCGTTGGTGAGCACCCGGGCGCGGACGACGGGGTCGGGCTCGGAGGCCAGCGCCTCGTCGGCGCGGCGGCCGTGGGAGACGACGTCCTCGTCGAGCATCCGGGCGAGGTCCTCCAGGACCCGGGCCTGGTAGCGCGCGGTCGCGACCTCGTCGTACTCCGCGCGTGTCAGCCCGACCCGGTCCTCGGCCACCCTCGCGACCTGCTGCGCGGACGTGATCACCTGGAAGAACGGGTTGTTGACGTCCTCACGCAGCACGAACTGGTCGATCCACGACGTTCGACGGCGGTTGGCCACCCATGCTCCCGAGCGCTAGAAGGTTTCGGGCACGCCGCGGACGCGACGTGCGACGGGGAAGGACGAAGCGGATCCTACCGAAGAGTCACCTCGGCGTGCGTCCCTGGTCTCGACCGGACCTTGGTTTCTGCAAACGTCCGCTGAGAGGTCGGTCGGCGGTCAGTCGGCGAGCATCGAGTAGGCCACGACGCCCCGCCTCAGCGCCGCCGCCGACTGTCGCGCCACGCCGCGAAGCGGGCCGTCTCCGGCGGCGTCGGCGACCTGGTCGGTGAGGTCGAGCAGCTGCTTCATCCAGCGCACGAAGTCGCCCGCGGCGAGGTCGGTCTCGTCGAGCACCTCGTCGAGGGGCGCGCCCTCGGCCCAGCGGTACGCCGCCCAGGCGAAGCCCAGGTCGGGCTCGCGCAGGAAGTCGAGCTTGTGCTCCCGCTCGAGCGCGTCGAGGTCGGCCCAGACCGAGACGGTGTCGGCCAGCACCTGCTTGACGCGGCCGCCCGGCAGGCGCGGCTGCTGGGCGTCGTCCGGACGCCGCGCCTCGAACACCAGCGCCGACAGCGCGGCGGCGAGGCCGCTCGGGTCGAGGTCGTCCCAGAGCCCGTTGCGCAGGCACTCGGCCGCGACCAGGTCCATGTCGGTGTAGATCCGGCGCAGCCGCATGCCGGCCTCGGTGACCTTGTCTGCGTCGAGGTAGCCGAGGTCGGTGAGCACCTCGCAGACCCGGTCGAACTGGCGGGCGATGGTGTTGGTGCGCTGCTCGATCCGCCGCCGCAGCGTGTTGGTGTCGCGGTCGAGCTTGGCGTAGCGCTCGGCCCAGCGGGCGTGGTCCTCGCGCTCGGGGCAGGAGTGGCACGGATGGGCGCGCAGCGCCTCGCGGAGCCGGGCGATCTCCTGCTCCCCCGAAGCCTGGTGGGCGGTGCGGCCGCGGCCACCACCGCGCCCCTCGCCCCGAGACATCGGCGGCGGGGTGAGCCCGTGCGTGCGCTGCCGCAGCGAGGAGGCCAGGTCACGCCGGGCCTGCGGGTTGCGGCCGTTGAACGACTTCGGGATCCGCATCCGGGTGAGCGGCTTCACCGGCGTCGGGAAATCGGCGACGGAGAGCCGCCGGGCGTGCCGGTCGGCGGTGAGCACGTAGGGGCGCGGGCCGTCACGCTCGGAGCGCACACCCGGGTCGATCACCACCGCCATGCCCGAGAACCGGCCGGCCGGCACCTCGATCACGTCGCCGGGACGGAGCGCCTCGAGCGACGCGAGCACCTCCTGCCGGCGATCGGCGCGGCGGGCCTTCGCCATGTCGGCCTCGACCTCGGAGAGCCTGCGCCGCAGTCCGGCGTACTCCATGAAGTCGCCCTTGTCGCAGGTCGCCGCCTCGGCGTACCCGGCGAGCGCCTCCTCGGCCTTGCGCAGCTGCCGGGCCAGCCCGACCACGGCCTTGTCGGCCTGGAACTGGGCGAACGACGACTCGAGCAGCTCGCGGGCGGTGGCCCGGCCGACCTGGTGCACGAGGTTGACCGCCATGTTGTACGACGGCCGGAACGACGACTTGAGCGGGTAGGTGCGCGTCGACGCGAGTCCGGCCAACGACTTGGGCTCGAGCCCCGGCTGCCACAGCACGACGGCGTGGCCCTCGACGTCGATGCCGCGGCGACCGGCCCGGCCGGTGAGCTGGGTGTACTCCCCCGGCGTGATGTCGGCGTGGGTCTCGCCGTTCCACTTCGAGAGCTTCTCCAGCACGACGCTGCGCGCGGGCATGTTGATACCGAGGGCGAGCGTCTCGGTGGCGAACACGACCTTGCAGAGGCCGTCCGCGAACAGCTC
>NZ_CAMPGZ010000053.1 GCF_946885725.1 uncultured Nocardioides sp.
CCCCTGGACGGCGATCAGCCGGACGATGGTGCGCTCGAGCAGCTGTGGGTCGAGGTCATCGGGGTGGGCGCCCCTCGCGGTGGGGTCCGTACGGCGGGGGCGGCCCCGGCGACCACCCGGGTTGCGGCGACGGGCGGGTCCGGTGCGGCCGGCCAGGCCGCGGGCGATCGACCGGGCCAGGTCGAGGCCGGTGTCCTGGTGGTCGTCGGGCTCCGGGTCGTCCCGGTCGGCCGGCGGTGTGATCTCGACGGGTGGTTCCTGAGGAGGCGAGGGACGAGCCGTCTCGAAGGGCTCGACCACCTGCGGGTCTTCGTCGTGGTGGTCAGTCGGCATGCGCCGCCACCTTCCCGTCGACCACGTCGATCTGCCGCCCCTGCAGCGCGGCGGGCACGTCGGCCGCGACCGCGGCGGTCACCAGCACCTGCTCGGCGCCGGCGACCAGCTCGGCGAGCCGCTCGCGGCGAGTGGAGTCGAGCTCGGCGAACACGTCGTCGAGGATCAGGATCGGGTCGTCACCGTCGCTGCGGAGCAGGTCGTAGGACGCGAGCCGCAAGGCGAGCGCGAACGACCACGACTCCCCGTGGGAGGCGTAGCCCTTCACCGGCAGCGGTCCCAGCGCGAGCGCCAGCTCGTCGCGGTGCGGACCGACCAGGCTCACCCCGCGCTGCAGCTCGTCGTTGCGGCGCCGCTCGAGCTCCGCGAGCAGCGCGTCGCGCAGCACCGACCGGTCGCGGGTCTCCGGCAGCTCGAACGACGCCCGGTAGGCGAGGGTCGCCTCGTCGGCGGCCGCCCAGGTCTTGGTGTCGGCCACCGCCTCGTAGGCGCGGGCCACCAGCGGGCCGAGGTCGTCGACCAGCACGAGGCGGGCGGCGAGCAGGTCGGCGCCGAGCGTGGCGAGCTGCTGGTTCCACACCTCGAGCGTGCTGTCCAGGTGCTCGTCGGGGCCGCGCCGGGTGCCGCGCTCGCGGGCGCTCTTGAGCAGGGCGTTGCGTTGCCGCAGCACCCGGTCGTAGTCGGCGCGCACCCCGGCGTACCGCGGTGCCCGCAGCACCAGCAGGTCGTCGACGAACTTCCGTCGGTCGGACGGGTCGCCCTTGACCAGCGCGAGGTCCTCGGGGCTGAACAGCACGGTGCGGACCAGGCCGAGCATCTCGCGGGCGCGGGGGAGGGGCGAGCGGTTGATCCGGGCGCGGTTGGAGCGGCCCGGGTTGATCTCGACCTCGAGCAGCGCCTCGCGCCCGTCACGGACGACGGCTGCCCGGACGACGGCCTGGTCGGCGCCGTGCCGGACCAGCGGGGCGTCGCTGGCGACCCGGTGCGAGGAGAGCCGCGCGATGTAGTCGACCGCCTCGACCAGGTTGGTCTTGCCCTGGCCGTTGCGGCCGACGAACGACGTGACGCCCGGCTCGAGGGTCACCTCGGCCTCGGCGTACGACCGGAAGTCGTGCAGGGACAGGCGGACGACGTGCACGGGCTGCCGGGTCGGGTCAGCCGGCGTCGCCGCCGGGCGGGGCGGCGGTCTGGGTGGCGTGGCCGCCGAACTGGTTGCGCATCGCGGCGACCGCCTTCATCGCCGGGCTGTCGTCCTGGCGTGAGACGAACCGGGCGTAGAGCGCGGCGGTGATCGCGGGGGTGGCCACCGCGTGCTCGATGCCGGCCTCGACGGTCCACCGGCCCTCGCCGGAGTCCTCGGCGTAGCCGCGGATCGAGGAGAGCCCCTCGTCCGCGTCGAGCGCGGCGACGAGCAGGTCGAGCAGCCAGGAGCGGATGACCGTGCCCTCCCGCCACGACCGGAAGACCTCGGTGACGTTGTCGACCATGTCGACCGTCTCGAGCAGCTCCCAGCCCTCGGCGTACGCCTGCATCAGGGCGTACTCGATGCCGTTGTGCACCATCTTGGAGAAGTGCCCGGCGCCGACCTTGCCGGCGTGCACCCAGCCGAACTCGCCTTCGGGCTTGAGCGCGTCGAAGATCGGCTGGATCGTCTTGATGTGCCCCGGGTCGCCGCCGGCCATCAGCGCGTAGCCGTTCTCGAGACCCCAGACGCCGCCGGAGACGCCGCAGTCGACGAACCCGATGCCCTTCTCGGCGAGCAGCTCGCTGTGCCGCAGGTCGTCGGTCCACCGGGAGTTGCCGCCGTCGATGACGATGTCGCCCTCGCTCAGCAGCCCCTTGAGCTCCTCGACGGTGGCGCGGGTCGGGTCACCGGCCGGGACCATCACCCAGACCACCTTCGGCGAGGGGAGCGCGTCGACCATGGCCCGGAGGCTGTCGACGTCGCTGACCTCGGGATTGCGGTCGTAGCCCACGACGGTGTGGCCGGCGCGGCGGATCCGCTCGCGCATGTTGCCGCCCATCCTGCCGAGCCCGATCAGGCCGATCTCCATGCTTCTCCTCCGCTGACGGGGGTGCTGGCTGTGCTGGCCGTGCTGTCGAGATTGTGCTGGCGAGCCTACGCCCGCGTCAGGAGAGCAGGCGGCGCGGCATCAGCAGGTAGCGGAACGACAGGTCGGCCTCGCCGTCGGTGTCCACGCCGACGATGACCGCCGGCTTCGACGCCTGGGTGAACGCGAGCTCGACCACCGGCTGCTCGATGGCGGTCAGGCCGTCGAGCAGGAACTGCGGGTTGAAGCCGGTGGTGATGTCGGCGCCCTTGACCTCGGCGTCGATCTGCTCGGTGGCCAGCGCCTCGTCACCGCTGCCGGCGTCGAGCGTGAGCTGGCCCGCGGTGAACGCGAGCTGGACGGCGGTGTTGCGCTCGGCCACCAGCGACACGCGCTTGACGGCCTCGACGAGGGTGGCCCGGTCGACCCGGGCGATCGTCTGCTGCTCGGTCGGGAAGAGCGTGCGGACCTTGGGGAACTCGCCGTCGAGCAGGCGGGTGGTGGTACGGCGTACGCCGCCGCCGGCCGAGCCCTCGAAGCCGATGATCCCCTCGCCGGCGCCGGACGTGGACAGCGCGATCGTCACCTGCGGGCCCGAGGTCAGCGACTTGGCGGTGTCGGCGAGCACCTTGGCCGGCACCAGCGCGGCCGCGGTCACGTCGGTGGAGCCCGGGTCCCAGCCCAGCTCGCGCAGCGAGAGCCGGAACCGGTCGGTGGCGAGCAGCGACAGGTCGGAGCCGTCGATCTCGATCCGCACACCGGTGAGCACCGGGAGCATGTCGTCGCGACCGGCCGCGGTGACGGCCTGGCCGACCGCGTTGGCGAACAGGTCGCTCGGCACGGTGCCGGTGGCCTGGGGCATGTCGGGCAGGGAGGGGTACTCCTCGACCGGCATCGTCTGCAGGCTGAACCGCGCGCTGCCGCAGGTCAGCGACACCTTCGCGCCGTCGATGGTCATCTCGACCGGCTTGGCCGGGAGGCTGCGGCAGATGTCGGCGAGCAGGCGGCCGGAGACCAGCGCCCTGCCCTCCTCGGTCACGTCGGCCGGCACCGTCGCGCGGGCGGAGGTCTCGTAGTCGAACGTGCTCAGCTGCAGGCCGTCGCTCGTCGTCTCGATCAGCAGGCCGGCGAGCACCGGAGCGCTCGGACGGACGGGCAGGCTGCGCGCGGCCCAGGCGACGGCGTCGGCCAGCACGTCGCGCTCGACGCGGAACTTCACGGGTGATCGCCTCCTGCGCCCGGGGGATGGGCGGGAACTACACGGATGGGCCTTGCGTGGGCCTCGGGGTGAGCATCCTGCCACGCGGGGCGGGCCGGGCACATAGGGAGTCGGGAAGTTGTGATTCGTCCGGTCCGGCGTGCTGGGTGGTCTTCGGGCTGGTGTGGGCCGTCCCTGCCGGGGCTTGTCCCCAGATCGGGCCGGGTCTCGGAGTTGGAGCTTGTCGGAGCCATCTGTAGTCCCATCGTGTTCACAGGCACGGTGGAAACTGTGGACAACTGACGTTTCTGCTGGTCAGACTCGAAATTGTCGTCCCGGAGGGGTGTGGACGGCGGGCCGGTTCGCTGGGGACGCTTGTGGTTCCCGGCCGGCCGGCGAGCGTCGTACCCGGTCTCGTCCACAAGCCGTGCACGACCGAATGACAATTCTTCACACCGCGCTCCACACGGAGATGACACGACGACGGCCGACGAAACGACGAGCGCGAAGGCCGTCATTTCGTCGGCCGCGACGTCTGGCCGGAGCAGGGCGGTCAGCCCTGGCGGGCCTGCTGCTTGATCCGGTTGGTCAGCTCGGTGACCTGGTTGTAGACCGAGCGCCGCTCGGCGAGGAGCTGGCGGATCTTCTTGTCGGCGTGCATGACCGTGGTGTGGTCGCGACCGCCGAACTGCTGGCCGATCTTCGGCAGGGAGAGGTCGGTGAGCTCGCGGCACAGGTACATCGCGATCTGCCGGCCGGTGACCAGGACCCGGCTGCGGCTCGAGCCGCACAGGTCGTCGATGGAGAGGCCGAAGTACGCCGCGGTCTGGGCGATGATCAGCGCCGCGCTGATCTCCGGCTCGCCGCCCTCGGGGATCAGGTCCTTGAGCACGATCTCGGCGAGCGTGAGGTCGACCGGCTGGCGGTTGAGGCTGGCGAAGGCGGTGACCCGGATCAGCGCGCCCTCGAGCTCGCGGATGTTGGTCTGGATCTTCGACGCGATGAACTCGAGCACGTCCGGCGGCGCGGTCATCCGCTCGGTCGCGGCCTTCTTGCGCAGGATCGCGATCCGGGTCTCGAGGTCCGGCGGCTGGACGTCGGTGATCAGGCCCCACTCGAACCGGTTGCGGAGCCGGTCCTCGAGCGCCTCGAGCCGCTTCGGCGCCCGGTCGGAGGTGATCACGATCTGCTTGTTGGCGTTGTGGAGGGTGTTGAAGGTGTGGAAGAACTCCTCCTGGGTCTGGATCTTCCCCTCCAGGAACTGGATGTCGTCGATCAGCAGCACGTCGACGTCGCGGTAGCGGCGCTGGAACGTCGCGGCCTTGTCGTCGCGGATCGCGTTGATGAACTCGTTGGTGAACTCCTCGGAGCTCACGTAGCGGACCCGGGCCCCGTTGAACAGGCTGCGGACGTAGTGACCGATCGCGTGGAGCAGGTGGGTCTTGCCCAGTCCGCTGTCGCCGTAGATCAGCAGCGGGTTGTAGGCCTTGCCCGGCGCCTCGGCCACCGCCACGGCGGCCGCGTGCGCGAACCGGTTGGACGAGCCGATGACGAAGGTCTCGAAGACGTACTTCGGGTTCAGCCGCGTCTCGACCGCGGTCCCGGCCGGCTTGTGCGCGGTCGCGCCCAGCGGGGTCGGCACGTCGAGTGGATTTGTCGACATGTCGATGGATCGATTGATCGCCAAACCGTCGTAGCCGTCGGCCGCCTCGTCGAGCGAAGCGGGCTCGCCGGGACGGGTCGACCCGTCGTCGAAGCCGGGGCGGGCGTGCCCGGACGGGTCGTAGGCCGGGTCGTAGGCCGGGTCGTACGTCGCGGGACCGGACTGCGGCGCGGCCGTCGCGGGCGGCGTCGCGGCCTCGAGCTCGGGGTCGACCGTCACCGCGATGCGCACCTGGGTGCCGAAGGCGTGGCCGAGCGCGTCCTCGAGGCGGGTGCGCAACCTGCCCTCGAGCTGGTTGCGGGTGAACTCGTCGGCGACCGCGACGATCGCGGTGTGCTCGTGGAGCGTGACCGGCCGGCTCGCGGTGAGCCAGGCGCGCTGGCTCGGCGGCAGGTCGTCGATCAGCGTCCGCCAGACCGTCGCCAGGTCGGGCGCCGCACCGCCGGCTCCATTGGTCGCCTGCTGCTGGGCGGCTGCCTCGTCCACGCGGTTCTCCCCATCCTGGTGCTGCGAGTGGTCCACATCTTTGTCCACAGGTTGTGCATCCGATGCCGCCACTCCATGACGGTGCGATCGGGCCGAGACCGTGGAAGCCCCTCGGGAAAGAAATCCGTGCAGGTCAGCGACGATTCTGCGACCCGCCGACCGCCGGACAGCTCACCACCCGGATCCGGGTGCTGGGCCGCGAGGGCGTCCACCGTGGGGAACTCGGGACGGGCCGCACGCTAACAAGCGGCCAGCCTGTGGATCAAGCGGTTGTCCACAGGTTCCGAAACGGGTGTAGACCGGACATGTCCCGCGATCACGGGTCGCGCAGGAGCCGGCAGCGTGCGCGAGTTTGACCCTGTTCCTGGGCACCCCGTACCGTTGGGAGGTCGATGCGGACTCGACCGGTGTCGCATGCCCACTCTGCGAGCCGTTTCCGACTGCGATCGCTCGACCCCAGACCCAACCATGGACCCCACGCCTGACCGGGGACCGACACCCGACACACCGGAGACACGCTCGTGAGCAAGCGCACGTACCAGCCGAACAACCGTCGCCGCCACAAGGTGCACGGCTTCCGCCTGCGGATGCGTACCCGCGCCGGCCGCGCCATCATCTCGGCGCGCCGTCGCAAGGGCCGCAAGAGCCTGTCGGTCTGATCCGGCCGACCGTGCTGCCCGACCGGTGCTGACCCGGGCACAGCGACTCACCTCGAGCCGCGGCTTCGCCCGGACGGTCCGCCACGGCCGGCGGGCCGGGACCCGCACGGTCGTCCTCCACCTGCTGGTGGAGCCGCAGCCGTCACCGGCGAACCCGGACCAGACTCCTGCTCAGGCCACGGACTCCCCCAAGGTGGGGTTCGTGGTCGGCAAGTCCGTCGGGGGCGCGGTCGTCCGCAACCAGGTGAAACGCCGCCTCCGCCACCTCGCCCGGGAGCGACTCTCGTCGCTGCCGGGCGCTGCTGTGCTCGTGGTGCGGGCGTTGCCGGCGGCCGCGACGGCGTCGTACGCCGAGCTCGGCCGCGACTTCGACCGGGCACTCGGCAAGCTGCTCGCTCGTTCTCCCCAGGTGGAGAGCCGCCCGTGAAGTACCTGTTGATCGGTCTGCTCAAAACGTACCGGCTCCTCATCAGCCCCCTGTACGGCCAGGTCTGCCGTTACCACCCGTCCTGCTCGGCGTACGCGCTCGAGGCGGTGACCGTGCACGGGAGCGTGCGCGGGAGCTGGCTCGCGATCCGCCGACTCGCACGCTGCCACCCGTGGGCCGCGGGCGGCTACGACCCGGTGCCCGGGACCTCTCCCGCCACCATCGACTCCCCAGGAGCCTGAGTGATCGACCTCTTCCAAGCCCTCGGCAGCTTCATCATGACGCCGCTGTACTACGTGACGTCGTTCGTGCTGCTGGCCTTCCACCGGTTGTTCGGCGGCATCTTCGGCCCCGCGACCGGTATCGCCTGGGTGCTGTCGATCATCGGCCTGACCCTGGTCATCCGTGCCGCGCTGATCCCGCTGTTCGTCAAGCAGATCAAGTCCAGCCGCAACATGCAGCTCATCCAGCCGAAGGTGCGTGAGCTGCAGAAGAAGTACGGCCACGACCGGGAGCGTCTCGCCCAGGAGACGATGAAGCTGTACAAGGAGACGGGCACCAACCCGTTCGCCTCGTGCCTGCCGATCCTCCTGCAGATGCCGATCTTCCTGGCGCTGTTCCGGCTCATCGACCAGGCGGCGAAGAACCCGGACGAGCCGAAGGGGTTCATGACCGAGGAGCTGAACCTGCAGTTCGGCGACGCGGTCTTCCTCGGCGCGAAGATCTCCGACACCTTCTTGTCGACCGACCTGATCAACGTGCGGATCCTCGCGGCGTTCCTGGTGATCGCGATGACCGCGACGACGTTCCTCACCCAGCGCCAGCTGATGAGCAAGAACATGCCGGCCGACGCGATGTCCGGTCCCTACGCCCAGCAGCAGAAGATGCTGCTCTACGTCCTGCCGCTGGTCTTCGCCGTCGGCGGCATCGCGTTCCCGATCGGTGTCCTCTTCTACTGGACCACCTCGAACCTCTGGACGATGGCGCAGCAGTTCTACGTGATCCGGAACAACCCGGCGCCGGGCACGCCCGCCGAGGCGGCGAAGAAGGAGCGGGACGCCCGCAAGGCCGCGCGACGAGCGGAGAAGAAGGGCGAGCCCCTCGTCGACGAGGCGCCCCCGACTGTCGTCGAGGAGACGCCGAAGCCGCCGGCGCCCCGCCAGCAGCCCCGCAAGCAGTCCCGCAGCCAGCGCAAGAAGCAGGGCGCACCGCGCAACCCGAACCCGAAGCCCAAGCCCGGAGACGATCCGTCGAAAGCGTGAGCGCAGCCCTGGAGCACCAGACCAGCGCTGACCCCGCCCTCGACCGAACGCCTCCTCTTTCCTGACGCACGCAAGGAGTACGCCGTGAGCGACCAGACCACCGACGCCTCGACCGACACCGACACCGAGACGGACGCCCCGACCGACACCGCCGACACTGCTGCCGACAATCAGGGGACCGAGAGTCCCCAGTCGCTGGAGGACCTGCTCGAGGCGGAGGGTGAGATCGCCGCGGACTACCTCGAGGAACTGCTCGACATCGCGGACCTCGACGGTGACCTGGACATGGATGTCGAGGGCGACCGGGCGTCGGTCTCGATCGTCGGTGGCGACCTCTCGATGCTGATCGGGCGCGATGGCGAGGTGCTCGAGGCGCTGCAGGAGCTGACCCGGCTGGCCGTCTACCGCGAGACCGGTGAGCGGTCCCGGTTGATGCTCGACATCGGCGGCCACCGCGCGGACAAGCGGGCCCGGCTCGAGCGCCTGGCGGCCGAGACCGTCGCCAAGGTGAAGGAGACCGGCGAGAAGCAGTCGCTCTCTCCGATGTCGCCGTTCGAGCGGAAGGTCGTCCACGACGCCGTCGCGGCCGCCGGCCTGGTCTCGGAGTCGGAGGGCGAGGAGCCCCGCCGGCACGTCGTGGTGTTGCCCGCCTCGTGACGAACGAGCACGTTTCACGTGAAACACCCCCCGCGCCCCCGGCGCCGGCCGGGGCGCGGGGGTTGTAGTCTCAGCGGGTGTTGTTTGCCGCGCGGACCGCCGAGCGGCTCGCCTCCCAGGGCGTCATCCGTGGGCTCATCGGTCCACGGGAGACGCCACGGCTCTGGGAGCGGCACCTGCTGAACTGCGCGGTGCTCGGCGAGCTTCTCCCGCGCGACAGCACGGTGTGCGACATCGGTAGCGGGGCCGGCCTTCCTGGCGTCGTTCTCGCGATCGCCCGCCCGGACCTGACGGTGACGCTGGTCGAGCCGCTGCTGCGGCGGACCACGTTCCTGGAGGAAGCGGTCGAGGCCCTGGGTCTCGACCAGGTCGAGGTCGTCCGAGCCCGCGCCGAGGAGCTGCACGGCCGGCGCCGGTTCGACGTGGTGACCTCGCGCGCGGTGGCGCCGCTCCCCAAGCTGGCGCGCTGGTCGCTCCCCCTCACCCGTCCGGGCGGCACAGTGGTGGCGATGAAGGGCGCCAGTGCTCAGGCCGAGGTCGATGACGCGCGCCGGGAGCTGCGCAAGCTCGGTGCCGGGCCGGTCTCCGTCCACACCGTGGGCGTCGGGGTGGTCGATCCGCCGACGTACGCGGTTCGGGTGGAAGCCCCTCCGACGCGCGACTAGGTTAGGCACCTCGTGCCCGCCCCCTTCCTAGGCTGATGCCGGACCAACAGCGACACAGCCCCACAGCTACTCGGCGCGGTCCGCACCTCGGACACCCGATCGTCTCGTTCTCGAAAGGACGCGCGTGACTTCGATGCGCAGCTCGTCGCCAGACCCGGCGAGCCGGATCGTCCGTGGGCTCGGGTGGCCGGGTGACCCGGACGACTCCGGTGACGCCGACGGTGGCGGCGATGGTGGCACGGCCACCATTCCCTCGCTCGGCTGGCCGAGATACCCACAGATTCCACAGGTTGGTCCACAGGGCGTGCATGAGAGCGAACAGCCACGTCCGGTTTCACGTGAAACCGACCCGTCTGACCCCGCCGTTTCACGTGAAACCGTTTCGGAAAGCCCTCCCGTTTCACGTGAAACACCCGCCACTCCGGACGCAGTCGAGTCCGTCCCTGAGGAGAACGACGTGTCGAACCCGCCCACCGCGTCGTCGGTGCAGCCCGAGGCGGCGCCCGCGCCGACGCCGTCCCAGTTCGGACCGGCGCCCGCTCCGGGTGCCACCTACCGGACGGCCGCCGACTACGCCCTGGCCGGCACCGCCTCCGACGACTCCACTCCGCTCGCGCGCTCGGTGGAGCAGGAGCTGTTGATCCGGGAGCGCCTGCACCTCCGCGGCCCGCTACCGCGTCCCCCGCGGACCCGGGTCATGGTGGTCGCGAACCAGAAGGGCGGCGTCGGCAAGACGACGACCACCGTGAACATGGCGGCGGCCCTGGCCCAGGGCGGGCTGCGGGTGCTCGTCGTCGACCTGGACCCTCAGGGCAACGCGTCGACTGCGCTGTCGATCGACCACCACCGCGGCACGCCGTCGACGTACGACGCGATAGTGGACGGCACGCCGCTCACCGAGATCGTCCAGAAGAGCCCGGAGGTCGACAACCTCTTCGTGGTGCCGGCGACGATCGACCTGGCCGGCGCCGAGATCGAGTTGGTGAGCATGGTGGCCCGGGAGAGCCGGCTGCGGAAGGCGCTGCACGCCCACCCGCAGATCCTCGCCGACACCGAGGACCGCTTCGACTACGTCCTCATCGACTGCCCGCCCTCACTCGGCCTGCTCACGTTGAACGCGCTGGTGGCCGGCGACGAGATGCTGATCCCGATCCAGGCGGAGTACTACGCCCTCGAGGGACTCGGCCAGCTGCTCGAGACCGTCGAGATGGTCAAGGCCCACCTCAACCCGGGGCTGGACGTGTCCACGATCGTGCTCACCATGTACGACGCCCGCACCCGGCTGTCGGCCGGCGTCGCCGAGGAGGTGCGCGGCCACTTCGGCGACCAGGTGCTGCGCACCGCGATCCCCCGGTCGGTGCGCATCTCGGAGGCGCCCAGCTACGGCCAGACCGTGATGACCTACGACCCGAGCTCGCCGGGCGCGCTCAGCTACCTCGAAGCCGCGCGCGAGATGGCGCTGCGGGTCACTGAAACCGCCGACAGAACTGAAACCTCCGACACCACCGCGGGAGACGCCCGATGAACCAGAAGCACACCCAGCGTCGCGGTCTCGGCCGCGGTCTCGGCTCCCTCATCCCGACCGCGCCGCCGCCGACTCCGTCGGCCGAGGGGGAGGCGACGCAGGCCCCGTCCCCGACCGCGCTGGACTCGTCCGCTTCGAACGGGGCAGCCCGCGCGACCGCTCCGTCGGTCGACGGGAGCGCGCCCGCCCAGGCAGACGGTCCCGAGCTGGCGCCGGTCGAGGGCGCGCACTTTGCCGAGGTCCCGGTGGGGGCGATCAGCCCGAACCCCCGGCAACCGCGCCAGGTCTTCGACGAGGAGGCCATGGCCGAGCTCGTGCACTCGATCAAGGAGATCGGGCTGCTCCAGCCGGTGGTGGTGCGGCCGGTGGGCGAGCAGGACGGCGAGAAGCGCTACGAGCTGATCATGGGTGAGCGCCGGTGGCGTGCCACCCAGGAGGCCGGCCTCGACGTCATCCCGGCGATCGTCCGGGAGACCAGCGACGACGACCTGCTCCGGGACGCGCTGCTGGAGAACCTGCACCGGTCGCAGCTCAACCCGCTCGAGGAGGCGGCGGCCTACCAGCAGCTGCTCGACGACTTCGGCTGTACCCACGAGGAGCTCGCCGGTCGGATCGGCCGCAGCCGGCCGCAGATCAGCAACACCCTCCGGCTGCTCAAGCTGTCGCCGGCCGTGCAGCGCCGCGTCGCCGCCGGGGTCCTCTCGGCCGGCCACGCCCGGGCGCTCCTCGCGGTCGACAACGCCGACATCCAGGACCGGCTGGCCGCGCGTGTTGTCGCCGAGGGCATCTCCGTCCGCGGCCTCGAGGAGATCGTGACCGTCGGCGACCTCGGCTCCGGGACCCGGCCGGCCGCCCGCCGCAACAAGCCGACGGCGCCCGCCCTGGCCGACCTCGCCGAGCGGCTGAGCGACCGGTTGGAGACCCGGGTCAAGGTCGACCTCGGCCGGTCGAAGGGGAAGATCACCGTCGAGTTCGCCTCGATCCCCGACCTCGAGCGGATCGTTGCGATCATGGACCCGCGCACCACCGGCCAGACCGGCGAGAGCAGCCAGACCGCCTAGACAAAGCGCCAAGTCGACAGGTCGATTTGTCGACAAAGCGACCTATCGACGCGGGACAGGCCGCTGACCTGCGGCTTTACCCGGCGCTGGGAACGGACGACCGCCACGCGGTCACGAGCTCGGCCTCGCGGGCCGGGCTCAGGCCAGCGTCACGATCGCGGTCGAGACCACGCTCGCGCTCCCCCTCGAGGCTGCCGCGGACCGTGTCGGCCAGCGGCCGGAACGTGAGCCCCAGCCGGATCGCCGCGGAGACGTCGCGGGTCATGAAGCCGGCGTAGCCCGGCTGCGGCAGCCACAGGGGCAGCGAGTCGGGTCCCATCCACGGGGCGACCTGCTGGTCCTGCAGCCAGCCGTCCGTCGGCTCCGCCACGGCCGGGTCGACACCGACGGCGGCGGCGCAGGTGTCGTAGAGGTCGCCGAGCGTCGTCGTCGGTCCCATCGCGTTCACGACGCCGCCGGTGCCGTCGAACGCGCACCGGAGCAGCCAGGCCGCGAGGTCCTCGGCGTCGACGACCTGCAGGCCCTGGTCGCGTGGCGCGAGCAGGATTGGGGACTCCCTGGTCTCGTTGGTGGTGCCGGAGGACTCCGCGGCGCGAGCGAAGCGGCCGGGCCAGTAGCCGAACCGGTCGCTGACGTCGCCGTACCCGACGACGAGGCCGGACCGGGCGACGAGCGCGTCCGGCCTGGCGGCGAGCACCGCCTGCTCGCAGGTGACCTTGGCAGGGCCGTACTCCTCCGCGGGTGCCATCTCGCGCGGGTCGGCGCCGGCCCAGGGCTCGTGCAGCGGCGCGGACTCGTCCTGACCGGGGGTGCTGTCGTCGGCGTACACGCTGCACGTGGACACGAACACCCAGTGCCCGGCCGAGCCGGCCAGGGCGTCGATCGCGCCCCGGACGTGGACCGGCTGCCGCGCCACGTCGATGACGGCGTCCCAGGTGTGGCCGGAGACGTCGGCGTACGCCGTGGTGGGGTCGTCGCGGTCGGCGGTCACCCAGGTGACGCCGTCGGGCGCCGGGCCGGACGTGCCGCGGGCCAGGCAAGTGACGTCGTGGCCGGCGTCGCGCGCCAAACGAGCGACGGTGCCGCTCAGCCAGGAGGTGCCCCCGAGGATCAGGATCGTGCTCATGCCGGCAGCAGAGCACGGCGCTCAGCAGGCACGCCAGGGCCGTTCACCCAGGGCGGAACCGCGCGGTCCTACTTGTCGCGCGACCGAGCGACGGCGGCCTGCACCAGGTCGCCGACCAGCGCGCCGAGGTCGAGGCCGGCCGCCTGCACCGACAGCGGCACCGTCGAGGTCTCGGTGAGGCCGGGCGCCACGTTGACCTCGAGGAACCAGACCCGACCCTGGTCGTCGATGATCAGGTCGGAGCGCGACAGGTCGCGCAGACCCAGAGCCCGGTGGATCGTCTCCGCGGCCCGGGCGCACTCGGCGGCCACGTCGTCGGCGATCTTGGCGGGAACGACGAACTCCGTGCTGCCCGCGGTGTAGCGGGCGGTGTAGTCGTAGACCCCGCCGTCCGGTCGGATCTCGACCGCGGGGAGAGCGGTCGGGCCGTCGCCGGTGTCGACGACGGGTACGGCGACCTCGGTGCCGACGACGCACTGCTCGACGAGCGCGGTGTCGCCGTACGCGAACGCGTCCACCATCGCGCCCGGGAGGTCGTCGTCGGTCCGGACGACCGAGCAGCCGAGCGCGGACCCGCCCTTCGCGGGCTTCACGATCAGCGGCAGCCCTAGGGCGCCGACGAGCAGGTCCATGACCGCGGCCGCGCCGAGCTCCCGGAAGGTCTCGTGCGGCAAGGTGACCGACGGCGGCGTGAGCAGACCGGCGCCCGAGGCGACGACCTTGGCAACGGGCTTGTCGAACGCCACCCGGGACGCGGACGGTCCGGAGCCGACGTACGGCACGCCGACCAGCTCGAGCACCTCGCGCAGCGCGCCGTCCTCGCCGGTCTCGCCGTGCAGCAGGGGTACGACGCAGTCGGGGGTGTGCTCGGCGATCCAGGGCAGCAGGCCCGCATCGACGTCACGCTCGTCGACCTCCAGGCCGGCGTCGCGCAGCGCCTCGGCGACGCGGCGACCGGAACGGATGGACACGTCCCGCTCGTGGGAGAGCCCTCCGGCGAGGACGAGGACGCGTGTGGACACGGTGCTCCTAGCTCAGGTCGCTGTTGGGTGCTTCGTAGCCGCGGTGCAGGCCGCGTGCGGGGGCGCCGAAGGTCTCGCGCAGCTCGAGCTCCTCCTCGATGACACCGGTGAGCCGGCGCACGCCCTCCCGGATCCGCTCGGGCGTGGGGTAGCAGTAGGAGAGCCGCATGCTCTGCGCCCCGAACCCGTCGGCGAAGAACGCCGTGCCCGGCACGTAGGCGACCCGCGCGGTCACGGCGCGCGGCAGCATCGCCTTGGCGTCGAGCCCGTCGGGCAGGGTGAGCCAGACGTAGAAGCCGCCGTGCGGGACGTTCCACCGCGCGGTCGCCGGCATCAGGTCGTCGAGCGCCTCGACCATGGCGTCGCGGCGCTCGCGGTACATCTCGCGGAACTGCTTGATCTGGCCGAGCCAGTCGTGGCTGGTGAGGTACGACGACACCGCGAGCTGCGAGAACGCCGGCGGGCAGAGGGTGGCGGACTCCTGGGCGAGCACGAGCTTCTCGCGCACGGCGTGCGGCGCGAGCACCCAGCCGACGCGGAACCCGGGCGCGAAGGTCTTGGAGAACGACCCGAGGTAGATCACACCGTCGGCCTCGTCGGCGCGCATCGCCCGGATCGGTTCGCGGTCGAAGCCGAGCAGGCCGTAGGGGTTGTCCTCGAGCACGAGCACGTCGGCCGCGCGGCAGATCTCGAGGATCTCGGCGCGGCGCTCCTCCGACAGCGTGACGCCGGCGGGGTTGTGATAGTTGGGGATCGTGTAGAGGAACTTGATCCGCCGGCCCTGCGCCTGCACGGTCGCGATCGCGTCGCGCAGCGCGGACGGGACCAGCCCGTCCTCGTCCATCTCGGCGTGCACCATGTCGCACTCGTAGGCGCGGAAGACGCCGAGCGCGCCGACGTACGACGGCGCCTCGCAGATCACCACGTCGCCGGGGTCGCAGAAGATCCGGGTGACCAGGTCGACGGCCTGCTGCGACCCGACGGTCACGACGACGTCGTCGGGGTGTGCCTCGATGCCCTCGAGCCGCATCACGTCGCAGATCTGCTCGCGGAGGCCGGGGTCGCCCTGGCCGGAGCCGTACTGCATCGCGGTGGTGCCGTTGCGCGCCACCAGGTCGCCGATCGCCTGGCCGACCACGTCGAGCGGCAGGCCGGAGATGTTCGGCATCCCGCCGGCGAGCGAGACCACCTCGGGGCGGCTGGCGACGGAGAACAGCGCCCGGATCTCGGAGGCGGTCATCCCGTTGGTGCGGGCGGCGTAGCGGTCGACGTAGCTGTCCAGCCGCGTGCGCCCGGGCTCGGCGCGCTCGGCGGCCTTGGCCGGTTCGGCGCCAGGGGCGCCTGTCTGCGCGCGGCCGGTCGCGCCGCCGGTGTGCTCGGACATCCACACCTCCTCCGGTGCAGTTCTAGGATGAAGCATCTCCTGCAGGTACGTCGGAGGAGGGTCACGACATGGGACTGGGCCGCGTGGGCCGGCACCTGGCTCGGCTGACCTTGGACACGCTCGCGGACCTGCCGGACGACGTGCGCTCCTGCCTGTTCTGGGAGCTCGACCCGGTCCGCCGCGAGCGCGCCATCCGCGCCGGCGAGGAGAAGAACGAGAAGGAGCAGTGGCTCTCCAGCGTGCTGCTCGACTGGGGGTCGTGCGGGCGGGTGGCCTACGTCGACGACCTGGCCGTCGGGTTCATCGCCTATGCCCCGGCGCCGTACTTCCCGGGCGCCGATGCGCTGCCGACCGCGCCGATCAGCGAGGACGCCGTGCTGCTGTCGACGGCGTTCGTGCTGCCGGACTACGCCGGCGGCGGCATCGGCCGGATGCTCATGCAGTCCGCGGTCGGTGACCTGGTGAAGCGCGGCGGGATCCGCGCGGTCGAGGCGTTCGGGGACACCAAGGCGCCCAAGCGCGCCGGCGTCGACCACACCTGCTGCGTGCTCCCCGCGGACTTCCTGCTCCGGGTGGGCTTCAAGACCCAGCGGCAGCACGCGCGGTTCCCGCGGATGCGGCTCGAGCTGAAGTCCGCGGTGACCTGGCGCAGCGAGGTGGAGGCGGCGCTGGAGAAGCTGCTCGGAGCGGTGCGGCCGAGTCGCGCGCAGCCCGCGGCGGACCACCGCCTGGGCGGCCGCTCGACGGTCTAGTTCGTCGGTCTAGCGGACCGCGGCGCGCAGCTCGTCGAAGCGCAGCAGGCCGGTGCGGGTGTCGGTCTCGGGGGAGAGGTACATCCGCTGCACGGCCACCACGATCGCCTCGGCGACGACGTCGCGGAACGCCGGGTCGCCGAGCCGGGCGGCGTCGCCGGGGTTGGTCAGGTAGCCGACGTCGATGCGCACGGCGGGCATCCGGGTGCGCCGAAGCAGGTCCCAGTTCTTGGCGTGGGAGCGCAGGTCGGTGAGGTCGGTACGGGCGACGATCTCGCGCTGCACCAGGCTGGCGAACCGTTCGCCGGCCGACGACCAGGCGTGGTGGGCGTCGAGGCCGAAGAAGTACGTCGAGACGCCGGCCGCGTCGGGGTTGGTCGTGGCGTCGACGTGGAGCGAGATGACCAGGTGGGCGTCGGTGCGGTTGGCGAACTCCGCCCGCTCGGCCTCGGGGGCTTCCTCGGCGCCGGCGCGCTTGGTCAGGTACGCCTGGACACCGGTGGCGACCAGGCGGCCCTCGACCCGGTTGGCCAGGTCGGAGATGATCGCCTCCGCCCGGGCGGCCAGCTCGGGGTCCTGCCCGGCGACGGCGTCGGGCACCTTGGCCACGCACGGGTCGATGACCACGATCTTCCCGGTGAGCTGCGGGCCTGCGCTGCGCAGCCGCTCCTCGGCACGCAGCGCGTTGGGCCGCCCGCCGCGCACGATCGGGGCGAGCCGGGCGAGCGCCTTGAGGGTGGCGGGGCCGCAGGTGCCGTCGGGGGGTACGCCGACGTTGCGCTGGAACTCCCGGACCGCGAGCTCGGTCTTGCGTCCGAACCGGCCGTCGATCTTGCCGACCTGGAAGCCGAGGTCGAGCAGGCGCTGCTGCAGCGCGACGACGTCGTCGCCGGAGAGCACGGCGCCTGGGGTGTGGGTGAGCAGCCGGTCGCCGAGCCGCCAGCGGGCCTCCTCGAGCATGCGCCAGGTCTGCGGGCCGACGATCCCGTCGACGGAGAGGCCGCGCTGCTGCTGGAAGGCGCGTACGGCGCGGTCGAGCGTGGCGTCGTACGTCTCGGGGGTGCCGGTGTCCTCGTGGACGAGCCCGAGGGTCGCGAG
The DNA here is from genome assembly GCF_946885725.1 of uncultured Nocardioides sp. The sequence continues at coordinate 17,370 of NZ_CAMPGZ010000053.1, forward strand.
CCGCGCGCGGATCTCGGCGTCCGCCGGTCCGGTGTCGCCGAGCCGGAACGTCTGGGAGGACCGGGCGTGCGTCGGCGTGACGGACGGGTCGCTCATCGGGCCTCCCTACGAGGATCGCGGACGGGTGCAGCTGGGGGCGCTCGGCTGGGGCGGGCGGCGTACGCGGACCGTAGAACGTCGTACCCGTGACCGAGCCGCTGTCAAACAGACGCAGCGGCGGGCCCCACGGTTGCGTCGAGGCATAGGAACCGTCAAGTCACGAGGACCGGACGGCGCGGTGCCGGAACCCCTGTCAACACAGCGACGCCCGATCCCGTGGAGGCCGGGACCGGGCGTCGTAGCTGTGCGTTCACGCGAACGAGGTCAGTTGATGAACTCGCTGAGCTCGTTGAGCAGGGCAGCCTTCGGCTTGGCGCCGACGATCTGCTTCACGACCTCGCCGTCCTTGTAGACGTTGAGGGTCGGGATGCCGGTCACGCGGTACTGCGCCGGGGTGACCGGGTTCTCGTCGACGTTCATCTTCACGAAGGTGATCTTGTCGCCGTGGGCAGCCTGGATCTCGTCGAGGATCGGCGCCACCTGGCGGCACGGGCCGCACCACTCGGCCCAGAAGTCGACCAGGACTGGCTTGTCGGACTTGAGCACCTGGGTCTCGAAGTCGGCGTCGGTCACGGCTTGCATGTTGGCCACGGGTTGCTCCTCGGGGTGGTGTCTTGGACGAGACGTCTGGTCAGTGAACAGGAGGGGTCGGACATTTCTTCCCGACCGTCAGGCACCGGCGGTCTGGACCGTCTCGACGACGACCGCGGCCGCCTCGCGGGCGGTCTGGTCGGAGGAGCCGGCGGTGGAGGCAGCGTGGTCCAGCGCGGCGAGGTACCGCTCGGCGTCGAGCGCGGCCGCGCAGCCGGTGCCGGCGGCGGTGACGGCCTGGCGGTAGTGGTGGTCGACCAGGTCACCGGAGGCGAACACGCCGGGCAGGTTGGTCCGGGTCGTCGGGTGGTCGACGAGCACGTAGCCCTCGTCGTCGAGCTTGACCTGACCCTTGATGAGCTCGGAGCGCGGGTCGTGACCGATCGCGATGAACAGGCCGGTCACGTCGAGGTGGCGGGTCTCGCCGGTGACCGTGTCGCGCAGCGTCACGCCGGTGAGCTTGTCGTCGCCGTGGATCTCGGCGACCTCGGAGTTCCAGGCGAACTCGATCTTCGGGTCGGCGAACGCGCGCTCCTGCATGATCTTCGAGGCGCGCAGCTCGTCACGACGGTGGATCAGCGTCACCTTGGACGCGAAGCGGGAGAGGAAGGTCGCCTCCTCGACCGCCGAGTCGCCGCCGCCGACGACCGCGATGTGCTGGTCGCGGAAGAAGAAGCCGTCGCAGGTCGCGCACCAGCTCACCCCGTGGCCGGAGAGCCGGTCCTCGTTGGGCAGGCCGAGCTTGCGGTAGCCGGAGCCCATCGCCAGGATCACGGCCCGCGCGCGGTGCTCGTTGCCGGCGCTGTCGGTGACCGTCTTGATCTCGCCGTCGAGGTCCATCGCGACCACGTCGTCGGTGACCAGCTCGGCGCCGAACCGCTCGGCCTGCGCGCGCATGTTGTCCATGAGCTCGGGGCCCATGATGCCGTCGCGGAAGCCGGGGAAGTTCTCGACGTCGGTGGTGTTCATCAGCGCGCCGCCGGCCGTGACGGAGCCCTCGAAGACGAGGGGCGCGAGGTTGGCGCGTGCGGCGTACACCGCGGCGGTGTAACCCGCCGGGCCGGAGCCGACGATGATGACGTTGCGGACTTCGGACTGGTCGGACATACGGTCCAGGTCTCCCTGCTGGTGGGCGAGTGGTGCGGCCGGCCAAGTGCCGGCGGGTGCGACGGTCGTTGATCTCGTCGTACCGCTCAACGAATCCTAGGTGCCGGGCATTCCTCGACGCAGGTCCGTCCCGCGCGTCGCGGCCGGGTTCAGCGTGGCGGCAGCGGCGCCGTCTCCAGCGGGTCGCCTCGTCCGTCACAGGCGTAGATCTCCGCCTCGCGCGCCCCACCCGGGCGAGCGCGTACGACGAGCGTGGCGTCGTCGCCCTCGAACCGGATCGGGATCGCGCGGTCACGTGCTCGCAGCTCCGGAGCGTCACACGGCGCGAGGAACCTGGCCGCGTCGCCGTCCCGGTCGGTGCTGAAGACGGCCTCCTGGTCGGCGATCCGCGTCACGTCCGCCTCGAGCGTCGAGCGGCGCACCTCGGGGCGCACGGGCTCGCGGGCCGTGTCCGCCTCGACCCGGGGCGACTCCGCTCCGCCGCCCTCGCCCGGCGCGGCCTCGGGGCCCTCGCGCAGCGTGCTCCCACCGCTGTCGTCCCCTGAGTCCCCAGAGTCGGCGGCAGTGACGCTCTCGGACGAGCCCGCACCCCCGGACAGGTCGTCGAGGACGGTGCCGATGCCGAGACCGAGCACGGACACGCTGGCAGCCGCGACGAGCACGGTCCGGAACCGGCGGCGCCGACGGGCCTGAGCCAGCTCATCGTCGCCCGTCACCGCAACGGGAGACTCGGTCTCGCGCTCCGCGACCAGCTCGGCCAGCCGCGCGTCGAGCCGCGCGGTCACGTCGTCGGGGACGGGGCCGGCAGGCGGCACCTCGCCGAGCAGGCGGCGCACTGCCTCCTGCTCCGGGTCGTGCTCGGTCACGAGGTGCTCACCTCCTGCTCGTCGGGTGGGGGATCGGGGGCCTTGGATGGGACGCCCGGTGGGTCGGGACGGTTCCTCGGGTCGAGGTCGGCGAGCAGCGGCGCCAGCCGTGCGCGGCCGCGTGAGCAGCGGCTCTTCACCGTCCCCGGCGCGCACTCGAGGATCGCCGCGGCCTCGTCGACGGAGTAGCCCTGCATGTCGACGAGCACCAGCGCCGCCCGTTGCTCGAACGGCAGCGACGCCAGCGCGGCGAGCACCGCGTCGTACCGCTCGCGCCGGGACACCACGTCGGCCGGGTCGGCCACGGCGTCACCCTCGCTGCCGGACGCCAGGACACCGGGGGCGCCGGCCGCCACCGCCGACCCGCGCTCGTCGACGTCGTCGGGCAGCGGGTCGGCCAGCCGGACCTTGCGCCGCCGGAGCCGGTCGAGGCAGGCGTTGACGACGATGCGGTGCAGCCAGGTGGTGACCGCCGCGTCGCCGCGGTAGGAGTCGGCGCGCCGGAACGCCGCGACCATCGCGTCCTGCAGCGCGTCGGCCGCCTCCTCGGGGTCGCCCGTGGTGCGCAGCGCAACCGCCCAGAGCCGGTCGCGGTGCCGGGTGAACAAGATCCCGAACGCCTCGGGGTCGCCGGCCAGGTGCGCCGCGACCAGCGAACGGTCGTCGGGCTCCGGTACGGCGTCGGTCACGCTGCCAAGGCTGTCACGACCGGACGACGATCTCCGCGACCTCACCCCGGAACTGCGCGTCGGCGATCGCCGGCAGCGAGGTCAGCCACACCACGAGGTAGCGCGCGCGGGCCGGCTGCTCGAGCGAGAACCGCGCCTGCTCGCCGGCTCCCTGCTGCACACCCAGCCGCTGCAGGCCCTGGACGCCGGTCGGCTCCTGGTCGCCGCCGGAGTAGAGCGCCAGCGACGTCGGCGCCCCGCGCAGCGCCACGTCGACCTGGGACACCTCCGTCGGCTCGCCGAGGTCGAGCACCAGGCCCACACCGGGCTTGAGGTTGCCGAAGCGGGGCGACCGCTCGTAGGTCAGCGTCGTCCAGGTGGTCGCGTCGTCGCCGTCGATCACGTTGCCGACGGTCTCGGGGTTCTCCTCGCCGTTGCCGCCGGGCGGCGGGTCGAGGTCGCTGACGGCCACGACGTCGACCGGCTGCGGCCGGCGCTCCGACGCGCTCTCGGTCGGCGCGTCCTCCTCGGGCTCGTCGTCGGGCAGCACCGAGCCACGTCCCAGGTTGAAGGCGAAGACGATCGCCAGCACCAGCACGAGTACGCCGGACAGCGCGGCCGCCAGACGCAGCCAGCTGCGCCCCGGCGGCTCGTCGACTTCGGCGCGGTGGCTCGTCGCGGGCGGCGGGGTGTCGGCGTCCGGGCCCCAGGCGGGCGGGATGGTGGCGTGGGTCGAGGTGCGGTACGTCGCCGGCGTGGTCGCCAACGGGTCGGTGTCGCGCGGCCGCCGCGGGGCGTCGGACGCGAACAGCGGCCGCTCCTCGGGCTCGGGGAACGGG
>NZ_CAMPGZ010000054.1 GCF_946885725.1 uncultured Nocardioides sp.
CGGCGATGCGGAACATCTCGCGGACCAGGTCGATGCCGGTGACCTCCTCGGAGACCGGGTGCTCGACCTGGAGCCGGGTGTTCACCTCGAGGAAGGAGATGGTGCCGTCCTGGCCGACCAGGAACTCGCAGGTCCCGGCGCCGACGTACTTCGCCTCGCGAAGGATCGCCTTGGAGGACTCGTAGAGCGTGGTGATCTGCTCCTCGGAGAGGAACGGCGCGGGCGCCTCCTCGACGAGCTTCTGGTGCCGGCGCTGCAGGGAGCAGTCGCGGGTGGAGACGACCACGACGTTGCCGTGCTGGTCGGCGAGGCACTGGGTCTCGACGTGGCGCGGCCGGTCGAGGAACTTCTCCACGAAGCACTCGCCGCGTCCGAACGCCGTGACCGCCTCGCGCACGGCGGACTCGAACGCGTCGGCGACCTCGCTCATCTCGCGGGCGACCTTGAGGCCGCGGCCACCGCCGCCGAACGCGGCCTTGATCGCGATCGGCAGGCCGTGCTCCTCGGCGAACTTCACGGCCTCGTCGGCGTTCTCCAGCGGGTCCTTCGTGCCGGGCGCGAGCGGGGCGCCTACCTTCTCGGCGATGTGCCGGGCCCGGACCTTGTCGCCGAGCGCCTCGATCGCCGAGGGCGGCGGGCCGATCCAGACGAGCCCGGCGTCGATGACGGCCTTGGCGAAGTCGGCGTTCTCGGCGAGGAAGCCGTAGCCGGGGTGCACCGAGTCGGCGCCGGAGCGCTTGGCGACGTCGAGGATCTTCTCGATCGACAGGTAGGACTCGGCCGGGGTGGCGCCGCCGAGGCTGTAGGCCTCGTCGGCCAGGCGAACGAACAGCGCGTCCCGGTCGGGGTCGGCGTACACCGCGACGCTGCCGATGCCGGCGTCCTTGCACGCCCGGATGACCCGGACCGCGATCTCACCGCGGTTCGCGATGAGGACCTTCTGGAGCGGCTTGACGTTCGCCGATGCGGCCACGGGTTTCTCTCCTTGCGCCTCGCGAGTGACGTTCGGGAGTCTAGGGCCCCGGGTCGGGACCGAGCAGGTGACCACTGCCACACCCCGGTCGCAGCGAGCTGAGAAGGGGGACCGCGTCGTGCGCGACTACCGGTCGTCGGACGACGACAACACCCGCTGGTCGGGCTTTCCGTTCCGCGAGGGCGACATCGTCATCTCGACGCGTTCGAAGTCCGGTACGACGTGGATGCAGATGATCTGCGCGCTACTCGTCCTCGGCACTCCGGACCTGCCCGCGCCGTTGACCACGTTGTCACCGTGGGTCGACCACCGGGTCGAGCCGGTGGAGGACGTGTTCGCGCGGCTGGAGGCGCAGCGGCACCGGCGGTTCGTCAAGACGCACACCCCGCTCGACGGGCTGCCACTCGACCCGCGCGCGGCATACGTCGTGGTGGCCCGGCACCCGCTGGACATGGCGGTGTCGCTCTACCACCAGGGCGCCAACATCGACCGGCGTCGCCTGCGTGAGCTGACCGGCGTATCCGAGCCGACGGGACCCGAGCCGCCTCGACCGGACCTGCACACGTGGCTGCGTGCCTGGACGGAGCGCGAGACCACGCCGCAGCAGTCGCTCGACTCGCTCGTCGGTGTGCTGCACCACGTGACAGACGCGTGGCGGCTCCGGGAGAGCGGGGAGGTCGACGTGCTGCTGGTGCACTACGCGGACCTGCTGGCCGACCTCGACGGCGAGATGCGCCGCATCGCGGCGGCGCTGGGCATCGAGGTGGACGAGGAGCGCTGGCCGGCGCTGGTCGAGGCGGCGACGTTCGCGTCGATGCGGCAACGGTCGGACGAGCTCACGCCCAACACGCTGGGCGTGCTCAAGGACTCAGCGGCGTTCTTCCGCCGCGGGTTCTCCGGTGCGGGCCGCGAGGTGCTGACCGCCGAGGAGCTCGCCCGCTACGAGGCGCGGGTCCGGGACCTGGCCCCGCCCGAGGTCGTGGCCTGGCTGCACCGGTAGGTGGTCACACCGCGTCAGGGCGCGCGCAACGCCTCCACCGTCTCGCGCAGACCCTGCTCCAGCGGACGGGGTCGCCAGCCGAGCTCCTGCTGCGCCCGCTCCGACGTGCCGTAATACGTCGCGAGCCCTGCTCGCATCGTCTCGGCGGCGTACCCAGGGGGCAGCGGCACCACCTTGCCGACCGCGCCGAGGACGCCGGCGGTCGCGCGGACCATGCGCTCGGGCAGCACACGCGGCCCGGGCGTGCCGGCGATCGCCGCGACCTGGCGCAACCCGTCGGCGAGCCGTATCTGCGGGCCGGTGAGCATGTAGGACTGGCCGGGCTCGCCGCGCTCCATCGCGAGCACGTGCCCGCGGGCGACGTCGTCGACGTGCGCCCAGCAGACGCCGCCGGCGGCCGGGACGGGCGGCCTCTTGCCACGGACCACCTGCGCGATCAGGTCTCCGGTCTGCGCGGTGTCGCCCGGGCCGTAGACGAGGCCGGGCTGCACGATCACGACCGGCAGACCGTCGTACGCGAAGTCGAGGGCGACATCGTGCGCCGCGGCCTTGGTGCGGTCGTAGCTCGAGATGTGCGTGCCGGTGAACCGGTAGGTCTCGTCGACCACCTGCTCCTCGGTGTCGGAGTTGACCGCGACCGTGCTCGTGTAGACCACGCGTCGCACGCCGTTGCGCAGCGCCGCCTCGAGCACGTTGCGGGTGCCCTGCACATTGACCCGGTCTCCGGTGGCGGCGCCGTCGCGCTCGCCGAGGCGGTACCAGCCGGCGACGTGGAAGAGCCCGTCGACGCCCGTGGTGAGTGCGTCCAGGGCAGACACGCTGTCGAGGTCCCCGGGCCGCAGCTCGACGCCGAGCTCGGTCAGTGCGGTCGCCCGGGCGGGGTCGCGGACGAGCGCGACCACCTCGTGCCCGGCCTCGCGCAGCTGCCGCGCGAGCGCACCTCCGACGAACCCGGTCGCTCCCGTCATCGCGTAGCGCATGCGACCGATCGAACCAGAAGGCTCCTCAGAGCCGGTGCCGCACCCACACGTTCGGCTCGACGTACACCGCGTAGTCGTGGTCCAAGTCGCACACCACCGGGACCAACGCGAGCGGTACGACGACCTCGCCGGAGGTGTCGAACGACAGCCCGGTCCACTCGCGCCACTGGGCGAGCGAGCCGGCGATCACCATCGACCGGGGGGCGACCCCGTGGATCGTCGCGCCGGCCCGGACGTGGGTGCGCAGCCACGCGTCGACGGGCAGCCCGTCGTCGCGCGTGCGCCGGATGTAGGCGGCGGCGGTCTCGTGCGGGTCGTGGTGCTTCTCGTTCGGCCGCACCGGCGCGACCAGCTCGGCGTACCCGGCCTCCGCCGCAGCCGTGCGCAGCGCGGCGAGCATCCGGTGCGAGAGGCCCTGGCCGAGGTGGTCCGGCCGGACCGCGATCTCCAGCGCGCTGACGGTGTCGGTGCGGGTGCCGTTCTCGTGGTCGCGGAACGCCCACAGCAGCACCCGGTCCCAGCCGCCCGGCGGCAGCTCGCCCTCGCGGTGACCGTGCAGCTCGAACGGCGCCGCGAAGGCGCGCGCGACGACCTCGCCCCCGTCGGTCGCGACCAGGCTGAGGTCGGGGAACGTCGACGGCACCCGGCCGAAGAACGCCGCGGCCGTGTCGTCGTGGCCCATGAACTCCGGCCAGGTGTCCGGCATCCGCCAGAGCGGACCGTGCAGCTCCGGTCGCTCGGCGACGGAGGTGATCCGCACGTCGCTCATGCTGCGATGGTCACAGCCCGCAGGCGTGCTGTCGCGTGAGTTTCCGCGACGGGCTAGCGCAGCTTCGCCAGGTCCTCGTGGCAGCGCTCGGCCACCCTGTCGAGCTCGGTCATCGTCTCGTCGATGTCGCGGCGCATCTGCTCGAGCTCTGCCCGCCGTACCTCGATCTGGTCGAGCAGGTAGCGCAGCTGTCCCGCCTCGCCCGGCTGGTCGTCGTACATGTTCACGATCGTGGCGATCTCCGGCAGCGAGAAGCCCAGCCGCTTGCCGCGCAGCACGAGCTGCAGACGGATCCGCTGCCGGGTGTCGTAGACCCGCTGGGTGCCGCGGCGGGCGGGGGAGAGCAGCCCGACGTCCTCGTAGTGCCGGATCGTCCGCAGCGTCACGCCGAACTCCTCGGCGAGCTGGCTGATGGTCCAGGTCTCTTCGGTCTCCGGCACGGGATCCGTCCTCGGTGGCTTCGGCTGAGGCTTGCGCTTCCGTAACGGAAGCGTGCTTACGTTGACGTAAGCGTAAGGGCCGGGTGGGGTCCGAGGTCTCGACAGGCCCGCCCTCCCGGCGCACGATCGTCTGACCAGGAGAATCCCGATGATCTTCGAGCTGTCCGCCGAGCACGAGGCCTTCCGCCGCTCCGTCCGCGAGTTCGCCGAGGCCGAGATCGCCCCGCACGCCGCCGAGTGGGACCGCAAGCACCACTTCCCGTCCGACGTCGTCCAGAAGATGGGCGCCCTCGGCCTGTTCGGGCTCACCGCGCCCGAGGAGTACGGCGGGGCCGGGCTGTCCGGCGAGGAGGGCGGCTTCACCTCGCTGTGCCTGGCCATCGAGGAGATCGGCCGCGTCGACCAGTCGATGGGCATCACGCTCGAGGCCGCCGTCGGCCTGGGCATCAACCCGATCCTGACCTTCGGTACCGACGAGCAGAAGCAGACCTGGCTCCCTGACCTGGTCTCGGGTCGCCGGCTCGCCGGCTTCGGCCTCACCGAGCCGGGCTCCGGCTCCGACGCCGGCTCCACGCGCACCAAGGCCGAGCTCGTCGACGGCCAGTGGGTGATCAACGGCTCGAAGCAGTTCATCACCAACTCCGGTGCCGACATCACCTCGGTGGTCACGGTGACCGCCCGCACCGGCACGCGCGCCGACGGCCGTCCCGAGATCAGCACGATCATCGTCCCGTCGGACACGCCGGGCTTCACCGCCGAGCCGGCCTACGACAAGCTCGGCTGGCACGCCTCCGACACCCACCCGCTGACGTTCACCGACGCGCGGGTGCCCGAGGCCAACCTGCTCGGCGAGCGCGGCCGCGGCTTCGCGCAGTTCCTCGCCACGCTCGACGACGGCCGCGTGGCCATCGCCGCGCTGGCGGTCGGCTGCATCCAGGCCTGCCTCGACATGAGCCGGCAGTACGCCAACGAGCGCACCACGTTCGGCGTACCGATCGGGCAGAAGCAGGGCGTCGCGTTCCAGATCTCCGACCTCGAGGTCATGCTCCGCGCGTCGCGGCTGCTGACCTACCAGGCCGCCGCGATGAAGGACGCCGGCCGTCCGGCCAAGGAGTTCAAGCAGGCCGCCGCGGTCGCCAAGCTCTACGCCACCGAGTCGGCGGTCACGGCTACGCGCATCGCGACGCAGGTCTTCGGCGGGTACGGGTTCATGGAGGAGTACCCGGTGGCGCGGTTCTACCGCGACGCCAAGGTGCTCGAGATCGGCGAGGGCACCTCCGAGGTGCAGCGGATGCTGATCGCCCGCGGCCTCGGCCTGCCCGTCGAGTAACAGCGTCGAGTAACAGCGCCGAGTAACAGCGCCGAGTAACAGGCAGAGCGGCGGCCGCCCATTAGGCGGCCCCCTCTAACCTCGTCGCATGGGTCGTCGGTGGAAGCGGTTGACGGCCGAGGCTTCGAAGTTCCTGACCGTCGGCGGCGTCGCCACCCTGGTGGCCCTGCTGATCTTCAACGTGCTGGTGCACGGCTACTTCGGCGGCCCCGGCCCGCTCAACGAGCAACCCCTGCTCGCGTTCGTGCTGGCCAACACCGTCGGCATGGTCGTCAGCTACCGCGGCTCGCGGTCGTGGGCGTTCCGCGACCGCGAGGCAGTCGGACCGACCGGCGGCCGCGTCACGTTCTTCGTGATCAACGTGCTGTCGATGGCGATCCCGCTCGGCTGCCTGGCGATCACCCGCTACGGGTTCGGCCTCACCGACCCGGTCTCGGACAACATCGCGGCCAACGTCGTCGGTCTCGGGCTCGGCACCGCCGCCCGCTTCTGGGCGACCCGCCGGTTCATCTTCCTCAGCCCGCGCCGGGCCGCGAAGCGCAGGGCGGAAGCGGCGGCGGCCGAGCAGGCATGACCGGGCCGTCCGCCCGCGTCCTCACCCGGCCGGACGAGGTCGCGGAGACGCTGCCCGGCCTGGCGTGCGTCTACCGCGCGGCGTTCGGGGCGTACGGCGAGGGCGACGACGAGATACGCCGGTTCACCGACGAGCAGCTGCCCAAGCACGCGGCCCGGGACGGCTTCCGGATGGTCGTGCTGCAGGACGAGGACGGGCCCGTCGCGTTCGGCTACGGCTACACCGGCGAGCGCGGCCAGTGGTGGTCGGACTGGGTCGCCGGGCTCGCGCCGGCCGGCGTCGTCGACGAGTGGCTCGGCGGACACTTCGAGCTCGTCGAGCTCGCGGTCGACCCCGCGTGGCAGCGACGGGGCCTCGGCGCGCGGGCGCACGACCTGCTGCTCGAGGGCCTCCCGCACGAGCGCGCGCTGCTCACGACGTACCGCGACGAGGAGCGGCCGGCGCCGCGGCTCTACCGGCGGCTCGGCTGGCGACCGCTCGCCGAGCTGAACGAGGACACCGTGCTCTACGGGCGGGTGCTGCGCAGCGAGTCGAGGTAGGCGCGAGCCTCGTCGTACTTCGGCAGCAGCCCCTGCGCCTCGGCCTCCGCCAGCGTCGGCGCGGCCGCGTCCTTCTCCGAGAGCAACGGCTCGAAGGTCGAGCCGTCGCGCCCCGTGGTCGGCCACTCGATGCCGATCGCCGGGTCGAGCGGGTTGACCCCGTGCTCGCGGCCCGGGGCGTACGTCGCGCTGCACAGGTAGGTGATCGTGGTCTGGTCGTCGAGGGCCACGAACGCGTGGCCGAGCCCCTCGCTCACGAACACCGCTCGGCGGTCGACGTCGTCGAGGAGCACCGCGTCCCACTGACCGAAGGTCGGCGAGCCGACGCGGATGTCGACGACGACGTCGAGCAGCGCGCCGCGCGGGCAGAACACCCACTTGGCCTGGCTCGGAGGCACGTCCGCGAAGTGGATGCCGCGGATCGAGCCGGCTGCGGACACCGACGCGTTGGCCTGCAGCAGGTCGAGCCGACGGCCGGTGGCCTCCTCGAGCTTGTCGGCCCGGAACCACTCCAGGAACGCACCGCGGCTGTCGCCGTGCACGACGGGTGTCATCTCGTACGCGTCGGGCACGTTCAGCTCGCGGATCTGCATGCCGGTTAGGGTACAAATCGGTCGGGCGGGTCCCGGCACTGGTCATCGCCCCGGCAACGCAGGAGGACTCGTGCGCTGGCTCGTCACCGGATCGGCCGGGATGCTCGGCACCGACCTCGTCGCGACGCTGCGCGAGCGCGGCGAGGACGTCACACCCCTCGTGCGCGGCGATGTCGACCTGCACGACCCGGCCGCGGTCGCGCGAGCCGTCGCCGACCACGACGTCGTGGTGAACTGCGCGGCCTGGACCCGGGTCGACGACGCGGAGGAGCACGAGGCCGAGGCGCTCGAGGTCAACGGCACGATCCCCGACATCATCGCCCGCGCGATCGCGGACACTTCGGCGCGGATGGTGCAGATCAGCACCGACTACGTCTTCGACGGCCACGCCACCACGCCCTACGCCGAGGACGCACCGACCGCGCCGCGCTCCGCCTACGGCCGCACCAAGGCGGCCGGCGAGGAGGCCGTGCGGGCTGCGCTACCGGACCGGCACTACGTGGTGCGGACCGCCTGGCTGTACGGCGCGCACGGACCGTGCTTCCCGAAGACGATGGCGCGGCTGGTGCGCGAGCGCGGGACCGTCAGCGTGGTCGACGACCAGGTCGGGCAGCCCACCTGGACCGTGGACGTGGCCGACGTCGTGGTGCGGCTGGTGCGGGCGGACGCGCCGGCGGGCAGCTACCACGCGACATCGTCCGGGCAGTGCTCGTGGTTCGAGCTGGCCCGCGCCGTGGTGGCGTCGGCAGGGCTCGACCCCGAGGCCGTGACGCCGACCACCAGCGACGCGTTCGTGCGGCCCGCTCCGCGGCCGGCGTACAGCGTCCTCGGGCACGACGCGCTCGTCCGCGCCGGCGTCGAGCCGATCGGGGACTGGCGCGATCGGTGGGAGGTCGCCGCGCCTTCGGTGCTGGCCGGCTGATGCCCGTCACGATCCGGCCCGGCACGCCGGACGACGCGGACGCCCTGATGGAGCTGTGGGAGGCGGCCGGGTTGAAGTTCCGCGCGCACGAGGTCGCCGCCGAGCTGGCGTCGGTGACCGCGCGCGACCCGGAGGTCGTGCTCGTGGCCGAGGACGAGTCGGGGCTGGTCGGCTCGGTGTTCGGCGCGTTCGACGGCCGGCGGGGCTGGGTCAACCGGCTCGCCACCCGGCCCGACCGGCGCGGCGAGGGCGTCGCACGCGCGCTGATGGACCGGCTCGAGGACGCGCTGCGCGCCAAGGGCTGCACCAAGGTCAACCTGCTGGTGCGGCGGTCCAACGACGAGGTGCTGGAGTTCTACGCGCGCCGCGGTTACGTCGCGGACGACGTGGTGTTCATCGGCAAGCGGCTCACCGACGACTGACGGGCGGCCAGGCTTCCCCGGCGCGGCACCCCTGGCTCCTGGGATTGACTCGCCAGGGGCACCGCTGCGCCCTCAGGCCGGATGTGGGAGCCGGTCATCCCCGGGGGCGCACAACGAAGGTACGGGTCCGGGCCCCCTTCCGTCCGGCGAATCGCGGACGTTGACCCGCCCGGACTGGTCAGGGCGGGTCAGGAGCGTTCAGGAGCCGGCCACGCCGTTCCACAGGTCGGTCCAGCGGACGCCGAGCTCGGCGAACATCTCGCGCACGACAGGCAGGCTGATCCCGACCACGTTGTGCGGGTCGCCCTCGAGTCCGCGCACGAACGCGCCGCCGAGACCGTCGACGGTGAACGCGCCGGCGACCTGGAGCGGTTCACCGGTCGCGACGTACGCCGCGATCTCCTCGTCGCTGACGTCGGCGAAGTGCACGACCGTGTCGGCCGCGCGCAGCACCTCGCGTCCGGTGGCGACCTCGACGAGGCAGTGGCCGGTGTGCAGCACCCCCGACCGGCCGCGCATGCTGCGCCAGCGGGCGGTCGCGTCGTCGGCGTTGTCGGGCTTGCCGAGCACCGCGCCGTCGAACTCCAGCACCGAGTCGCAGCCGAGCACCCAGGACGTGTCCGCGGGGTCGACGGTCTCGGCGACGGCGCGGGCCTTGAGCTCGGCGAGCCGGGCGGCGACCACCGCCGGGTCCGGGTCGTCGACCTGGGACTCGTCGACCCCCGACACGATCACGCGCGGGTGCACGCCCGCGTCGCGCAGCGTGGCCAGCCGGGCGGGGGAGGCGGAGGCCAGGACGAAGCGGTCGCCCAACGGCGCAGGCGGCACGGGTGGCGCGGTCACTGGATGCGGGCCAGCGCGGCCTGCAGCGGGTCGAGACCGATCGAGCCGAGATCGAGCGCCGCGCGGTGGAACGCCTTGAGGTCGAACCGGTCGCCGAGCCGCGCCTTGGCGTCGTCGCGGGCCTGCAGCCAGATCCGTTCGCCGACCTTGTACGACGGCGCCTGACCCGGCCAGCCGAGGTAGCGGTTGATCTCGAACCTGATCAGCTCCTCCTCCATGCGCGTGTGCTCGCGGAGGAACTGGGTGCCGAGCTCGCGGTCCCACGTCTCGCCCGGGTGGAAGCCGAACGGGTTGTCGCGCGGGATCCCGAGCTGCAGGTGCATGCCGATGTCGATGATCACCCGCGCGGCGCGGAAGGCCTGCGCGTCGAGCATGCCGAGCTTGTCGCCGGGGTCGTCGAGGTAGCCGAGGTCGTCCATCAGGCGTTCGGCGTACAGCGCCCACCCCTCGCCGTGCCCGGACACCCAGCACATCAGCCGCTGCCAGCGGTTGAGCGTCTCGTGGCGGTAGGCGGTCTGGGCGACCTGGAGGTGGTGGCCGGGGACGCCCTCGTGGAAGACGGTGGTGACCTCGCGCCAGGTGGAGAACTCGGTCTGGGTGTCGGGCACCGCCCACCACATGCGGCCGGGCCGGCTGAAGTCCTCGGACGGTCCGGTGTAGTAGATGCCCCCGTCGGAGGTCGGTGCGATCCGGCACTCGATGCGGCGCACCGGCTCGGGGATGTCGAAGTGCACGTCGGCCATCTCGGCGATCGTGCGGTCGGCGAGCTCCTGCATCCAGGCGGCGAAGGCCTCCTTGCCCTGGATGGTGCGGGCCGGGTCGGCGTCGAGAGCGGCCACGGCGTCGTCGACCGAGCCGCCGGGGACGATCTTGTCGGCGACCCGCGCCATCTCGTCCTCGATGCGGGCGAGCTCCTGCCAGCCCCAGTCGTAGGTCTCGCGCAGGTCGATGGTGGTGCCGAGGAAGTGCCGCGAGCCGAGGGAGTAGAGCTCCTCGCCGCAAGCCTCGACCGGCCGGCCGCGCGGGGCGAGCTCGTCGGTGAGGAACCGGCCGAACTCCGCGACCGCGTCGCTCGCCTCCCGGGCGTGCTGCTCGAGCCGGTCGCGCAGGGCACCCTCGCGGCCGGAGCCCTCGACGAACGAGAGGAAGAAGTTGCCGCTGGAGCCGACCTGGCCGGTCCAGGAGCGGACCTGCTCGGCGACCTCGGCGAGCTGGCGCTGTGCCGCGACCCGGCCGCGGTCGGCAGCGTCGAGGAGCGTCGCGCGGTAGCCGTCGAGGGCGGCCGGGAACGCCGCCAGCCGGGCGTCGATGTTCTCCCACGCCGCGTCGTCGCTCGTGTCCATCAGGTCGAGCACCGAGCGCATGTCGTAGAGCGGGCTCGACACCACCGAGATCTGCGACTGCGGCACCAGTGCGTCGTGGAGCTCGACGTCGAGCGAGAGCCGCTCGATGAACGCGTCCCGGGCGACCTGCTCGGCCTCGTCGGTCGGCGTCGCGGCCCGCGCCTTGGCCAGTGCGTCCCGGGTGAGGCGGTCGCGCGCGGCGAAGCCGTCGGGGGAGTAGTCGGTCAGGCGGTCCTCGTGCCCGGGCACGCCGAGGTACGTCGCGGACACCGGGTCGAGGGCGCAGTAGTCCTCGACGTAGGCGTCGGCGATCGCGTCCACGGGGCGGACGGTGTTCTCGGCGGGGCTCACACGAGCACCCTAGATGTGGGGTTCGACCGGGTGGAACGGAACCGCCAGGTCACGGGCCGTGCGCGTCCAGTGGCGGCTCAGTGCGGCAGCCCGCTCGTCTGCCAGCCACCGGGGCCGGCGGACAGCGGTCGCCGCACCGCGCGGCGCGGGGAGGCCCAGCGCGACGGCGGCGGGCCCGCCGCCGTGCCTCCCGCGTTGGACGCGGCGATCCCCTGGAGGACGGCGACGAGCGCCGCGACCTCCTCGGGGCTCGCGTCGCCCTTGATCGCGAACAGCGGCGGGCGCGGCGCCTCGGTCGCCTCGGTGGTTTCTGCGCTCTCGGTACCTCCGTCGGGGCCGGTCACAGCGGGATGTTCCCGTGCTTCTTCGGCGGCAGGCTCTCGCGCTTGGTGCGCAGCAGCCGCAGCGCGCGGACGACCTCGGACCTGGTCTCGTGCGGGTGGATGACCGCGTCGACGTAGCCGCGCTCGGCGGCGAGGTACGGGTTGGCGAGGTGGTCTTCGTACTCCGTGATCAGCTCCGCCCGACGGGCCTCGGGGTCCTCGGCCTCGGCGAGCTCGGAGCGGTACAGGATGTTGACCGCGCCCTGCGCGCCCATCACCGCGATCTGCGCGGTGGGCCAGGCCAGGTTGATGTCGGCGCCGAGGTGCTTGGACCCCATCACGTCGTACGCGCCGCCGTAGGCCTTGCGGGTGATCACCGTGACCAGCGGGACCGTCGCCTCGGCGTAGGCGTAGATCAGCTTGGCGCCGCGGCGGATGATGCCGTTCCACTCCTGGTCGGTGCCGGGCAGGAAGCCGGGCACGTCGACGAAGGTCAGCACCGGGATGTTGAAGGCGTCGCAGGTGCGGACGAAGCGCGCGGCCTTCTCGGAGGCGTCGATGTCGAGGGTGCCGGCGAGCTGCATCGGCTGGTTGGCCACGACGCCGACCGGGCGGCCCTCGACGCGGCCGAAGCCGACGACCATGTTGGGCGCGAACAGCGCCTGCACCTCGAGGAACTCCTCGTCGTCGAGCACGGACTCGATGACGGTGTGCATGTCGTAGGGCTGGTTCGGCGAGTCCGGGATCAGCGTGTCCAGGGCCCGGTCGGTTTCGGTGGCCTCGAGCTCCGCCTCCCCCATGTCAGACTCTGGGTAGACGACGGGCTCGTCGAGGTTGTTCTGCGGCAGGTAGGACAGCAGCGCCTTGACGTACTCGATCGCGTCGGACTCGTCGTGGCCCATGTAGTGCGCGTTGCCGGACTTGGTGTTGTGCGACCGCGCACCGCCGAGGTCCTCCATCGACACGTCCTCGCCGGTGACGGTCTTGATGACGTCGGGACCGGTGATGAACATGTGCGAGGTCTGGTCGACCATCACGGTGAAGTCGGTGACCGCGGGGGAGTAGACCGCGCCGCCGGCACAGGGCCCCATGATGAGCGAGATCTGCGGGATCACGCCGGAGGCGTGCACGTTTCGCCGGAAGATCTCGCCGTAAAGCCCGAGCGAGACCACGCCCTCCTGGATGCGCGCGCCGCCGGAGTCGTTGATGCCGATGATCGGGCAGCCGGTCTTCATGGCGAGGTCCATGACCTTCACGATCTTCTCGCCGAACACCTGGCCGAGCGAGCCGCCGAAGACGGTGAAGTCCTGCGCGAACACGCAGACCTGGCGGCCGTCGATGGTGCCGTAGCCGGTGACCACGCCGTCGCCGTACGGGCGGTTCTTCTCCATGCCGAACGCCGTCGACCGGTGCCGGGCCAGCTCGTCGAGCTCGATGAACGAGCCCTCGTCGAGCAGCTCCTCGATCCGCTCGCGGGCGGTCTTCTTGCCCCTGGCGTGCTGCTTCTCGATCGCCCGCGCCGAGCCGGCGTGGATCGCTTCGTCGAGGCGCCGGGTGAGGTCCTCGGCCTTGCCTGCGGTGGTGTGGATGTCGATGTCCGCCGGGACCTCGGTGCCCTCACCGGGCTTGCTCGCGACTGCTTCGCTCACGGGGTCGATCGCCTCCTTGTGGGTCTCACGGGAGACTAGTCGCTGTGACGACCGACGAGATGTGGCGCCTGCCACTCCGGGCCGACGCGGTCGCCGACGCACTCGACCTGTCCCGGTGGCGTCCGGAGGTGCTGGACGCGTCTCCGTCGACCAACGCGGTCGTCGCGGACCGGGCCCGGGCGGGAGAGGCGCCGGGCCTGCTGGTGGTCGCCGACCACCAGACCGCCGGGCGTGGCCGGCTGGACCGGACCTGGGTGACACCCGCCGGCGCGGCGCTGACGTTCTCGCTGCTGGTCGCGCCCGAGCAGGTGCCGGTGGCGCGCTGGCCGTGGCTGCCGCTGCTGGCCGGGGTGGCGGTGGCCCGAGCGGTACGGCGGGTGGCCGGCGTCGACGCGGTGCTGAAGTGGCCGAACGACGTGCTCGCCGGCGACCGCAAGCTCACGGGGATCCTCGTCGAGCGGGTCGAGGGGCCGCGCCACGCGTCGGCCGTCGTCGGCATCGGGATCAACGTGCTGCAGCGCCGCGACGAGCTGCCGGTCGACGCCGCCACCTCCGTCGCGATCGAGGCCGGGCGCCCCGTCGACCGGGTTGCGCTGCTGGCCGAGGTGGTCGACCAGCTCGGGCGGTTGTACGACGAGTGGGTCGCGATGTCCGGCGACACCCGGGCGTCCGGGCTGCTCGACGCCTACACCGGCCTGTGCGCCACGGTCGGGCAGGAGGTGCGCGTGCACCTGCCGCGCGACGAGGAGCTGCGCGGCGTCGCGGACCACGTGGACGACGACGGGCGCCTCGTCGTGGTCGGGCCGTCCGGACCGGTCGCGCTCGGGGCCGGCGACGTCGTCCACGTCCGGCGTACGTCGTAAAGGGCGTGACATGATCGAGCCGTGGCGTTTCCCAGCAGGCTCCTCAACGAGGGCGAGCACGTCGTCGTGCACACGCGCACGCACGTCAAGGCGCTGCTGGTCCCTGCCCTGCTGCTGATCGTGCTGGCCGCCGTCGGCGGGTTCCTGGTCTCGATCGTGCCCGCGTCGAGCGCGCAGCCGCTGGTGCAGCTGGTGATCTGGGCGCTCGTCGGACTGGTCGCGATCTGGTGGGTCGTCAAGCCGTTCGTGCTCTGGCTGACCACGACGTACACCTTCACCAACCGGCGCTTCATCAAGCGCAGCGGGTTCATCGCCAAGCAGGGCCGCACCATCCCGCTCAACCGGATCAGCGGCGTCGACTTCGACATCGGGATCGTCGACCGGCTGTTCGGCTGCGGCACGCTGGTCGTCTCCGACGCGAGCGAGAACGGCACCGTGCTGCTGCACGACATCCCGCAGGTCGAGCGCGTGCAGATGCAGGTGTCGGAGGAGCTGCACCGGATCGCCAACCCGGGCTACCCGGGCTACCACGAACGTGCCGATGACGGCGCCTGACCCCGACGCGTTCACCAGCGAGGCGCTCGAGAGCGCGCTGCTCGGCGACCTGCCCCAGCTCACCAGCACCGACGTCGCCGAGGCCGCCGGCGTCCCGGTCGAGGACGCCCGCCGGCTGTGGCGCGCGCTCGGCTTCCCCGACCAGGGTGACGTCGCGGCGTTCACCGAGAGCGACAAGTCCGCGCTGGCGGCTGTCGTCGGCTCGGTGACCTCGGGCGCGATCGACTTCGACACCGCCGTCCGGCTCACTCGCGCCGTCGGCCAGACCATGGCGCGGCTCGCCGACTGGCAGGTAGCGACGCTGGCCAGCCGGGTCGAGGAGCTCGAGCGCGGCGACGAGGCGACCGGCAGCCGGATCGGCAGCGCGCTGCGGCTGGCCGAGGAGGTCGGGGTGCCGTTCGAGCACCTGCTGGTCTACGCCTGGCGCCGCCACCTGGCTGCTGCGGTCGCGCGCGTCGAGGCCCTGGGCGCCAACGACGAGGACCTGCACACTGTCGAAGTCACGGTCGGGTTCGCCGACCTGGTCCAGTTCACCGCGCTCTCCAACGAGATGAACGAGGACCGGATCGGCGACATGGTCGAGATCTTCGAGTCCCGGTGCGCCGACGTGGTGGCCGCCAAGAAGGGCCGGGTCATCAAGACCCTGGGCGACTCGGTGCTGTTCGTCTCCGACGACCCGGTCGGCGGCATGGACATCGCGCTCTCGATCATCGACGTGATCGGCAACGACACCCGCCTGCCCGACGTGAAGATCGGCATCGCCACCGGCGCCGTCGTGATGCGGCTCGGCGACGTCTTCGGCCCGCCGGTCAACATGGCCGCCCGGCTCACCGGCGTCGCTCGGCGCAACCGTGTGATCACCGACCGCGACACCGCCGTACGCCTGCCGTCGGACCGGTTCGAGTGGCGTGCGCTGCCGCCCCGCCCGCTGCGCGGGTTCGGCGTCGTGGAGCCGGTGACCGTCCGCCGCGCCTGACCCGCACGCCGCGCGGCCGATGCGGTATCGGCGGGTCGGTCAGCGTGACCTGGCCGTGACTAGACCGCGGCCTAGTCATTTCGGGCCAACCCCCTCGGAACCTCGCCTCGTGTCCGTTTTGTCCATTTACCTTGGTCGACATGATGAGTGTGCAGGGGGTCGACGTGGACCTCGCGGCCCGCCGCGTGTGGCGCGACGGGCAGGAGATCCGCCTGTCGAACAAGGAGTTCGACCTGGTCGCCTACCTGATCGCGCGCGCCGGCACGGTCGTCTCGCGCGAGGAGCTCATGCGGGAGGTCTGGCAGACGACGTTCTGGACGTCGGCCAAGACGATCGACGTGCACCTGGGCTGGGTGCGCCGCAAGCTCGGCGACGACACCCGCCGCCCGACGCTGATCACCACCATCCGAGGTCGCGGCCTGCGCTTCGAGGTGTCGCCGCCCGTGTACGCCGTCGACCAGGCCAAGTCCGCCTCCTGACGCCGTTCTCCTGAGCGCGCGGGCCCCCGATAGGGTCGGCGCGTGTCCAGCACGCCCACCGTCGCGATCATCGGAGGCGGCCAGCTCGCCCGGATGATGGCCCAGTCCGCGGTCGCGCTCGGCGTACCCCTGCGGCTGCTCGCCGAGGCCGAGGGCGTCTCGGCCGCGCAGGTCATCGCCGACACCCTGGTGGGCGACTACCGCGACCTCGAGACGCTGCGCAAGGTCACCGACGGCTGCTCGGTCGTCACCTTCGACCACGAGCACGTGCCGACCGAGCACCTGCACACGCTCACCGACGAGGGGCACGCCTGCCGGCCCGGTCCCGAGGCGCTCGTGCACGCGCAGGACAAGGCCGTGATGCGCGAGCGGCTCACCGCGCTCGACGTGCCCTGCCCGCGGCACGCGGTGGTCGAGGACGCCGACGCGGTCGAGCGGTTCGCCGCGACTGTCGGCGGCTTCCCGGTGGTGCTGAAGACGACGCGAGGCGGGTACGACGGCAAGGGCGTGTGGGTCGTCGGCTCGGCCGCCGAGTCCGCGGAGGCGTTCGAGACGGCCGCCGCGTCCGGCGTACGCATCCTCGCCGAGGAGAAGGTCGACTTCCGCCGCGAGCTGTCCGCGCTCGTCGCCCGCAGCCCGTCCGGCCAGGTGGCGGCGTACCCGGTCGTGGAGTCCGTCCAGCGCGACGGCATCTGCTGGGAGGTCGTCGCGCCCGCGCCGGACCTCGCCGCCGGCCTCGCCGTCGAGGCGCAGCAGATCGCGATGAAGGTGGCCGGCGAGCTCGACGTCACCGGCATCCTCGCGGTCGAGCTGTTCGAGACCCGCGATGGCCGCGTGCTGGTCAACGAGCTCGCGATGCGCCCGCACAACACCGGCCACTGGAGCATGGACGGCGCCGTCACCGGCCAGTTCGAGAACCACCTCCGCGCGGTGCTCGACCTTCCGCTCGGCTCGCCCGAGGCCCGCGCGCCCTGGACAGTGATGGTCAACATCCTCGGCGGCGACGACGAGCGGCTGGCCGGCGACCTGTACGCCGGCTACCCGCACGTGCTCGCCCGCGACCCGCGGCTGAAGGTGCACCTGTACGGCAAGGCCGTGAAGCCCGGTCGCAAGGTCGGGCACGTCACGGCGTACGGCGACGACCTCGAGGAGGTCCGCGAGCGGGCCCTGCACGCGGCGGCCTGGTTCCGCGGCGAGCTCGGTGAGGAGAGCGCGTGATCACCCCGCGAAACTCCTCCCTGCGCTGCGCACTCCGGTCGCGCTTCCGCGGGGACCCCGAACGAGAGGGAGATCTGTGAACAATCGCGTCGGCATCGTGATGGGCTCCGACTCCGACTGGCCGGTGATGAAGGACGCCGCCGAGGCGCTCGAGGAGTTCGGCGTGCCCTTCGAGGCCGACGTCGTCTCCGCGCACCGGATGGCCAAGGAGATGATCGAGTACGGCGAGCGCGCGGCCGAGCGTGGCCTGGCCGCGATCATCGCGGGCGCGGGGGGAGCGGCCCACCTGCCCGGCATGCTCGCGTCCGTCACGCCGCTGCCGGTGATCGGCGTACCCGTGCCGCTGAAGTACCTCGACGGCATGGACTCCCTGCTGTCCATCGTGCAGATGCCCGCCGGTGTCCCGGTCGCGACCGTAGCGATCGGCAACGCCCGCAACGCCGGGCTGCTCGCCGTGCGCATCCTCGCCGCGACCGACGCCGAGCTGCGTCAGAAGATGGTGGAGTTCCAGGAGTCGCTCGCCGCGTCCGCCCGCGAGAAGGGGAAGGCCGTGCGCGGCGAGTCCGCGCACCGGCTCGGGTTCTAGCCCTCCGGGTGGTCGAGCTTGTCGGGACCACTCCTCGTCGGGTGATCTCGACAGGCTCGATCAGCCGACGCTCAGCCCCGTGTGCTCGGCCGCGAACGCGAGCAGGTCGGCCACCTCGTCGGCGACGACCGAGGCGGGCTTGCCCAGACCGTGGCCCGTCGAGGTCTCGATCCGCGCGAGCACCGGCGCGCCGCCCGCCTGCGCACGCTGCAGCGCGGCGGTGAACTTGAAGCTGTGCGCCGGCACGACCCGGTCGTCGTGGTCGCCGGTGAGCACGAGCGTCGCGGGGTAGGCGGTGCGGTCCTCGATGTTGTGCAGCGGGGAGTACTCCCGCAGGACAGCGAACTCCTCCGGGTCCTCCGGCGAGCCGTAGTCGGCGATCCAGGCAGCGCCGATGGTGAACAGGTGAAAGCGCAGCATGTCCATCACGCCGACGGCCGGCAGCGCGACCGCACAGATGTCGGGACGCTGCGTCATCACCGCACCGACGAGCAGCCCGCCGTTGCTGCCACCGTGCAGCGCGAGCTGCTGGTGGGTGGTCACGCCCTCCGCGACGAGGTGGTCGGCCACGGCCGCGAAGTCGTCGAAGACGTTCTGCTTCACCGCGAGGCGGCCGGCGTCGTGCCACTCCTGGCCGTACTCGCTGCCCCCGCGCAGGTTCGCGATCGCGAGCACGCCTCCCGCCGCCAGCCAGCCGGCGAACGTGGCGCGGAACTCCGCGAGGATCGGGATGTGGAAGCCGCCGTACCCGTAGAGCAGCGTGGGCCGCGGCTCGTCGAGGTCGACGTCGGCGCGGTGGATGAGGAAGTACGGCACCTCGGTGCCGTCGAGGCTGGTCGCCCGGCGGCGCTCGGTGACGACGGCCGGTGGCGTCCACGTGGCCTCGCCCGGCGCCAGCCCGGTGAGCTCGGTGACGGAGCCGTCGGAGAGGTCGACGCGGTACGCCGTCAGCGGTGAGGTCACCGACGACATCCCGACGAACACCTCGGGGTCGCCGGCCTCGGAGTTGAGCTCGACGACCTTGCCGCCCTCGACGGCGACGACGCCGCGCTCGATGCCGTCGAGGCCGTAGCGCGTGATCCGCGGCTGCGCGTCGACGAGGTGGATGGTGAGGATCTCGTCGCCCGCGCCCTGCGCGTGCCACAGCGCCGAGTCCGACTCGGGCACTACGTCCTCGGTCTTCAGGCCGTCGTCCGCGAGCGTCGCGAGGTCGATGCGCACGACCTTGCCGAGCGGCGCCTCGTGGTCGGTGCGGACGTAGAGGTGGTCGCCGTCGGTGCGCACGAACGCGAACGCCGCGTAGACCTCGTCGACGACCTTGAGCGGCTCGCCCAGCCGCACGTCGTCGCCGTCGCGCTCGACGGGGTAGACCCAGAGCCGGGTCTTCTCCGACGTGCCTTCGTGGATGTGCACGACGAGCCAGCGGCCGTCGTGCGAGAGCTCCGGCGTGACGCTGAGGCGCGGGTTGTCCGGGAACTCGAGGACGAGCTCGTCCTCGCTCTGCGGCGTGCCGACCCGGTGCCGCCTCAGCTTGCCGCCCGGGAGCGCCTCGGCGTCGGTGCCCGTGCCGGTGCCGTCGACCTCGTAGTGCACGTAGAGGAAGGACCGGTCCGGCAGCCACGTGGCATCGCTGAACTTCACGTTGGTCAGCGTCTCGCCGGTCGGCTCACCTGTGGCGAGATCGAGCAGGTGCACCGACGTCCAGTCGCTGCCGCCGTCGCTGACCAGGTAGGCGAGCAGCGCGTCGTCCTTGCTGGCGCTGCGGGAGAACAGCGACGAGGTGCCGTCCTCGGAGAACGTGTTGGGGTCGAGCAGCACGCGTGGCGCGTCCCGCAGCTCGTCGAGCGTGTCACCGACGTACAGCACGTCCTGCTCGAACGTCCCGTCGTTGCGGAGCACGACGTACCGGCCGCCGACCTTGTCGGGGGTGCCGGCGCGCGGGCGCGTCACGATCGCGGTGGTGAGCTCGTGGAACCACGGCCGTGAGGGGAGTGCGTCGAGGTGTGCGCGGGTCACCTCGTTCTGGGCCTTGACCCAGGCGGCGGTCTCCTCGGAGTCCGGGTCCTCGAGCCAGCGGTAGGGATCCTCGATGCGCTGACCGTGAAGGACGTCGACGGTGTCGTCGCGGCGCGTGTCAGGGTAGACCCCGTCGAAGGCGCGCGGCATCAGGCGACCGAGCCCGCCACGTGCGGCCACTCGATGGCGGGGCAGGTGTCCATGACCATCGGTACGCCGGCAGCGGTGGTGCGCTCGAACGCCTCGGGGTCGAGCACGCCGAGCTGGAACCACACGCCCTTCGCCCCGATCGCGACGGCCTCGTCGGCGAACTGGCCGGCCGCCTCGGAGCGGCGGAAGACGTCGACCACGTCGATCGGGAACGGCACGTCGGCCAGCGTCGCGTAGCCCTGCTCGCCGAGCACGGTCGGCGCGTCGGGGTGGATCGGCACGATCCGCTTGCCGCGCTCCTGCAGGAACCGCGCGATGCGGTACGCCGTACGGTCCGGGTTGCCGCTGAGACCCACGATCGCCCAGGTCTCGCAGTCCTCCAGCATGAAGCGGATGTGCTCGCGGTCGAGCCAGGGCCGCGGGGTGCGCTCGGTCATGTCCCGAACCTATCTCGGGGCGTGTCTCCGGCCGTCTCGCCGGGCGTCTTCCGGCCGCCGGAGTCGGCCGCCCGCGAGCCGCTACCCGCAAGTAGCATGAGCCGCATGAGCGAGTTCCCCCTCTACGCGCTGTCCGAGGAGCACCAGGCCATCCGCGAGGCGGTCCGCGCGGTCTGCGACGCGAAGGTGGCGCCGGCGGCGGCGCAGGTGGACGAGGCGGGCGAGTTCCCCCAGGCGGCGTACGACGCGCTTGCGGCGGCGGACTTCGCGGCGCCGCACGTGGCCGAGGAGTACGGCGGTGCGGGCGCCGACGCGCTGGCGACCTGCATCGTGATCGAGGAGGTCGCACGGGCGTGCGCCTCGTCGTCGCTGATCCCGGCGGTCAACAAGCTCGGCTCGATGCCGCTGGTGCTGGCCGGTTCGGAGGAGCTGAAGAAGAAGTACCTCACGCGCCTCGCCGCCAACGAGGGGATGTTCTCCTACTGCCTGTCCGAGCCGGAGGCCGGCTCGGACGCGGCCGCGATGAAGACCCGCGCGGTGCGCGACGGCGACGACTGGGTGATCTCGGGGACGAAGCGCTGGATCACCAACGCGGGCGTCTCGGAGTTCTACACGGTCTTCGCGGTGACCGACCCCGAGGCGCGCAAGGGCGCGGGCATCTCGGCGTTCGTGGTGGAGAAGTCCGACAAGGGCGTCTCCTTCGGTGCGCCGGAGAAGAAGCTCGGCATCAAGGGCTCCCCGACGCGCGAGGTCTACCTCGACAACGTGCGCGTCCCGGCCGACCGGATGATCGGCGCCGAGGGCACCGGCTTCACCACGGCGATGCGCGTGCTCGACCACACCCGCGTGACGATCGCCGCGCAGGCCGTCGGCATCGCGCAGGGGGCGCTCGACTACGCGCT
>NZ_CAMPGZ010000055.1 GCF_946885725.1 uncultured Nocardioides sp.
CCTGGGGCGTGCTGGAGCTGCCGACCGAGCCGCTTCCGACCCAGTCCGTGGCCACCATCACCGACCCCGCCCTGTTCCGCTGCGACGCCGAGCAGGCGCGCCGGCGCGGGTGGGCGATCACCGCCGACGAGCTCGAGGTCGGGCTCAGCGGCGTCGCCGTGCCCGTGCGCGGCCCCCGCGGCGACGTCGTCGCCGCCCTCGGGGTCTCCGGCCCCACCCCCCGGTTGGACGGCCGGCTCGACGAGCTCGGCCGTCGCCTGAAGAAGCACGCCGAGGAGCTGTCCACGCTGCTCCGCGGCCGCACACCCAAGGAGGGGGTCGCATGACTTCCCAGCAGCACCGTTCCTTCGTCCTTGACCCGGAGGGCCCCCGATGACTCCTGAAGAGATCCTGCAAGGCCTGTACGACGAGACGCTGGTCGGCAACGCCCCGCGCGTCCTCGAGCTCACCGAGGAGGGGCTGCGGCTCGACATGCAGCCGCAGACGCTGCTCTTCGACGCGCTGATCCCCTCGCTCGAGGAGGTCGGCGCGCGGTTCGAGCGGGGCGACTTCTTCGTGCCCGAGATGCTCATCGCCGGCCGGGCGATGGCGGGGGCGATGGAGCGGCTGCGCCCGCTGCTCGCCGAGACCGGCGTCGAGACGGTCGGGAAGTTCCTCATGGGCACCGTCAAGGGCGACGTCCACGACATCGGCAAGAACCTCGTCAACATCATGCTCGAGGGCGCCGGCTTCGAGGTGATCGACCTCGGCGTGCAGGTCGCACCGGAGAAGTTCGTGGCCGCCATCGAGGAGCACCAGCCCGACATCGTCGGCTTCTCGGCGTTCCTCACCACCACGATGCCGATGTTCAAGGCCAACATGAACGCTCTCGAGAAGGCCGGCCTCCGCGACGAGGTCGTCGTCATGGTCGGCGGCGCGCCGGTCACCCAGGAGTACGCCGACGCGGTCGGTGCCGACGGCTACGCCGCTGACGCCAGCGCGACGGTCAAGAAGGCCAAGGCCCTGCTCAACGAGCGCCGCTCGAAGGTCCCGGCATGACCTACAGCGGCGAGCCCCTCCACACGGTGCTCCGCTCCGCCACCAAGGAGGTGGTGATCGGGCACGACCAGCGCTTCTGCCTGATCGGTGAGCGGATCAACCCGACCGGTCGCAGGATCTTCCAGGAGCAGCTCCGCGCCGGCGACATGTCCGCGATCGAGCGCGACGTGAAGGCCCAGGTCGAGGGCGGCGCCGACGTGCTCGACGTCAACATGGGCGTGCCGCTGACCGACGAGCCCGAGCTGTTGACCAAGGCGATCCGGATGGTCCAGAGCCTCACCGACCTGCCGATCTGCATCGACTCGTCGGTGGTCGAGGCGCTCGAGGCCGGGCTGTCGGTCTACGAAGGCCGTGCGCTGGTCAACTCGGTCACCGCCGAGGACGACCGGCTCGCCGCGATCCTGCCGCTGGTCAAGCGGTTCGACGCCGCGATCATCGCGCTGCCCAACGACGAGGACGAGATCCCGATGGAGGCCGACAAGCGCCTCGAGCTGACCGCGAAGATCATCCGGGTGGCGACCGAGGAGTACGGCATCGCCAAGCAGGACATCGTCATCGACCCGCTCGCCATGCCGATCGGCGCGGACACACACACCTCGCTGGTGACCTTCGAGACCATGCGTCGCATCCGCGACGAGCACGGTCTCAACATGACCTGCGGCGCGTCCAACACCTCCTTCGGCATGCCCGACCGGCACACGCTCGGCGCGGCCTGGCTGCCGATGGCGATGGCCAACGGACTGACGAGCGCGATCATGGACACGCGTACGCCGAAGATCGTGGAGGCTGTGAAGGCGGCCGACCTGTTCCTCGGTCACGACGAGTGGGGCGCGGCGTGGATCTCCGCCCACCGGGCGAAGGCGGCCGCGACGGCATGACACAGACGCGGGAGGTCGCATGACGGACGGTGTGCCCGAGGTCGACCTCGACGCCGTACGCCGTGAAGGTCTGCTGCCGACCCGCGGTGCCGAGCCGACGCCGCACGACGGCACCGGGCGAGTGCAGCTGTCGTTCACGGTGCTCGACCGCGACCCCGAGCGGACGACCCAGCGCCAGGTGCGCGTGCCACCGGGCGTCACGGTGTTCGACTCGGCGTCGTGGAACGGCATCGCGATCGACTCGACCTGCGGCGGCCACGGCACCTGCCACAAGTGCAAGGTGCGCATCGACGGCAGCACGCCGATCACCCGCCACGACGTCAAGACGTTCACCCGCGAGCAGCTCGACCAGGGCTGGCGGCTGGCCTGCCTGGTCAACGCCACGCGCGACCTGTCCGTCGACGTACCTCCCCTGACCACGCGCCCCAAGGCCGCCACCGTCGGTGTCGGCCGACAGGTGATCCTGCGACCGGCGATCCAGAAGCGGTACGTCGAGCTCGACGAGCCCACGCTGTCCGACCAGCGCCCGGACCTCGACCGGCTGCTCGACGCGATCGACGACCTCGAGCCGAAGCCGGACCTGCACGTGCTGCGCCGGCTGCCCGGCGTGCTGCGCAAGGCCGACTTCAAGGTGACCGCGGTGGTGGTCGACGAGACGCTCGTGGACGTCGAGCCCGGCGACACCACCGGCACGCAGTACGCCATCGCCTTCGACCTCGGCACCACCACCGTCGTGGCGACGCTGCTCGACGTCGCGACCGGCACGCCCGTCGCCGTGGCGTCGATGCTCAACCGGCAGCAGCCGTTCGGCGGCGACGTGATCACCCGCATCAGCGCGACGATGCTCGACCCCGACACGCTCGGCCGGCTGCAGCAGGCCGCGGCCGAGACGCTGTCCACGCTGGCCAAGCAGGTGTGCGAGGAGGGCGGCGTCGACCCGGCGCACGTCTACGAGGTCGCGCTCGCGGGCAACGCGACGATGACCGCACTGGCGCTGGGCATCGACCCCGAGCCGCTCGGCGTCGCACCGTTCGTCATGGCGACCGCGCACCCGCCGACGGTCCTGGCCTCCGAGCTCGGGCTGGAGATCCACCCTCGCGCACGGGCGGCGCTGTTCCCGGCCCTGGGCGCGTACGTCGGCGGCGACATCGTCGCGGGGATGCTCGCGACCGGCATGGACCGCGACAAGCGCACGCGACTCATGATCGACGTCGGCACCAACTGCGAGATCGTGCTGAGCAACGGCGACCGGATCGTGGCGACGGCCGCCCCCGCCGGCCCGGCCTTCGAGGGCGGCGCGATCCGCTGCGGGATGCGCGCGGCCGATGGCGCCATCGAGGTGGTCGAGCTCGGCGAGGACGTCGAGCTGGGTGTGATCGGCGACGTCGAGCCCAAGGGTGTGTGCGGCTCCGGGCTGGTGGACGCGGTCGCCGAGCTGGTCCGGGTCGGGCTGCTCGACGCGTCCGGGCGCTACGTCTCCGACGCCGACGCCAAGGAGGTCGCGCCGCACCTGGCCGACCGGCTCACCCGCATCGGCGAGGAGCGGGTGTTCGTGCTGCACCGGCCGACGCCCGACGCCGACCCGTCCGACTGCGTGGTGCTCTCGCAGCGCGACGTGCGCGAGCTGCAGTTCGCCAAGGCGGCGATCTCCACCGGCTGGTCCCTGCTGCTCGAGGAGCTCGGCCTCGAGCCGCGCGACGTGCAGCAGGTGCTGATGGCGGGCTCGTTCGGCAGCTACCTCTCCCCCGCCTCCGCCGTACGCATCGGGCTGGTGCCGAAGCTGCCCGTGCTCCGCATCGTCTCCGCCGGCAACGTCGCCGGCGAGGGCGCGAAGATGTCACTGCTCTCCCTGCGCGAGCGGGCCGGCGCCTCGGCGCTGACCGAGGAGGTGACCTATGTCGAGCTCTCCGACCGCGCCGACTTCAACGACCGGTTCGTCGACCAGCTCGGCTTCGCGGACTGACCGCGTCGCGCTGGTCGCCTGCGGCGCCATCGCCCAGCACGCGAGCCGCATCGCCGCGCGCCGCGGCTGGCCGGTCGACGTGCACCCGCTGCCGCCGCTGCTGCACAACCGTCCGGAGAAGATCGCCGGCCAGGTACGCCGCCTGGCCGAGGAGCTGCGCGCGACGTACTCCAAGGTCGCCGTCGGGTACGCCGACTGCGGGACGTACGGCGCGCTCGACGAGGTGTGCGAGCAGCTCGGTCTGCGGCGGCTGGAGGGGCTGCACTGCTACGACGTCTACGCCGGCGCCGACCGGATCCGGACGTTCTTCGAGGAGCAGCCCGGCACCTACCTGCTCACCGACTTCCTGGTGCGCTCGTTCGCGCGCACGGTCGAGCAGGAGCTCGGGCTGGACCGCTACCCGGAGCTGCACGAGACGTACTTCGGCAACTACACGCGCGTGGTCTGGCTGGCGCAGGACCCCGACGACGAGCTGCGCGCGCTGGCCGAGGACGCAGCCGCGCGGCTCAAGCTGCCGCTGACCGTGCTCGAGACCGGCGACGCCGGCCTGGAGCGGTCGCTCGAGGAACTGCTGGCTGAATAGGTCTCAGCGTAGGTGTCAGCGGCGCAGCCGGACCAGCAGGTCGTTGCGCCACGCCTCCGTGGCCTCGATCTGGTTGAACGTGAAGACGTGCAGCCCCTCGACGTTCGCGTCCGGCATCGCCAGCGCCGGCGCGCACTGCTCGAGGAAGCGCTCGCCGGTGAAGCCGCCGGGCGCTGCCAGCCGCGCGAACGTGCCCTTGTGCTTGACCAGGAACCGCGTCGACTCCCCCACGCCGATCTTGGTCGCCATCGCCAGCAGCTTGGTCCGCTCGACCGGTCCCGGCAGGCCGAGCAGCAGCGGCAGCGTGATGCCGCGGTCGCGCATCCGGCGCACCCAGCTGCGGATCGACCCGGGGTCGAACGTCAGGTTGCTGACCACGTGGGTGGCGTAGCGCCGTTTGTCCCACATCGACTGCACGGTCAGGTCGTCGTTGATCGTCGGGTGCGACTCCGGGTAGCCGGTGATCCCGACGTGCGCGAACGGCCGGCCGAGTTCCGCCAGGTCCTCCAGCAGCGACAGCGCGTCGGGGTAGGTGTCGTCGGCCTCGGCGTCGCCGCCGGGCACGAACACCCGGGTGATCCCCTTGCCGGTCAGCCGGTCGCAGATCTCGCTGAGCTCGGCGCGGCCGTGCACCATCCGCGCGGCGAGGTGGGGTACGACGACGTACCCGTGGCCGGACAGGCGCTCGGCGAGGTCCAGCGTGGCGCCGAGGCCCTTGCTCGGCGACGCCGTGATGGTGACGACCCGTTCTCGCGGCAGATGCGTCAGCACGGCCTCTTCGGCGGACGCCGTGGGCAGCACCTCGTAGCGCGCGTCGGTGACCAGGCGGGTCAACAGCTCGGCATGACGTCTGTTGCGCATGATGAGACTCGTTTCGTGATGCGCATCAACCGTTCCGAAGCGTAGCCTGTGCCCGCGGGCCCGGCCAAGAGCCTCGCGCGACGCGCCGGACCGCTCGTGTCGAGGACATGGCCGTGCGGCCGACGGAGGTCAGAATGCGCGTTCTCTTTGCCGACTCGCTGGGCAGCTCGACGGTCACCGAGCTCGAGGCCCGCGGCCACGAGTGCGTGGTCGAACCCACCCTCCAGGCGGGCGACCTGGCCGGGCGCATCCCCGGCTTCGACGTACTCGTCGTGCGCAGCACCAAGGTGGGCGCCGAGGTGTTCGAGTCCGGCGACAAGCTGGCCCTGGTGATCCGCGCCGGCGCCGGCACCAACACGATCGACACCGCCACGGCGGCCGCCCGTGGCGTGCTCGTGGCGAACCTCCCGGGCCGCAACGCCATCGCCGTCGCCGAGCTGACCATGGGCCTGCTGCTGGCCGTCGACCGGCACATCGTCGACGCCACCGTCGACCTCCGCGCGGGACGTTGGGACAAGAAGCGCTACAGCGCGGCTCGCGGCCTCTTCGGGTCGACCATGGGCATCCTCGGGCTCGGCTCGATCGGGCTCGAGGTCGCGCAGCGCGCCCGCGCCTTCGGCATGCACGTGCTGGTGCTGGCCAAGCCCGACCGCAGCGCGCGCACGCTCGCCCGGCTCGACGAGATGCGCGTCGGCACGGTCGACAGCCTCGAGGAGCTGCTGCCCGCCTGCGACGTCGTCTCGCTGCACCTGCCGTCCAACGCCGACACCGCCGGGCTGGTCGACCGCAAGTTCCTGGCGCAGATGAAGCCGGGCGCGGTGCTGCTCAACACCTCGCGCGGAGAGCTCGTCGACGAGGACGCGCTGCTGGAGGCGCTGGAGGAGAGGGACCTGCGCGCGGGTCTGGACGTGTACGCCGACGAGCCCGGCAGCGGCCAGGCCGAGTGGACGTCGCGGCTGGCGCAGCACCCGCGCGTGGTCGGCACGCACCACATCGGCGCGTCGACCCAGCAGGCCCAGGACGCCATCGCCGACGGCGTGGTCGAGATCGTCGACGCGTTCGTGCGGGGCGAGCCGCCACACTGCGTGAACCTGACACCCAGTCGCATCGGCACGGCCACGCTGACGGTCCGGCACCTCGACCGGGTCGGTGTGCTGGCGCGGGTGCTCGACCTGCTCAGCCGCCACGGGCTCAACGTCGAGCAGATGCAGAACCGCGTCTTCCGCGGCGGCGAGGCCGCGGTGGCGACCATGGACGTGGCCGGTGCCACCACCGACGACCTGCTCGCCGAGCTCGCCGCCCTGCCCGACGTGCTCGGGGTGTCGTCGACCACGATCGACGACGCATGACGGCGGCCGGCGCGGTCCGGCCGTTCTCGGCGCGCGTGGTCCGGCAGGACTGGGCGGCTCGGGCGGCCGCACCCATGGCGGACGCGCTCGCACCGGGCGAGCGGCAGCGGCGTGAGCCGGTCCCGTCGTCGGCGTACGGCGAGGAGCGGCGGAGCCTGTTCGTCTACCGGATCCGCAACGGGGCGGGCGACCACGTCGGGGTGATCGCCGGCGTACGGCTCGACGCGTTCGCCGACGGGCGCGTGCGCGGGCACGAGTCGGTCGAGCCGCACCGGGTCGAGGCGCTGGTCGCGTTGTACGCCGACCAGCCCACCCGGTCCGAACCGGTCGCGCTGCTGCACGACCAGCCCGCCGAGGCCACGGCACTGGTCGGGAAGGTCACAGCCACCGAGCCGCTCCTGACCTTCCCCGGTCCCGACGGCAACGAGCACACGCTGTGGCCCGTCGACGACGACGTGGCCGACGAGCTGGCCGACGCGCTCGGGGACGGAGTGCACTACATCGCCGACGGGCACCACCGGGTCGCCGCCCGGCTGCAGGCCTGGGAGGCGGCCGGCCGACCGGCCGAGGGCGCTGTGCTGTGCGTGCTGTACCCGCTGGACGGGCTGCGGCTGTCGTCGTTCCACCGCCGGGTCGTCGGACCCGTCGACGCCGACGCGCTCGTCCAGGCCGCGACCAAGGACTTCGAGGTGGCCGAGGGCGCGCCCCACGGAGACGGGATCGCTCTCTACGCCGACGGCCGCTGGTGGCGGCTGCTCGTGCGGCCGGGCACGCGGCCCGACGGCGTGGCCGGGCTCGACGTGACGCTGCTGCAGGAGTGTCTGCTCGGGCCGGTGCTCGGCATCACCGGGCGCGAGCACCCGCGGCTCGAGGTGCACCCCGACCACGTGCCCATCGGGATGCTCACCGCGCGGTGCGACGAGGACGGCGGGGCGCTGTTCGTGCTGCAGCCGCCGACACTGGCCGCCCTGATCCGGGTCGCCGACCTCGGTGAGCAGATGCCGCCGAAGTCGACGTACTTCTCCCCCAAGCCCTGCGCGGGCATCTTCCTGGTCTGAGTCAGAGGACCCGACGCCGGTCGTCGGGCTCGCGGCGGGTGCGGCCGGTGCGGTCGAGGTGGTCGAGCAGCGGCAGGACGACGCGTCGGCTGCTGCCGAGGGTCTGGCGCGCCTCGCTCGCGGTGAACGGCTGCGGCAGCCCGCGCAGCAGCTCGACCGCGCGGTCGTCGGCGCCCGGCAGCAGCACGATCCCCTCGGCCAGCACGAGCAGCCGGCGGGCGCGGGCGGCGGCCCCGCGCTCACGCGGACCGAGGCCGAGCTCGGCCAACCGGTCGGCGGTGGGCGCGGCGAACGGCGTCTCCGCCAGGTCCTGCTCCAGCTTCGCCAGAGCCTCCTCGAGGTCGTCCGGCAGCGCATCGGTGCTGCCCGCGGTCACGCGACCACCGGCAACACGGAGCGGCGGCCGCACCAGCGCCTCGGCCACCTCGGGCGATGGCAGTCTCAGCCGGTCGGCCAGCGCGGGCAGCGGCACGCCCTGCGACAGCGGGTCGGCCGCGGCGGTGGCGCGCACCTCCTCGGTCAGTGCGGCGGCACGGTCGGCGGCCCAGGCCGGGTCGAACAGGTAGCGCCCGCTGTCCGAGGGCACCGGCACCCCGATGCGTCTCAGCAGGCCCACGTCGGCGATGCCGCGACGGGCCAGCTCGAGTCTCAGGTCGGGTGTGCCGTCGTCCTCGGCGAGTGCCTCGGCCCGCCGGCGCGCATCGCCGCGCCGGGTCAGCGAGGGTGGTGCCGGGTCGAGCACGACGACGCCCCAGAGCCGCCGGTCGCCCGGGTCCCGCAGGACCGCCCGGTCGCCGACGCGCAGCGGCAGCGGCGTGCCGAGCCGCAGCCGGACGACGTCGCCGCCCAGTGGGCGCAGGTGCACGTCGTGCGACGCCGACCCGACGTGCAGCAGCGGCCGCTCCGGCGGCGCGTGCTCCACTCCTGCGGCCGGGAGCAGCCGGACGTCGACCTCGATGGTCGGCCGCCACGCGCCCGGCGTGACGAGCGTCGAGCCGCGACGGATCGCCTCCACCCCGTCGCCGCTGATGTTCAGCGCTACGCGGGCGGTGCCGTGCGCCTCCTCGACCGGCTGCTCCAGCGTCTGCACGCCGCGCACGCGCACCGTCCCGTCGGCGTGCTCGAGCAGGTCGCCTCGTCGTACCGTCCCGGCCGGCAGCGTGCCGGTCACCACCACGCCCGCGCCCTTCACGGTGAAGTGCCGGTCCACCCAGAGCCGCACGTCGGCGTCCCGCTCCGGCTGCGGTACGGCGGAGAGCACGTCCACCAACGTGGTGCGCAAGGTGTCCAGGCCCGCACCGGTCCGCGCGCTCACCGGGACCACGGGAGCGCCGGCGAGGGAGGTCCGGGCCAGCTCCGCGGCCGCCCGGTCGACCATCGGTGCCGGGTCGGCCAGGTCCGAGCGGGTCACCGCGACGAGGCCGTGCCGGACGCCCAGCGCGTGCAGCGCGGCGAGGTGCTCCGCGGCCTGCGGCATCCACGGGTCGTCGGCCGCGACGACGAGCAGCGTGACCGGCACCGGCCCGACGCCGGCGAGCATCGTGCTGATGAACCGCTCGTGGCCAGGCACGTCGACGAACGCCACGTCGCCGACGCTCCACAGGTCCGTCCACGCATAGCCGAGCTCGATGGTCAGCCCGCGCCGGCGCTCCTCGGCGAGGCGGTCGGGGTCAGTGCCGGTGAGGGCCCGGACCAGCGTCGACTTGCCGTGGTCGACGTGCCCGGCGGTGGCGACGACGTGCACGTCAGGCCGCGCCTCCCCCGGTGCGGCCGAGGGCCTCGACCACCGCGCCGGCGAGCCGCTCGTCGTCCGCGGGGTCGAGCGCGAGCAGGTCGAGCAGCAGCCGGCCCTGGTGCACGCGACCGACGACGGGCGCGGCGCCGGTGCGGAGCGCGGCCGCCAGCCGCTCCGGCACCGCGACGGCGGCGCTCGGCAGCTCGACACCTGGGGCACCACCGCCGCCGACCGCGCCGGCGCTGTCCACCACCTCGACGGCGGCGTCGTTGCCACACGCAGCGCGCACCGACTCGGCGACGCGAACCGCACGCGCCTTCAGCTCGTCGACGTCGGGGACGAGTGCCGCGGCCACCGGCGGCGTCGGTCCCGTGAGGGTCGCCTCGAGCGCGGCCAGCGTGAGCTTGTCGACGCGCACCGCCCGCGCGAACGGGTGCCGGCGCAGCGCCTCCACGAGCTCGGCCCGCCCCAGCATCAGCCCGCACTGCGGCCCGCCGAGCAGCTTGTCGCCGGACGCCGTGACCAGGTCCGCGCCGGCCGCGAGCGAGGCGGCGGCGCTCGGCTCGTCGGGCAGCCGCGGGTGCGGCCGCAGCAAGCCGGAGCCGATGTCGTGCACGACCGGCACCGGCAGCGTGGCCAGGTCCGCAAGAGGCACGTCGGCAGTGAAGCCGCTGACTGTGAAGTTCGACGGGTGCACCTTGAGCACGAACGCTGTCTCGTCGTTCACCGCGTCGGCGTAGTCGGAGAGCCGCACCCGGTTGGTGGTGCCCACCTCGCGCAGCCGCGTGCCGACGGACTCCAGCAGCTCCGGGATCCGGAAGCCGTCGCCGATCTCCACCATCTCGCCCCGGCTCACGATCACCTCGCGGCCCATGGCCAGCGCACACGTGACGAGGGCGAGCGCCGCGGCGCCGTTGTTGACCACGTGCACGCCACCGGCCTCGGGCACGGCCTCGGCCAGCGCGGCCAGCGCGCCACGCCCCCGACGGCCCCGACGGCCCGTCGACAGGTCGAGCTCGACGTCGGTGGCACCGGAGGCCAGCCGCACCGCCTCCACCGCCGCCGGCGACAGCGGAGCGCGGCCGAGGTTGGTGTGCACGACGACGCCCGTCGCGTTGAGCACCGGCCGCAGCGTCGTGGCGGCGGCCGGCAAACCGTGCAGCACCTCGTCGACGACCGCGTCGGGCGCGACCTCGCCGGCGCGGCACCGGTCGAGCACCGCGGCGACCTGGCGCTTCACCAGCGCGTCACCGAGCCGGTCGACCGTCTCGCGCACACGCGGGTCGGCGAGGACCGTGTCGGTGCGCGGTGTCGCGCGCCGGGGATCCTGCACGGTGCCTCCAGCGAAGCGGGTCGGCGGAACGTATGGCGGAGGCGGACGGGAATCGAACCCGCCTGGCCGGGATGCCCGGCCACAACGGTTTTGAGGACCGCGCCCGTCACCAGACGAGGTACGCCTCCGCCGTAAGACTAGGGGCGCCCCCCTAGGTTGTTCTCGTGCGACTCACCCAGTACGCCGCCGGCGGCGGCTGCGCGTGCAAGGTCCCGCCCGGCGAGCTCGAGCGGGTGCTGTCCGGGCTCGGCACCGGCAAGGCCGGTGGCGACCTGCTCGTCGGGCTCGACCACGGCGACGACGCGGCCGCCGTACGCATCGACGGAGACCGCGCCGTCGTCACGACCGCCGACTTCTTCACGCCCGTCGTCGACGACCCCTACGACTGGGGTCGAATCGCCGCCGCCAACGCGCTGTCCGACGTCTACGCGATGGGCGGTACGCCGCTCGTCGCGGTCAACCTGCTGGCCTGGCCGCGCGACGTCATCCCGTTCGACGTCGCCGCCGAGGTGCTGCGCGGCGGGGGTGACGTCTGCACCGAGGCCGCCACTCATCTGGCCGGTGGGCACAGCATCGACGACCGGGAGCCGAAGTACGGCCTGGCCGTCACCGGCCTCGCCCACCCCGACCGGCTGCTGCGCAACGACGCCGGCAAGCCCGGCACCCCCCTGACGCTGACGAAGCCGCTCGGTCTCGGCATCCTCAACAACCGGCACAAGGCCACCGGCGAACGGTTCGACGAGGCGGTCGCGGTGATGACGACGCTCAACCGCGACGCGTCACGAGCGGCTCTCGACGCGGGCGCGACGTGCGCGACCGACGTCACCGGCTTCGGCCTGCTCGGCCACCTGCTCAAGCTCGCCCGCGCCAGTGACGTGACCGCCCGCATCGACGCCGCGGCCGTGCCCTACGTCGAGGGCGCGCGCGAGTCGCTCGCGGCCGGCTACGTGCCCGGAGGCAGCCGCCGCAACCTCGACTGGGTGCGGCCGCACCTGCGGTCGTTGGTGGACGACGACGAGCTGCTGCTGCTCGCCGACGCGCAGACCTCCGGCGGTCTTCTCGTCGCCGGCGAGCTCCCCGGCCACCCGGTGATCGGCGAGCTGGTGTCGCGCGGCGAGACGCTGCTGGAGGTGTGCTGACGACGCATGCATGAGTCTGGCAAGGTCGGGTAGGTACCGGGCGGACCCCGGGTCCGCGTGGGCGGGACGCGAAGGAGGCGGAGGGTGAGGACACCTCTGGAGTGGCCGGTGCTGCGTCAGCTGCGCGGCCCGGACATGCTGGGCCGCGGGCCGGCCGCCCGCTCCCGCCGTACCGAGGAGCTCACTCCGCGCACGTCCACTGCCGACCGCGTGGTCGGCAGCGTCTGCCCCTACTGCGCCGTCGGCTGCGCCCAGCGCGTGTTCGTCAAGGACGAGAAGGTCGTGCAGATCGAGGGCGACCCGGACAGCCCGGTCAACCGCGGCCGGCTCTGCCCCAAGGGCTCGGCCAGCAAGAACCTCGTCACCAGCCCGCTGCGCAACACCACGGTCCGCTACCGGCGTCCCTTCGGCACGGAGTGGGAGGAGCTCGACCTCCACACCGCGATGAACATGGTCGCGGACCGCGTCGTCAAGGCGCGCAACGACACCTGGCAGGAGCTGGACGACCACCAGCACAAGGTGCGGCGCACGCTCGGCATCGCCAGCCTCGGAGGGGCGACCCTCGACAACGAGGAGAACTACCTCATCAAGAAGCTGTTCACGGCGATGGGGGCGATCCAGATCGAGAACCAGGCGCGTATTTGACACTCCGCCACCGTCCCCGGTCTGGGGGCGAGCTTCGGTCGTGGCGGCGCCACGACGTTCCTGCAGGACCTGGCCAACGCCGACTGCATCGTGATCCAGGGCTCCAACATGGCCGAGGCGCACCCGGTCGGCTTCCAGTGGGTCATGGAGGCCAAGGCTCGCGGCGCCAAGGTCATCCACGTCGACCCGCGGTTCACGCGCACCAGCGCGCTCGCTGACCAGTTCGTGCCGATCCGGGTCGGCACCGACATCGCGTTCCTCGGCGGGATCATCAACTACGTCCTGGAGAACGAGCTCGACTTCCGTGAGTACGTCGTGGCCTACACCAACGCCGCGACGATCGTGAGCGAGGACTTCCAGGACACCGACGACCTCGACGGGCTGTTCTCCGGGTTCGACCCCGAGTCCCGCACCTACGACCCGACGAGCTGGCAGTACGCCAGCACCGAGCACAAGCAGGCCGGCGCGGAGCGCCAGGAGCACGAGCAGCAGCGCGAGACCGCCAGCGCCCTGCAGCACGAGACGCACGGCATGGACGTCCAGGGCGACCCGCCGCGCGACCCCACGCTGCAGCACCCGCGCTGCGTCTACCAGATCCTCAAGCGGCACTTCTCCCGCTACACGCCGGAGATGGTCGAGCGCGTCTGCGGCGTCTCGCAGGAGGAGTTCCTCGAGGTCTGCCGCGCCTGGACCGAGTCCTCGGGCCGGGAGCGCACGACCGCGCTGGTCTACTCCGTCGGCTGGACCCAGCACAGCGTCGGCGTGCAGTACATCCGCACCGGCGCGATCCTCCAGCTGCTGCTCGGCAACATGGGCCGGCCGGGCGGCGGGATCATGGCACTGCGCGGGCACGCCAGCATCCAGGGCTCGACGGACATCCCGACGCTGTTCAACATCCTCCCCGGCTACCTGCCGATGCCCAACGCCAACCAGCACGGGTCGTTCGACGAGTGGATCGACAGCATCCGCAACCCCGGCTCCAAGGGCTTCTGGGACAACGCCAAGGCCTATGCCGTCAACCTGCTCAAGGCCTACTGGGGCGACGCAGCCACAGCGGACAACGACTTCTGCTTCGACTACCTGCCGCGCATCACCGGCGACCACGGCACCTACCGCACGGTCATGGACATGATCGACGGCAAGGTGAAGGGCTACTTCCTGCTCGGCCAGAACCCCGCCGTCGGGTCGGCGCACGGCCGCGCCCAGCGGCTGGGCATGGCCAACCTCGACTGGCTCGTCGTGCGCGACCTGTTCGAGATCGAGAGCGCGACGTTCTGGCGCGACAGCCCCGAGGTCGAGACCGGCGAGATCGTGCCCGAGGAGTGCCGCACCGAGGTGTTCCTGTTCCCTGCCGCCTCCCACGTGGAGAAGGAGGGCACGTTCACCCAGACCCAGCGGATGCTGCAGTGGCGCACCAAGGCGGTCGAGCCGCCGGGCGACGCCCGGTCGGAGCTGTGGTTCTTCTACCACCTCGGCCGGCTGGTCCGGGAGCGCCTGAAGGACTCGAGCGAGGAGCGCGACCGGCCGGTGCTCGACCTCGCCTGGGACTACCCCGTGCACGGCGAGCACGACGAGCCGTCGGCCGAGGCCGTGCTCATGGAGATCAACGGATACGAGGTCGCGACCCGCCGGCCGCTCTCGGCCTTCACCGAGATGAAGGACGACGGGTCGACGCTCGGCGGCTGCTGGATCTACACCGGCGTGTTCGCCGACGGCGTCAACCAGGCCGCGCGGCGCAAGCCCGGACGCGAGCAGTCGTACGTCGCGCCCGAGTGGGGCTGGGCCTGGCCGGCCAACCGGCGCAACCTCTACAACCGCGCCTCGGCCGACCCCGACGGCCGCCCGTGGAGCGAGCGCAAGAAGCTCGTCTGGTGGGACGAGCAGAAGGCCGAGTGGGTCGGCGACGACGTGCCGGACTTCCAGAAGACCAAGCCGCCGACGTACCAGCCCGACGAGGGAGCCGGTGGTGTCGAGGCGCTCGCCGGTGACGACCCGTTCATCATGCAGGGCGACGGGAAGGGCGCGCTGTTCGCGCCGCAGGGGCTGATCGACGGGCCGATGCCGACCCACTACGAGCCCGTGGAGAGCCCGTTCCGCAACGTGCTCTACGGCCAGCAGGCCAACCCCACGCGCAAGGAGTACGACCGCGACGACAACCCGATGAACCCCAGCCCGCCGGAGGAGCACAGCGACGTCTTCCCCTTCGTGTTCACGACGAGCCGGCTCACCGAGCACCACACGGCGGGCGGGATGAGCCGCTACCTGGAGTACCTCGCGGAGCTCCAGCCGGAGATGTTCGTCGAGGTCTCCCCCATGCTTGCGGCCGAGCGCGGGCTCGAGAACGGCGGCTGGTGCCACGTGGTCACCTCGCGGGCGGTCATCGAGGGCCGGGTGCTCGTCACCGACCGGCTGCGGCCGCTGCGGGTGGATGGTCGGATCGTGCACCAGGTCTGGCTGCCGTACCACTGGGGCCAGGGCGGTCTCGTCACCGGCGACTCCGCCAACGACCTGTTCGGCGTCACGCTCGACCCCAACGTGCTGATCCAGGAGTCCAAGGCCGGCACGTGTGACGTGCTGCCGGGCCGTCGCCCCCGCGGCAAGGCGTCGCGCGACTTCGTGACCGACTACCAGCGCCGCGCCGGCACCCTGGACGACCCGGGCACGCCGATCGTGACGACCGGTCCGGGCGCGGGCGGCGACGACCAAGGCGACCCGTCGACGGGCCAGGAGGGCAGCCAGACGTGAGATCCCCCATCGGTGAGCACAGCCTGTTCGGGCCGGTCGACCCGGCGAAGGAGGCCGGGTACGACGACCCGCCCTCGCGCAAGGGCTTCTTCACCGACACCTCGGTGTGCATCGGCTGCAAGGCCTGCGAGGTGGCGTGCAAGGAGTGGAACGAGGTTCCCGACGACGGGTTCTCGCTCACCGGGATGTCCTACGACAACACGGTCTCGCTCAACGCCAACACGTGGCGCCACGTCGCGTTCATCGAGCAGCCGGCAAGGACCGACGGCGACGCGGGCGGCACCGCCCCGGTCGACCTCGGGATGCCGGGACCGCCGCCTCCGACCTCGCCCGAGGGCGCGGAGGCGAGCGAAGACCGCCCGGACTTCCGCTGGCTGATGTCCTCCGACGTCTGCAAGCACTGCACGCACGCCGCCTGCCTCGACGTCTGCCCGACGGGCTCGCTGTTCCGCACCGAGTTCGGCACGGTCGTCGTGCAGCCCGACATCTGCAACGGCTGCGGCTACTGCGTGCCGGCCTGCCCGTACGGCGTGATCGAGCGGCGCACCGGTCCCGAGGGCGCGCGCAACGTCGGCATCGCCCAGAAGTGCACGCTCTGCTACGACCGGCTCAAGGACGACCAGCGGCCCGCGTGCGCGCAGGCCTGCCCCACGGAATCGATCCAGTTCGGCGACGTCGACGAGCTGCGCGAGCGGGCGAAGGAGCGGGTCGCCCAGCTGCACGAGGCCGGCGTGATGGACGCCCGGCTGTACGGCGCCGACCCGGACGACGGCGTCGGCGGCGCGGGCGCGTTCTTCCTGCTGCTCGACGAGCCGGAGGTCTACGGTCTGCCGCCCGACCCCGTCGTGACCACCCGCGACCTGCCGCAGATGTTCCGTCGCGCGTCCGCCGCGGCCGGGGCGCTGCTGGTCGGAGCCGCGGTGGCGTTCCTCGGGAGGAAGTCGTGACCCCGGGCGGGCGTCCGGGTCCGGGCCCCGGCCCGGTGCAGGGCGAC
This sequence comes from uncultured Nocardioides sp., assembly GCF_946885725.1. Next base: position 16,322 of record NZ_CAMPGZ010000055.1, read on the forward strand.
GAGGCGCCGGACTCGAAGGTCACCGAGGACGAGCTGCGCGGCGCGCAGCAGGACCAGCGGCTGCAGCACGCGGTCACCTCCCGGCACCGCGGCAGCCCGGGCGCACGCCGCGACGGGTCCGTGGTGCCCGAGGCGGAGTTCACCTCCTACTACGGCCGGCCGGTGGTGAAGCCCTCGCCGTGGGAGGCCGACATCCCGGCCTACCTGTTCTCCGGCGGTCTCGCGGCCGGGTCCTCGCTGCTCGCGGCGGGCGCCGACGTCACCGGACGGCCGGCGCTGCGCCGCGCGAGCCGGCTGACGGCGCTCGGCGCGCTGGGCGTCTCGATGGTCGCGCTGGTGCACGACCTCGGCCGGCCGGAGCGGTTCCTCAACATGCTGCGCACCGCCAAGCTCACCTCGCCGATGTCCGTGGGCACCTGGATCCTCTCCGGCTACGGCCCGTTCGCCGGGCTCGCGGCCGCGGCCGAGGTGGCCGACCTGCTGCCGCCCGCAGCGCGCCGCGGCCCGCTGCGGCTGGTCTCGGCGCTCGGCCGCCCGGCGGGGCTCGCCGCCGCGCTCATGGCGCCACCGGTGGCGTCGTACACCGCGGTGCTGCTGTCCGACACCGCGACGCCGTCCTGGCACGAGGCCTACCGCGAGCTGCCGTTCGTGTTCACCTCATCGGCCGCCGCGGCGTCCGGCGGCATGGGCATGCTGGCGTCGCCGGTGGCGCAAGCGGGTCCCGCCCGTCGCCTCGCGCTGGGCGGTGCGGTCGTCGAGCTGCTGGCCGAGCATCGCATGGAGCAGAGCATGGGCATCACCGCCGAGCCGCTGCACCAGGGCAAGGCCGGCCGGCTGATGAAGGCGTCGCGCTGGCTGACGATCGCCGGCGCCGCGGGCGCGCTGCTCGCCCGTCGCAGCCGCACTGCCGCGGTGCTGTCCGGGGCGGCGCTGATGGCCGGCTCGGCGTGCACCCGGTTCGGCGTCTTCGAGGCAGGGCAGGAGTCCGCGAAGGACCCGCGCTACACCGTGGTGCCGCAGCGCGAGCGCGTCGAGCGCGGGGAGGCGGTCCGCTACTCCTGAGCCGTCACCCTCGGTCGCCTCGCGTCGCGACCGTGAGCAGCACGGCCGCGTCGGTCTCCGCGGTGAGGTCGTGCCGCGCGGGCGGGATCACCACGTGGTCCCCCGCCTCGCCGCGCCACACCTCGTCGCCGGCCTCCAGCCGCACGGTGCCGTGCAGCACCTGGAGCGTCGCCTCGCCGGGCGACTCGTGCTCGCCCAGCGACCGGCCCTCGGCGAGCGCGATCACGGTCTGGCGCAGGTCGTGCTCCTGGCCGCCGTAGATCGTGGTCGCGGCCCGTCCGCTCGACGCGGTGCGGGCCTCCTCCAGGCGCAGGCGCACGAGCTCGGTCAACGACGTGGTGTCCATGGTCTCGGGGGTCACAGGTTTCATTGGACTCTCTCCCAGCCGCGCCGCTGCGGGCGGTTGCCCAGCTGCGCGTCGCGGCTGCGGTAGACGATGTAGGGCCGGGTCAGGTAGCCGACCGGCGCGCTGAACACGTGCACCAGTCGGGTGAACGGCCACAGCGCGAACAGCCCGAACGCGACCAGCGCGTGCAGCTGGAAGCCGAGAGGCGCGTCGGCCATCAGCGACGCGTCGGGCTGGAAGGCGAGGAACGAGCGGTACCAGACCGACACGCCCTCGCGGTAGTTGTACTCACCGCCGATGGTGAGGATCGAACCGGCGATCGTGTTCCACATGCCCAGCACGATCACGGCGGCGAGGAAGGCGTACATCACCTTGTCCATCACCGTGGTCGCCGAGAACACCGGGCCGACCGTGCGCCGCCGGTAGATCAGGATCGCCATCCCGACGACCGTCATGATCCCGGCGATCAGCCCGCCCACGACGGCGACGTAGTGATAGGTCTCGTGGCTGATCCCGAGCGCGTCGGTCCAGGACTGCGGCACGAGCAGCCCGATGATGTGCCCGCCGACGACGCCGAGCATGCCGAAGTGGAACAGCGGCGAGCCCAGCCGCAGCAGCCTGTCCTCATAGAGCTGCGAGGAGCGCGTGGTCCAGCCGAACTTGTCGTAGCGGTAGCGCCAGAAGTGTCCGACGACGAACGTCGCGAGGCAGAGGTACGGGACGATCACCCACAGGAAGACGTCCATCAGCGCGCTCCTTCCCGTCCCACGGATGATGGCAGCGACGGCATGGTGGGCATCGGCAGCTCGACCGGACCCGTGGGCGTGGCCGGGCCTGGGTCGAAAGCGGGTGTGGCGTACGGCGTCAGCCCGACCTCCTCCTCGGGCGGCCCCTCGGCGGCGAGCCGGCGTACCGCCTCGACCTCGTCGCCGCGCAGCGGCGGCAGCGTGGCGGTGACGGCCTCGACGGCGCCGGCCCAGCGGCTGCCGGTCTCGACGAGCCCGATCCGCAGCAGCTCCAGCCCGGCGCGGTGGTCGAGGATCAGCTTCCGGCCGGCCTCACGGTCGATCGTCGCGGCGAACTCGAGCACCAGGCAGAGGTGGTCGGGCAGCTCCTCGGGCGCGGGCTCGAAGCCGGCGGCGAGGTAGGTCTGCTTGAACCGCAGCAGCGCCACGCCGCGCTTGCGGGTGTCGCCGTGGGCGAAGTAGGTGAGGAACAGGTTGTGCCGGCGGCGGCTGTCGAAGGTCTCGACGTAGTCGGCGGCGAGGTCGCCGAGGGCGACGCCGTCCAGCCGCTCCACCGTCGCGCGCAGCGGGCCACCGACGGCGTCGGGCAGCGCGTCGTACGCACGACGGGCCAGGGCGAGCCGCTCGGGCAGCGACTCGTCGGGGTAGTCGAGCAGCAGCGAGGCCGTCTGCCAGGCGATCGTCAGCTGCTCGTCGGTGAGCGGTCGGCTCTCAGCAGCCTTGCGACGGAGGAGGTTCATGCTCATCGGTGGTCCGCCCCTCCGGTGAGACCGCCGGTCCCCCCCGGGCCGGTCGCGCCGTCGTCGGTGGTCTCCGGCGGGCCGGTGTCGACGACCGTGCCCGGACCCTCCGATCGCGGCGGGAAGAGCCCGCTCGGGCGGCCCTTGCCGTCCCAGTTCAGCAGGTTCACCCGGGCCGCCTTGTCCGACGGCGCCGCGATGCTGTCGGAGGTCTGCCGGTCCTGCAGCATCTGGAAGTTCTCGACCGCGATCGGGACCGGTGCGCCCGAGCCCTCGCCGAACGGCCCGGAGCCGCCCATGCCCGGTCCGCCCTCGTAGTCGAGCGCGCACTCGGTGGCGAGCTCCTCGAGCGAGTGTGCCTGCTCGGCGTGGGCCGGCGGGATGACGTAGCGCTCGTCGTACTTCGCCAGTGCCAGCAGGCGGTACATGTCGTAGAGCTCCTCCTCCCCCATGCCGACGGCGGCGGGGATGGAGGCGTTCGGCTCGCGGCCGAGGTTGACGTCGCGCATGTAGGAGCGCATCGCGGCGAGCTTGCGGAGCACCGAGTCGACGGGCGCGACGTCACCGGCGGTGAACAGCTCGGCGAGGTACTCGATCGGGATGCGCAGCGCCTCGATCGCGGCGAACAGGTTGCCCGGGTCCTCGGCGTCCTCACCCGTGTCCTTGACGACGTCGACGACCGGCGACAGCGGCGGGATGTACCAGACCATCGGCATCGTGCGGTACTCCGGGTGCAGCGGCAGCGCGACCTTGTACTTGTTGATCAGCGCGTGGATGGGCGATCGCTGCGCCGCCTCGATCCAGTCGTGCGGGATGCCGGCCCGCTCGGCAGCGCGCACCACGTCGGGGTCGCCGGGATCGAGCAGCACCGACCGCTGCGCCTCGTAGAGGTCCTTCTCGTCGGGCGTCGCCGCCGCCTCGAGCACCCGGTCGGCGTCGTACAGCACCAGACCGATGTAGCGCAGCCGACCGACGCAGGTCTCCGAGCACACGGTCGGCAGGCCGACCTCGATGCGCGGGAAGCAGAACGTGCACTTCTCGGCCTTGCCGGTGCGGTGGTTGAAGTAGACCTTCTTGTAAGGGCAGCCGGACACGCACATCCGCCAGCCACGGCAGCGGTCCTGGTCGACGAGCACGATGCCGTCCTCGGTGCGCTTGTAGATCGCGCCGCTGGGGCACGACGCCGCGCACGACGGGTTGAGGCAGTGCTCGCAGATGCGCGGCAGGTAGAACATGAACGCCTGCTCGAACTGCATCTTCACGTCGGCGGAGACCTTGCGCAGCACGGGGTCGTGCTGGGCGGTCGCCGCCGAGCCGCCGAGGTTGTCGTCCCAGTTGGACGACCACTCGATCTTCATGTCCTCGCCGCTGAGCAGCGACTTGGGTCGCGCGACCGGCGTGTGCTCCTGGGCAGGCGCGTCGGTGAGCGTGGAGTAGTCGTAGGTCCAGGGCTCGTAGTAGTCCTGGATCGACGGCATCTTCGGGTTGGAGAAGATCGTGGCCAGCTTCTTCAGCCGCCCGCCGGCCTTGAGCGTCAGCCGGCCGCGCTTGTTGAGCGTCCAGCCGCCCTTCCACTCCTCCTGGTCCTCGTAGCGCCGCGGGTAGCCCTG
>NZ_CAMPGZ010000056.1 GCF_946885725.1 uncultured Nocardioides sp.
GGTCGCCGAACGCGTCGAAGTCCTCGCGGAACAGCACCTCGACCCGCTCCTTGAGTCCGTCCGCCCACACCTCGCGCGACATCGGCACCGGCGTCTCGTTGGCCCGGGGCACGTAGAGCTCCTGGTCCTTGCCGATCGCCTGGAGGTGCGCGTGCAGGTCGGCGGTCATCGACTTGAAGTCGGTCAGGTCGTAGATCCGGGTGTAGGGGATCTTGTCGGGCTGCAGGGCGCGCACCTGCGGGCGGAAGTGCAGGTCCTCCTTGAGCTCGGGGTGCGTCGTCCAGGGCGCCATCTCCACGAACGTGCGGAAGTCCTCGACGATGTCGGAGGCCTTGGTCGGCACGCGCGGGAAGAACGGCTCGTCGCCGAAGTGCCGGAGGTAACGGTTGGCTCGCACGAGGAACTTCGACTGCCAGGCCGACCACAGCCGGCTCCACGGGTCCCGCAGCGCGCCGAACACGAACCAGCCGTTGTCGGGGCTGATCTGCGCCACCTCGTCCGCCGGCATGGTGTGCACGGCCTGGACGTGCTGCAGCAGGGAGCGGCCCGGGTGGATGGTCATCAGCCGGCTCTGCATCCCGCTGGCGACGGTGTCGATGCGGCGGTGGTCCTCGCCCGCGAGGTCGGCCACCATCCACTTCAGCGTCGTGCAGGCCACCTTCGCCGCGGACACGTAGACGACCTTGTGCTCGGGCAGCACCCAGGTGTTGAACGGGACGGTCTGGAAGGTGCTCGGGTGCGGCTGGTGCGGCATATGGCCCAGCCTAGGCGGCGTCGCCCGCAACGTCGTACCCGCGCCCGGTGGCGGAGTTGGTCGTGGTACGGCGTGATGAGACCATCGGCGGCATGGACGCCTTCACCACCCCTCCGGCTCCCCTCAACGAGCCGAATCTCACCTACGCCCCGGGCACCCCCGAGCGGGCGGCCCTGGAGCTCGAGCTCAAGCGCCAGGAGGACCAGCAGGTCGACCTGACCGCCACGATCGGCGGCACCAAGAAGATGGGTGGCGGTGCCGAGATCCCCGTCGTCCAGCCGCACGACCACGGTCACGTGCTGGGCGTGATGAAGAACGCCACCCAGGCCGACGCGCGCGCGGCCGTCAAGGCGGCGCAGGACGCCGCGCCGGGCTGGGCCGCGATGTCGTTCGACGACCGCGCCGCGATCCTGCTCAAGGCCGCGGACCTGCTCGCCGGCCCCTGGCGGCAGCGGCTCAACGCCGCGACGATGCTCGGCCAGTCGAAGACGGCGTTCCAGGCCGAGATCGACAGCGCCTGCGAGCTCATCGACTTCTGGCGGTTCAACGTCCACTACGCGCGGCAGATCCTCGCCGAGCAGCCGATGGCCAACTCGCGCGGTGTGTGGAACCGCTCCGATCACCGCCCGCTCGAGGGCTTCGTCTACGCGATCACGCCGTTCAACTTCACCGCGATCGCCGGCAACCTGCCCACGGCCCCGGCGCTGATGGGCAACACGGTCATCTGGAAGCCGTCGCCGACCCAGCAGCTCGCCGCGCACCTGACGATGGAGCTGCTCGACGAGGCCGGCATGCCGCCGGGCGTGGTCAACATGCTCCCCGGCGACGGCCTCGCGGTCTCCGACGTCGCGCTCAAGAGCCCCGACCTGGCCGGCATCCACTTCACCGGCTCGACCAAGACGTTCCAGCACCTCTGGTCGACGGTCGGCGAGAACATCAGCAAGTACCGCGCCTACCCGCGCATCGTCGGCGAGACCGGCGGCAAGGACTTCATCGTCGCGCACTCGTCGGCCGACCCCGACGTGCTCCGGACCGCGATGATCCGCGGCGCGTTCGAGTTCCAGGGCCAGAAGTGCTCGGCCGCGTCCCGGGCGTACGTCGCCCGCTCGGTGTGGAACAAGATGCGGGACGACCTGATCTCCGAGGTGGAGGCGATCACCGTCGGCGACGTCACCGACTTCTCCAACTTCATGGGAGCGGTCATCGACGAGCGGGCCTTCGACAAGCACAAGAAGGCGATCTCGCGGGCCAAGCGCTCCAAGACCCTCGACGTCCTCGCGGGCGGCAAGCTCGACGACTCGGTCGGCTACTTCGTGCGGCCCACGATCGTCGAGGGCGGCGACCCGACCGACCAGATGTTCACCACCGAGTACTTCGGCCCGATCCTCGCCGTGCACGTCTTCGACGACGGCGACTACGAGCGCGTCGTCCGCGAGATGGAGAGCATCGCGCCGTACGCCCTCACCGGCGCGGTCATCGCCCAGGACCGCCAGGCCATCGCCTGGACGACCGAGGCGCTCCGCTTCGCGGCCGGCAACTTCTACATCAACGACAAGCCGACCGGCGCGGTCGTCGGCCAGCAGCCGTTCGGCGGCGGCCGGGCGTCGGGCACCAACGACAAGGCCGGTGCGCCGTCCAACCTGATGCGCTGGACCTCGCCGCGCTCGATCAAGGAGACCTTCGACCCGCCGAAGGACTACCGCTACCCCTTCATGGACTGAGCGCACCGGCCCCTACCGGCACAGACACACGAAGGCCCCGGACATGTCGTCCGGGGCCTTCGTCGTGGGTGCGCCTTTCTCAGCGTCAGGCGCTGAGGGCCGGGTAGTCGGTGTAGCCGCGGTGGTCGCCGCCGTAGAACGTGCTCGGGTCGGGCTCGTTGAGCTCCGTGTCGAGCTCCCAGCGGCGGGGCAGGTCCGGGTTGGCCAGGAACTGCCGGCCGACCGCGACGGCGTCGGCGAGGCCGAGGTCCAGCATCTGCTGGGCGCTGTCCTTCGACGTGACATTGGCGAAGCCGTCGTTGGCGACGAGCACGCCGCCGAAGAGACCGCGCAGCCGCTTGACCAGGTCCTCGCGGGGGTCGTTGTGCACCGAGAGGTACGCGATGCCGAGCGGGGCGATGCCCTCGACGAGCGCGCTGTACGTCGCGTCCATGTCCTCGGCGTCGTCCTCGACCGCGCCGTTGGCGCCGTTGCCGGGGGAGATGCGCAGGCCGATCCGGTCTGGGCCGATCGCGTCGGCGACGGCGGTGACGACCTCGATCGCGAACCGGGCGCGGGCAGCGGGGCTGCCGCCGTACTCGTCGGTGCGCAGGTTGGTGCTGGGCGCGAGGAACTGGTGGATCAGGTAGCCGTTGGCACCGTGCACCTCGACGCCGTCGAGGCCCGCGGCCACGGCGTTGCGGGCGGCCTGCACGAACTCCTCCACGACGCCCGGGATCTCGGCGGTGGTGAGCTCGCGCGGCAGGGCCATCGGCTTCATACCGCCGGCGGTGAACATCTCGCCGGGAGCCTGGACGACGCTGGGTGCGACCGTCTCGAGGCCGCCCTTGTTGTCGGGGTGCGCGACGCGGCCGGCGTGCATGAGCTGGACGACGATGCGGCCGCCGCGCGCGTGCACGGCGTCGGCGACGCGGCGCCAGCCCTCGACCTGCTCGTCGGTGTGGATGCCGGGGGTGTTCAGGTAGCCCTGGCCGACGGCGCTGGGCTGGGTGCCCTCGGTGACGATGAGCGCGGCGGACGCGCGCTGGGCGTAGTACTCGGCCATCAGCTCGGTCGGCACCATGCCCTCGGCGGCGGCGCGCGAGCGGGTCATCGGCGCCAGCACGATGCGGTGCGGCAGGTCCCAGCTCTTCATCGTCAGCGGTTCGAACAGCGTCATGTGGGGGACGTCCTCCGGGATCGGATCGGGAGCGTGCGTAGTTGAAGGCACAACAACCGCTCCGGCTGAGGACATTCCGGGCATCGGGGTAGCGAAGGTCACACAACGCCCGCGCCGGCGGTACGGCGCGAGCGTTGGAGCGCGAGAATGGGCGCCATGCCCCTCCCGACGCCGCTCCACCTCGGCGCGCTGCACCCGTTCGAGCAGGTGCTGGTGCTGCTGGTGGCGTTCGGGCCCTTCGTGGTGCTGGGCGTCGTCGTGGCGGTCCAGCGCCGCCGCGCGGTCGCCGAGGAGCAGGCGGAAGCCGCCGCAGCCCGCGAGAAGGCTGACCCGGGGACCGGGTCGGGTTGACCGACCCAGGCTGCGACAGAGCTCAGCCGGCGAGCCAGTCGCGACCGACGCGCGCCTCGCTGCGCAGAGCCGAGGCGAGCAGGTCGCCGATCAGCGCCTCGAGCTTGCCGCCCACGATCGGGATCGACACCTTGATGTCGCCCTGGATCGTCTCGACGGTCTCGCCGTCGCGCTCGGAGAGCGTCACCGTCCCGCGCATGTGCCCGGGCTTGCCCGGGATCGTCACCTCGAGGTCCGCGCGGGTCGGGCCGGTCCAGGTCTCCAGCTGCTTGACCTCGATCTCGCTGCCCACGAACTTCGTCGCGAAGGACGGGATCCCGTCCGCCGGCATGACCCGGTCGACCGTGACGGTCATGCCGTCGCCGGTGTCGCGCACCGACGACGACGAGCGCAGCGCGCCGCTGGCCTCGCAGACCTTCTCCCGGAACGCCTCGTCGGCCAGCATCGCGCGCACGGCCTCCGCGCCGGCGGCGTACCGGATCTCATGGGTGAACTTCATGCCGGGAGACTACGGTGTCGGCCGTGACCGACGACATGGGCCAGGACAGAGGCGCCGAAGCGACCGACTACGCGGGCGAGTGGGGCGGCACCGACGTCCAGTTCGGCGAGCAGGGCGCCCGGCTGACCTACGGCAGCTACCTCCAGCTCGAGCGGCTGCTGTCGGCGCAGACCCTCGAGTCCGACCCACCGGCCCACGACGAGCTGCTCTTCATCACCATCCACCAGGTCTACGAGCTGTGGTTCCAGCAGCTGCTGCACGAGGCCACCGCCGCGCGCGACGCGATGCTGTCGGCCCCGGCCGGCGGTCCCGACCGGGCAGCCGGGCAGCGGACCGAGCAGGACCGGCTGTGGTGGGCCCAGCACCTGCTCGGCCGGATGCACGTCATCGAGCGCGTGCTGGTGCAGCAGGTCGACGTGCTGGAGACGATGACCCCGCAGGACTTCCTCCAGTTCCGCCAGGAGCTGGCTCCGGCGAGCGGCTTCCAGTCGGTGCAGTACCGCGAGCTGGAGTTCCTCTCCGGCGCCAAGGACCCGTCGTTCGTACGTCGGTTCAAGGGACTCACCGAGGCGGAGAAGAACCGGCTCCGGCGGCGCCTCGACGAGCCGACCCTGTGGGACGCCTTCGTGCACGTGCTGGACACGCGTGGGCTCCCCACCGGATCCGACGAGGAGATCCTCGAGGCCGTCCGCCGCGCCGCCCACGACCGCAGCCGCTACGCCGAGGTGTGGGCGCTGGCCGAGGCGCTGCTCGAGCACGACGAGCTCGCGGCGGCCTGGCGCGCCCGGCACGTGGTCATGGTGGAACGGATGATCGGCGGCAAGACGGGCACCGGGGGGTCGTCCGGCGCCGACTACCTCCGCAGTCGCCTCGACCTGCGCTACTACCCGCTGCTCTGGTCCCTGCGCAGCCACCTCTGACGGTTCGTCCCGTGCTCCGCGGTGACGCCCTCGGACCATTCGAGGGGCCTCCGGCGCGTCCTCTCTTGGTGGCTTCCGAGCCCGAGGAATAGGGTCATGCTGACGGCACAACGGCGTGCTGTTCTCGAGACGTGACAAGGGTTCGATGCTGCGTGCGTACGACGCTGGAAGAGACCAAGGACGACCTGATCGAGAAGGCCGCGGCGCTTGCGGCCAGTCGCAAGGGGGCGGGCAGCCCTCCCGGTGACGACGCGGCCCAGCTGCTCCGGGTCTTCTACCGCCACGTGGCCCCCGAGGACATCACCGACCGCACGGAGATGGACCTGTACGGCGGAGCGGTGAGCCAGTACAAGCTGGCCGCCAACCGCCCCCAGGGCACCGCCAACATCCACGTCTTCACCCCGACCATCGCCGAGCACGGCTGGTCGGCGGCGAACCACACGGTCGTCGAGGTGGTCACCGACGACATGCCTTTCCTCGTCGACTCGGTGACGATGGCGCTGACCGAGTCCGGCCGCGACGTGCACCTGGTCGTGCACCCCCAGCTGCTGGTCCGGCGCGACCTGACCGGCGTGCTCCAGGAGCTCCTCGTCGACGACGAGATGACCCCCTCGGGCAACCTGCCGCACGACGTCTTCCGCGAGTCGTGGATGCACATCGAGATCGACCGCGAGACCAGCCCCGAGGCGGTCACCGAGATCCAGCAGAACCTCGCGAAGGTGCTGCAGGACGTCCGCGAGGCCGTCGAGGACTGGCAGCGGATGCGCGCCCAGGCTCTCGACATCGTCGAGGACCTGGAGAAGAACCCGCCGCCGCTCCCCGAGAGCGAGGTCGAGGAGGGCAAGGCCCTGCTCCGCTGGCTCGCCGACGACCACTTCACGTTCCTCGGCTACCGCGAGTACAAGCTCGAGGAGAGCGCTCCCGACGAGAACGGCGAGGCCGAGATGTCGCTGCGTGCCGTCCCCGGCACCGGCTTCGGCATCCTCCGATCCGACCAGGACATGTCGCCGTCGTTCGGCAAGCTGCCGCCGCTCGTGCGCGCCAAGGCCCGCGAGAAGACCCTCCTCGTGCTGGCCAAGGCCAACTCCAAGGCGACCGTGCACCGCCCGGTCTACCTCGACTACATCGGCGTGAAGACGTTCGACGCCAACGGTGAGGTCGACGGCGAGCGCCGCTTCCTCGGGCTGTTCTCCTCGGCGGCGTACACCGAGTCGCTGACCCGCATCCCGGTGATCCGTCGCAAGGCGCAGGAGGTCATCGACCGCGCCGGGTTCGACCCGCTGAGCCACACCGGCAAGGCGCTCATGGACGTGCTCGAGACCTACCCGCGCGACGAGCTCTTCCAGACCCCCATCGACGAGCTCGTGCCGATCGCCGAGGCGGTCCTGCACACCCGGGAGCGCCGCCAGCTCCGCCTGTTCGTCCGCCGCGACACCTACGGCCGCTACCTGTCCTGCCTCGTCTATCTGCCGCGCGACCGCTACACGACGCCGGTGCGCGAGCGGATCGCGGCGATCCTGCGCCAGCAGCTCGGCGGCGAGTCGCTCGAGTACACCGCCCGGGTCAGCGAGTCGATGCTCGCCCGCCTGCACTTCGTCGTACGCCCGCCCAAGGGCGCGACGATCCCGGACTTCGACCAGGAGGACCTCGAGCGCCGGCTCGCCGAGGCCGCCCGCTCGTGGCGCGACGACCTCGTCCAGGCCATCCACGCGGAGTACGGCGAGGAGGAGGGCGCGCGGATCAGCCGGATCTACTCCGACGCGTTCCCCGAGGCATACAAGGAGGACTACCCGCCCCGCACCGCGGCCGTGGACATCGGCCGGCTGGAGGGCCTCGAGGGCGACGAGGGCGTCAACCTGAGCTTCTACCAGGAGCTCGACGCCGGCCCGCACGAGGCGCGACTGAAGGTGTTCCGCGTCGGCAAGCCGCTGTCGCTGAGCCAGGTGCTGCCAGTGCTGAGCTCGATGGGCGTCGAGGTGATCGACGAGCGGCCCTACGACCTCGTCGGGCTGCCGCGCGAGAGCCACATCTACGACTTCGGCCTGCGCTACCACCGCCCGATCCCCGAGGGTGGCCGCGAGCTGTTCCAGGACGCGGTCACCGCGGTGTGGAACGACCGCAACGAGATCGACGGCTTCAACACCCTGGTGCTCGCCGCCGGGCTCACCTGGCGGCAGGCCACGCTGCTGCGCGCCTACGCGAAGTACATGCGCCAGGGCGGCACGCCGTTCGCCCAGGACTACATCGAGGACGCGCTGCGGCAGAACGTCGACATCACCCGCTACCTCGTCGACCTGTTCGAGGCGCGGTTCGACCCCGGCCGCCACGGCGACCTGGCCAGCGACTCCGAGGCGCGGGTGGCCAAGTGCGAGGAGCTGCACGAGCGGATCGGCCGCGCCCTCGACGACGTGCAGAGCCTCGACCACGACCGCATCCTGCGGTCGTACCTCACCGTCATCGAGGCGACGCTGCGCACCAACTACTTCCAGCACCAGGACGACGGGCAGCCCAAGACCTACATCTCCTTCAAGCTCGAGCCGAACCGGATCCCGGAGCTGCCCGAGCCGCGCCCGCGCTACGAGATCTTCGTGTACTCACCGCGCGTCGAGGGCGTGCACCTGCGCTTCGGCGCGGTCGCCCGCGGTGGCCTGCGCTGGTCCGACCGCCGCGACGACTTCCGCACCGAGGTGCTGGGCCTGGTCAAGGCGCAGATGGTCAAGAACGCCGTGATCGTCCCCGTCGGCGCCAAGGGCGGCTTCTTCTGCAAGCAGCTGCCCGACCCGAGCGACCGCGAGGCGTGGCTGGCCGAGGGCGTCGCCTGCTACAAGACCTTCATCTCCGGCCTGCTCGACATCACCGACAACCTGGTCTCCGAGAAGGTCGTGCCGCCGCGCAACGTCGTGCGCCACGACGGGGACGACGCCTACCTCGTCGTCGCGGCCGACAAGGGCACCGCGACGTTCAGCGACATCGCCAACGGGGTCGCCCGCGACTACGGCTTCTGGCTCGGCGACGCGTTCGCCTCCGGCGGCTCGGTCGGCTACGACCACAAGGCGATGGGCATCACCGCCCGCGGCGCCTGGGTCTCGGTCCAGCGGCACTTCCGCGAGCGCGGCATCGACTGCCAGACCCAGGACTTCACCTGCGTCGGCATCGGCGACATGTCCGGCGACGTGTTCGGCAACGGCATGCTGCTCTCCGAGCACACCAAGCTCGTGGCGGCGTTCGACCACCGCGACATCTTCCTCGACCCCGACCCGGACCCGGCGAAGTCGTTCGCCGAACGGCGCCGGCTCTTCGAGCTGCCGCGGTCGAGCTGGCAGGACTACGACAAGAGCCTGATCTCGGAGGGCGGTGGCGTCTACTCGCGCTCGGCGAAGTCGATCCCGATCACGCCCCAGGTGCGTCGTGCCCTGTCCATCGACGACAGCGTGAAGAAGATGACGCCCGCCGAGCTGATGCGGGCGATCCTCCTTGCCGACGTCGACCTGCTCTGGAACGGCGGCATCGGCACCTACGTCAAGGCCTCGACCGAGACCAACGCCGAGGTCGGCGACAAGGCCAACGACCCGATCCGCGTCGACGGCTCGGAGCTGCGCTGCAAGGCCGTCGGCGAGGGCGGCAACCTCGGCCTGACCCAGCGCGGCCGGATCGAGTACGCCAGCAACGGTGGCCGGATCAACACCGACTTCATCGACAACTCCGCCGGGGTGGACACCTCCGACCACGAGGTCAACATCAAGATCCTCCTCGACCAGGTCGTGGCCAACGGCGACCTCACCGAGAAGCAGCGCAACGACCTGCTCGCCTCGATGACCGACGAGGTCGGCCGGCTCGTGCTGCAGGACAACTACGAGCAGAACCTCGCGCTCGCGTCGGCCGCCCAGAACGCCGTACCTCTGCTGCACGTGCACGAGGACTGGATCCGCCGGCTGGAGCGGCAGGGCCTGCTCGACCGGGAGCTCGAGGCGCTGCCGAGCCGCAAGGCCGTGGCGGCCCGGATGGAGCGCAAGGAGGGGCTCACCGTCCCCGAGCTGTCGGTGCTGCTCGCCTACACCAAGATCGTGCTGGCCGACGAGCTGCTCGAGACCGGGCTGGCCGACGACCCGTTCCTGCGCAACGAGCTGTTCGGCTACTTCCCGACCGCGATGCGGCAGACCTACCGCGACCAGATGACCAACCACCCGCTCCGCAAGGAGATCGTGGTGACCCAGGTCGTCAACGAGCTTGTCAACGGCGCCGGCATCACGTTCTTCCACCGGCTGTCGGAGGAGACCGGGGCGAGCGTCGACGAGCTGGTGCGCGCCAACTTCGTGGCGCGCGAGCTGTTCGGTGCCAAGGCGTTGATCGAGGAGGTCAACTCCTTCGACAACAAGATCCCGGCCGACGTGCAGACCCACATGCGGCTCGAGATGCGCACGCTGGTCGAGCGGGCGTCGCGCTGGCTGATCAACAACCGACGGCCCCCGCTCGACAGCGAGGCCACGGTGGACTACTTCGGGGTGATGATCCAGCAGGTCGTGCAGGCGCTGCCGGAGCTGCTCACCGGCCGGGAGCAGGCGGCGTTCGAGCGCCGGCGCGACGCGCTCATCGAGCAGGGCGTGCCCGAGGACCTCGCGATCCGCGTGGCGGTGCTGCCGCCGGCGTACATGGCCCTCGGCATCGTCGAGACCTCGAAGCGCGACAACATCGACCCCGTCGAGGTCGCGCGCGTGCACTTCGCCCTGGGCGAGCGGCTCGGCCTGTCCGCGCTGGTCGCGCGGATCCTGGCGCTGCCGCGCGACGACCGCTGGCAGACGATGGCCCGCGCCGCGCTGCGCGACGACCTGCACACGGTCCACGCCCAGCTGACCGCGCAGGTCCTCGCCGAGACCGAGTCCGGGCAGCCCGCGCCGGTGCGTATCGCCGACTGGGAGGAGGACGACGAGGTCGTCGTCTCCCGTGCCGTCGCGACCCTCGACGAGATCTGTGCGGACGAGAAGGCCGACCTGGCGAGGCTGTCGGTCGGGCTGCGCGTCGTGAGGACTATGCTCGCCACGCCATGACAACCGAGACGCGCGGGTCCGCGCATGCCATCGAGGCGGTGGGACTGCGCAAGGTGTACGGCGACCTCGTCGCCGTCGACGACGTCTCGTTCACGGTGCGGCCCGGGGAGATCTTCGGCATCCTCGGGCCCAACGGCGCCGGCAAGACCACGACGCTGGAGATGGTCGAAGGGCTGCGCAAGCCCGACGCAGGCACCTGCACGCTGCTCGGCCGGTTCAGCTGGCCTCGCGACGAGCGCCTGCTGCCCCGCATCGGCGTGCAGCTGCAGACCTCGGCGTTCTTCGAGCGGCTGACCGCGCGCGAGCAGCTGCGCACCTTCGCCGCGTTGTACGACGTCGTCCCGGCGCAGGCCGACGCCTGGCTGGAGCGCGTGGGACTCGGCGACAAGGCCGACACCCGCACCGAGAAGCTCTCCGGGGGACAGGTGCAGCGGCTGGCCATCGCCTGCGCGCTCGTGCACGAGCCGGAGATCGTCTTCCTCGACGAGCCGACCGCCGCGATCGACCCGCAGGCCCGCCGCAACCTGTGGGACCTGCTCCGCTCGCTCAACGCCGAGGGCCGCACGCTGGTGCTCACCACGCACTACCTCGACGAGGCCGAGGCGCTCTGCGACCGGGTCGCGATCATGGACCACGGCCGGATCCTGCGGCTCGACGCGCCGGCCGCGCTGGTGCGCGGGCTCGACGCCCCCGTGCGGATCTTCGTCGCGCCGCACCAGATCACCGCCGACGAGGCGCGCGCGATCGCCGGCGTCGAGGAGGCGCACGACGACGAGGTCTCGGTCGTGCTGTCCACTCGTCGGCCGTCGGACGTGCTGTCCGAGCTCGCCTCGCGCGGCGCGCTGGAGGGGCTGCAGGTCAAGGCGGCCACGCTCGAGGACGTCTTCCTCGACCTGACCGGTCGGGAGTACCGGGCATGAACACCCCACGACGCCGCTCGCTTCGCTCGCACCGCCGCGGGGACCCCGGATGAGCGCCCGCACCCCGTCCTCGTTCCGCGCGATCGCGGTCGCCATCGTCAAGGGCTTCTTCCGCGACAAGGCCTCGGTCTTCTTCGCGCTGATCTTCCCGCTGATGTTCCTGGTGCTGTTCGGAGGGCTGTTCGACTTCGACAACACCTCCAAGATCGCCGTCGTCCAGGTCGGCGAGGTGTCGCTGATCGACGACCTGCCTCCCGGAGCGAAGGAGGCGTTCGACGAGACGTTCGAGGTCGACCGCTCCGACGACCGCGAGGCCGCGCTCGCCGAGGTGCGCAAGGGCGACGCCGACGCGATGATCGAGCAGCGCGGCGACACGCTGGTCGCGCACTACACTCAGGCCGACCAGGTCAAGGCCGCGGTCACCCAGGGCACGCTCCGCGCGTTCGTCGACGGCGCCAACGTCGCCGCGTCCGGCCGCCCTCCGACGTACACCTTCGAGAGCGAACGCGTCGAGGACGAGTCCCTCGAGCCCGTCCAGTTCGTCACGCCCGGCCTGCTCGGCTGGGCGATCGCGATGAGCGCGGCGTTCGGCGCCGCGGCCACGCTGCAGGGCTGGCGGCAGAGCAAGCTGCTGCGGCGGCTCCAGCTCGCGCCGGTGCCGGCACGCACGATCGTCGGCGCGCGTGTGGTCGTGACGATCCTGATCGCGCTGGTGCAGACCGCGATCTTCCTGGGTCTCGGGTACGTCGCGTTCGGGCTGCAGCTCACCGGCTGGTGGTGGCTGTCGGTGCCGCTGCTCGTGCTCGGCACGCTCTGCTTCATGTCGCTCGGCCTGCTCGCCGGCGCGCTCGCCAAGACCACCGAGGGCGCGGTCAACATGGCGAACTTCCTGGTGCTGCCGATGGCGTTCCTGAGCGGGTCGTTCTTCCCGCTCGAGGGCGCGCCCGCGTGGCTGCAGAACATCTCGCTCGCGCTGCCGCTGCGCCACCTCAACGACGGGATGCTCGACCTGATGGTCCGCGAGGCCGGGCCCTCCGCGGTGATCCAGCCGGCGCTCATCCTCATCGCGTTCACCGTCGTGATGACCGCGGTGGCGGCGAAGCTGTTCCGCTGGGACGCGGACTGACTCGGGCGGCGTTGGCCCGGACTGTCACACTCGCGTCCATGACTGCCTCGCTGTCGGCGCAGGAGCGCGCCGTCCTCGACCGGCTCGACACCGACGCCCTGGTCGAGAGCCTGGTCGACCTCGTGCGCATCCCCAGCGTCGGCGGCAGCGACGCCGAGATCGAGGTGCAGCAGCACGTCGCCGCCGAGCTGACCGACCTGGACACCGACGTCGACTGCTGGGACATCGACCTCGACGAGATGACCGCGGACCCGTGGTTCCCGGGCGTCGAGGTCGAGCGCGCCGGCGCGCTGGGCGTCGTGGGCACGACCTCCGGCGACGGCACACCGGCGCTGATCCTGTGCGGCCACACCGACGTCGTACCGCCCGGTGACGTCGAGACCTGGGGCGGCTCCGACCCGTTCTCCGCCGAGATCCGTGACAACGCGCTGTTCGGGCGCGGCTCGTGCGACATGAAGGCCGGCGTCGCCGCCAACCTCGCCGTCGTCCGCACGCTCCGCGACGCGGGCGTCCGGCTCGAGCGGCCGCTCGCGATCCACTCCGTCGTGGGCGAGGAGGACGGCGGCCTCGGCGCGTTCGCGACCCTGCGTCGCGGCCACCGCGGCGACGCCTGCGTGATCACCGAACCCACCAGCGCCCAGATGGTCACCGCGACCGCCGGGGCGCTGACGTTCCGCATCGAGGTGATCGGCCGTTCCGCGCACGGCTCGATGCGTCGCGAAGGGGTCAGCGCGTTCGAGGCGTTCCTGCCGATCCACGCCGCGCTGATGGAGCTGGAGGCCGAGCGCAACAAGGACGTCGACCGCGCGTTCGTCACCGACCTGCCGTTCGCGCTGTCCTTCGGCGTCATCCAGGCCGGCGAGTGGGCGTCCAGCGTGCCCGACAAGCTCGTCGCCGAGGGGCGGTTCGGCGTGCAGATCGACGAGGACCCGCGCCAGGCGCGGCAGGTGTTCGAGGACGTCGTCGCCGAGGTCGCCGCCCGCGACCCGTGGCTGCAGGAGAACCGTCCGGTGGTGACCTGGCCAGGCGGCCAGTTCGCCAGCGGCTGGCTCGACGACGACCACCCGCTGGTCGGCGAGACCGCCGCGGCCGTGGCCGCCGTCGGGGGAGCGGAGGCCCCGCCCAACGTGGCCGGCGTCTACGGCAGCGACATGCGGCTCTACACCGGCATCGGCGGCATCCCCACGCTTCACTACGGCCCCGGCGACATGCGCTGGGCGCACGCCCCGTCCGAGCGCGTCGAGCTCGACGAGCTCGTGCACGCCACCCGCGCGCTCATCGTGCTGGCGCTGCGCCGGTGCGGGGTGGCCACCTGAGCCCCAGGTGACCGGTGAGTAACCTCGGGCGCGTGGACGACGAGCTCTTCTTCGCCGGGGTCACCGGCCAGGCCGCAGCACTCCGGGACGGCACCGTCACCTCCCGCGACCTGGTGGCGGCGACCCTCGCCCGGATCCACCGTCTCGACGGCGCGCTCAACGCGTTCACCGTCGTGCTCGACGAGCCCGCGCTCGAGGAGGCGGCCGCCCGCGACGCCGTACCGGCCGACCAGCGCGGCCCGCTGCACGGCGTACCCGTCGCGATCAAGGAGGAGGTCGACGTCGCCGGCTGCGTGACGACCTTCGGCGGCCGCGCCAACCGCACGCCCGCCCGCGCCGACGCCGAGGTCGTGCGCCGACTCCGCGCCGCCGGCGCGGTGGTGGTCGGCAAGACCAACATGCCGGAGTTCGGCCAGGTGCCGTACACCGACTCCGGTGCGCACGGGATCACCCGCAATCCCTGGGACACCGTCCGGTCACCGGGCGGGTCGAGCGGCGGCTCGGCAGCGGCGGTCGCGGCCGGGCTGGTGCCGGTGGCGATCGGCGGGGACGGCGGCGGCTCGATCCGGGTGCCGTCGGCGTGCTGCGGGCTGTTCGGCCTCAAGCCCGCGCGCGGCCGCGTCACCGACGCCCCGCTCCAGCACCCGTGGTGGGCGCTGGGCACGACCGGACCGCTGGCGCGGTCGGTGGCGGACAGTGCCCTCGTGTACGACGTTATCCGCGGCTCGCTGCCCAGCGACCGCTGGCACGCCGCCGAGCCGGCCATGTCGTTCGCCGAGGCCGCGGCCACCGACCCGGGTCCGCTGCGCATCGGCTGGGCGACCAGGTCGCCGGCCGTCGGTGTCCGGCCGCACCCCGAGCACGTCCGCGCGGTGCGTGCCACGGCCGAGCTGCTGGCAGGGCTCGGGCACGACGTCGAGGAGATCGACCCGCAGTACCCGGAGGCCACCGCGCCGTTCATGGTCCAGTACCTCGGCGCCCTCCGCCGCGAGGCCGACATGGTCGAGCGTCGCGACCTGCTCGAGCGCCGCACGCGCGAGACCGTCCGCCTCGGCGCCTGGGTCCGCCCGCGCACGGTCGAGTGGGCGATCCGGCAGGGCGAGGAGGTGGCCCGCAAGGCCAACCGGGTCTTCGACGACGTCGACGTGCTGCTCACCCCGACCATGGCGAACCGTCCGCCGGTCGCCGGGTCGGTCCAGGGCCTCGGCACCGTGCGCAGCCTGCTCAAGTCGCTCCCGGCCTCGGCGTACGCCGCGCTCTGGAACGTCACCGGCAACCCGGCCGCCAACGTCCCCGTCGGCTTCGGCAGCGACGGGCTGCCCCTCGGCGTGCAGATCGTCGGTCGCCGCGACGACGAGACGACGCTGCTCTCGCTCGCCGCCCAGATGGAGAAGGCGCAGCCGTGGACCGACCGGCGGCCGGCGCTGTGAGCCTCTTGCTCACCACGCCGCGGGCGTTCGTGCGGCGGCGTGTGCTGGCCCGGCTTCCCGGCGCGAGACCCGCGAACCCCTTGCAGGGCAGGCGCATCCTCGTCACCGGTGCCTCGTCCGGGATCGGCGAGGCCACCGCGCGGCTCTGCGCGGACCGCGGCGCCACGGTGCTGCTCGTCGCCCGGCGGGCTGACGCGCTGGAGCGGGTGCGCGCCGAGATCGAGGCGTCCGGTGGTGCGGCGTACGCCCACCCCTGTGACCTCACCGACCCCGACTCGGTCGACGCCCTGGTGCGCGACGTGCTCGACGCGCACGGCGGCGTCGACATGCTGGTCAACAACGCCGGCCGCTCGATCCGCCGCTCGATCCGGCTGTCCTGGGACCGGATGCACGACTTCGAGCGCACCATGGCGATCAACTACTTCGCGCCGGTGCGGCTGATGCTCGGCCTGCTGCCCGGCATGGTCGAGCGCGGCGACGGCCACGTGGTCAACGTGCTGACCTGGGGCGTGCAGGTGAAAGCGCCGAAGTTCGCGGCGTACATCGCCTCCAAGACCGCCCTCGACACCTGGAGCCGGATCGCCGGCCGGGAGCTGTACGCCGACGGTGTCACGTTCAGCAACGTCCGGATGGCGCTGGTGCGCACCGACATGATCGGCCCGACCGAGGCCTACGCGAAGCTCCCCGCGCTCACCCCCGAGCAGGCCGCCGCCAAGGTCGTGCGCGCCCTCGAGGACCGCCCGCTGACCATCAACGTCCTGCCCGGCTCCCTCGCCGAGATCTTCAACCTCGTCGCACCCCGGCTTTCCGACGCCGTGTTCAGCATGGTCGACCGCCGCTTCCCCGACTCCGCCGCCGCCCGCGGCCAAGCCCACGCCGCGGAGTCAGGCCCTGCGGGCCTCAGCGCCGAGGGGTCAACAAATCAGGCTCGTGAGCGGCGTGTCGCGCCATAAGTGACCCCTCGCCGGGGTCGGGCCTCAGGAGGCCTTCTTCGCGGTCTTCTTGGCCGCGGTCTTCTTGGTGGTGCTCTTCTTCGCCGCGGACTTCTTGGCCGGGGCCTTCTTCTCGGTCTTCTTGCTCGCGGACTTCTTGGCCGTGGACTTCTTGGCGGTCTTCTTCTCGCCCTCGTCGGAGGTCGACTCGCCGCGCGCGGACTTGGCCGCGTCGACGGACTTCTGCAGCGCCGCGAGCAGGTCGACGACCTCGCCGCCACCGGCCTCCTTGGGCTCGGTGCGCTTGACCTCGCCGCCCTCGAGCTTGGCGCGGACCAGGGCCTCGAGCGCCTCCTGGTAGTCGTCCTCGAACTCGTCGGGGTCGTAGTCGCCGGCCAGGGTCTCGACGAGCATCCGCGCCATCTGCATCTCCTGCGGCTTGACGTCGATGTCGGCGGCGTCGAGCCCGGAGAACTCCGGCTTGCGCACCTCGTCGGGCCACATCATCGTCTGCATGACGATCACGTCGTCGCGCACCCGGAGTACGGCGGTGGTCATCCGGCTGCGTAGCGACACCGTCACGACGGCGACGCGGTCGGCCTCCTTGAGCGCCTCGCGGAGCAGGGCGTAGGGCTTGGCCGCGGCAGGGTCGGGCTCGAGGTAGTACGACTTCTCGAACCACATCGGGTCGATCTGCTCGCGCGGCACGAACTTCTCGACGGAGATCTCGCGGCTGCTGCTCGCGGGCAGCTCGGCGAAGTCCTCGTCGGTGAGGACGACCATCTCGCCGTCCTCGGTCTCGTAGCCCTTCGCGATGTCGGCGTACTCGACCTCTTCCCCGTCGATGCTGCACACGCGCTGGTAGCGGATCCGGCCGCCGTCCTTGGCGTGCACCTGGCGGAACGAGATGTCGTGGCTCTCGGTCGCGGCGTACAGCTTGACCGGCACGCTGACCAGCCCGAACGACACCGCACCCTTCCAGATCGCCCTCGGCATCCGCGTCTCCTACGTGTCACAGGGTTGTCAAAGTCTTGGTACTGCGGTGGTCTCGACGGGCTCGACCACCCGTGCGTCGGGTGTGTGGACCGTCACGGACCACCGTACTCATCGGTCAGGATGGACCCATGCGTCCGATGCTGGCTACCCGCGGGAGCCGCGTACCCACCGACGACGGTTGGATTCACGAGGTGAAGTGGGACGGCATGCGCGTGCTCGTCGAGGCCGGCGCGGGCAAGGTCCGGCTCTGGTCGCGCAACGAGAACGACGTGACGGTGACCTTCCCCGAGCTGCACGGCCTCGCCGAGCTCGACCACCGGGTGCTGCTCGACGGCGAGGTCGTGGCGTTCCTCAACGGCATCCCGAAGTTCGGCGCGCTGGCCGACCGCATGCACGTCAGCTCGGCCTCGCGCGCACGGGTGCTCGCCGAGAAGAACCCGGTCACGCTGCTCGCCTTCGACCTGCTCCGGCTCGACGGTGAGGACCTGATGGGACTGCCCCTGACCGAGCGTCGTGCGCGGCTCGAGGACCTGGGACTTCTCGGCGTGCGCTGGCAGGTGCCGGCGGCGTACGACGACGGGATGATGCTGATGGCGGCCACCGAGCAGCAGGGGCTCGAGGGCATCGTGTCCAAACGCCGTACCTCCCGCTACCACCCCGGCCGGCGCAGTCCCGACTGGCTGAAGTTCCCGCACCGCCTCACCGGGTCGTACGTCGTCGGTGGCTGGCGACTCGAGACCGACAGCACCAGCCGCATCGGCGCGGTGCTGGTGGGGGAACCGGTCGAGGGCGGGCTGCGCTACCGCGGCCGGGTGGGCAGCGGCATCGCCGGCAAGGCCGGGCAGCGGCTGCTCGACGTACTCCGGCCGCTGGAGACCGACACCTCACCGTTCGTCGACCCGGTCCCGAAGGTCGACGCGCTCGGCACCACCTGGCTGGTGCCGCAGGTCGTCGTCGAGGTCGCGGCTCTCGGGTTCACGCCGGCCGGGCGGCTGCGTCAACCCGCCTTCCTCGGGGTACGCCACGACCTCACTCCCGAGGAGGTCGTGCCGCATGCCTGACGAGGTGAAGGTCGAGGTCGACGGGCGCACACTCAAGATCAGCAACCTGGGCAAGGTGCTGTACCCCGAGACCGGCACGACCAAGGGCGAGGTGCTCAACTACTACGCGCAGGTCGCGCCGGTGCTGCTGCCGCACCTCGAGGACCGCGCGGTCACCCGCATCCGCTGGCCCGACGGCACCGGCAGCCACCAGTTCTTCGAGAAGAACCTGCCCAACGGCGCGCCCTCCTGGCTGCGCTCGGTCACCGTCCCGTCGACCGGCTCGCGCGGCGGCGGCGACAAGATCGTCTTCCCGCTCATCGACGACACCGCGGGCCTGACCTACCTGGCCAACCTCGCCTCGCTGGAGCTGCACGTGCACCAGTGGACGGTCGACGAGGACCTCGTGCCGCAGAACCCCAACCGCCTCGTCATCGACCTCGACCCTGGCGCGCCGGCCGGGCTGGGGGAGTGCTGCCGGGTCGCGCTGCTCGTGCGCGACAAGCTCGAGGAGCGGGGGCTGAGCTGCGCGCCGGTCACGTCCGGGAGCAAGGGCCTGCACATGTACGCCGCACTCCCAGGCGACAAGTCCGCCGACGAGGTGCGCGACCTGGCGCAGGAGGTGGCGCAGCAGCTGACCGAGGAGCACGGCGACCTCGTGCTGTGGAAGATGACCAAGAACCTGCGGCACGGGAAGGTCTTCCTCGACTGGTCCCAGAACACCGCGGCCAAGACCACGATCACGCCGTACTCCCTGCGAGGTCGGAACCGCCCGTACGTCGCGGCGCCGCGGACGTGGGACGAGATCGAGGCGGGGGCGGAGGATTCCGAGGAGATCGACCACCTGCTGTTCGACGAGGTGCTCGCGCGGATCGACGAGGAGGGGGACGTGTTCGGGGACCTGCTGCACGACTGGTAGGGGGCTCCGACGCTGGGATCGTCTCGCCGCCTGACCCGCCGTTCCCGAGAGACGGCGGGGCGGCGTTCTCAGGGTTTCCGCACCTGGCGGTGTCGAAACATTCCTCCGGCACACTGATCCGCGTGACGCGTCCTACCTGCCACTTCACGCCGGCCTCCGGCTGGGTCAACGACCCGTACGGCGTCACCTGGCGCGACGGCCGCTACCACCTGTTCTTCCAGCACGTGCCCGGCGCGGCCGCGTGGGATGTGGCGCAGCACTGGGGGCACGCGGTCAGCGACGACCTGGTGACCTGGCGCGAGCTGCCCGTCGTGCTGTCCCCGGACGAGGTCGACGGCGGGATCTGGTCCGGCAGCGTGGTCGACGCCGACGGCGGCCGGATCTTCTACACCTCGGTGCGCGCCGACGCGCCCGAGCTCGGCCGGGTCCGGGTCGCCCGGCCGCTCGACCCGGACTGGACGCGCTGGGCCAAGCAGGACGGCGTCGTGGTCGAGCCGCCGGCCGACCTCGACGTCGTCCACTTCCGCGACCCGTTCGTGCTGCACGACGGCACGACCTGGCGGATGGTCGTCGGCGCCGGCCTGCGCGACGGCACCGCCGCCGCGCTGACCTGGACCTCGCCCGACCTCGACACCTGGGACTTCGCCGGCGTGCTGGCGTCCCGGCACGGCTCCGAGCGTGACCCGGTGTGGACGGGCACGGTCTGGGAGTGCCCGCAGCTGCTGCGCGTCGACGGGGTCTGGGTGCTGGTCGTGTCGGTGTGGGCGGACGGCGAGACGCAGTACGTCGCCGCCGCCGTCGGCGACCTGGTCGACGGCCGGTTCGCTGCCCGCTCCTGGCAGCGCCTCACCCATGGCGCTCACTACGCGGCGTCGGCGTTCCGTGACGCGGAGGGACGGCCATCCCTGATCCACTGGCTCCGCGGCGTCGCCGACCCGGACGGCCGCTGGGTCGGCGCGCACTCGGTGCCGCACGTGCTGCGGCTGGACGGCGATCGGGTCGTCCCGGAGCCGCACCCGGTCGTCGCCGGCCGGCTGACGCGCGACGGTGATCGTCTGGTGCTCGTCGACGGCCCGATCAGGGAGGAGTTCGGTCCCGACGGCGTCACCGGCTACGTTTCGGATGACCTGACCCGAGACGAGACCGAGGTTGTCTGATGGCGACGACCCCGCGCGTGCTCGCCGTCCACCGCAGCCCGACCCACTCGTTCTCGAAGCCGACGGTCGATCGGATCCGGCTTCTCGAGGGGCTCGGCGTCGAGGGCGACGCGCACTGCGGCACGACCGTGAAGCACCGCTCGCGAGTTCGGTTCAACCCCTCGCAGCCCAACCTGCGGCAGGTGCACCTGATCCACGCCGAGCTGTTCGACCACCTCGCCACCGTCGGCCACGTGGTTCGGCCCGGTGACTTGGGGGAGAACGTCACGACGACCGGCATCGACCTGCTCGGCCTGCCCGTCGGCGCCAGGCTCACCATCGGCGACGCGGTCGTGACCGTCACCGGCCTGCGCAACCCCTGCGTCCAGATCGACAGGTTCCAGGACGGCCTGCTCGCGCAGGTGCTGCGAAAGCGCGAGGACGGCGAGGTCGAGCGCCTCGTTGGGGTGATGGGGATCGTCTCCCGCACCGGCGAGGTG
>NZ_CAMPGZ010000057.1 GCF_946885725.1 uncultured Nocardioides sp.
CGTCGCGGACCTCGGCCAGCTCGCCGGTGCACACCCGGCTGAACGCGAACGGGTAGAACATCACGACCACGGCCTTCTGCCCGCGGTACGACGACAGCCGCAGCGGCTGACCGTGCTGGTCGCGCAGCTCGAAGTCCGGTGCCTCGTCCCCGACGCCGACCGAGCGGCCAGGCCGGGCGGCCGAGTCAGTCACGGGCGGCGAGCTCACGCTTGAGCACCTTCCCGGTGGCGTTGCGGGGCAGCTCGTCGACCACGACGATCTCGCGCGGCACCTTGTAACGGGCGAGGTTGTCCTTGACGTGCGCCTTGAGGGTGTCCTCGTCGGCCGGGCCGGACAGCACGACGAAGGCGCGCAGCCGCTGGCCGAACTCCTCGTCGTCGACCCCGATCGCGGCGGCCTCGACGACGGCGTCGTGGCGGGCGAGGCAGTCCTCGACCTCCTTGGGGAAGACGTTCTCGCCGCCGGAGACGATCATCTCGTCGTCGCGACCCTCGACGAACAGCCGGCCCTCCTCGTCGAACCGGCCGACGTCGCCGGTGGCCATCAGCCCGTCGATCGTGTCCTTGCTGCCCCCGCCGGTGTAACCCTCGAACAGCAGCGTGTTGCCGACGAAGATCCGGCCGGACTCCCCGGGCGGGACCTCGTGGCCCTCCTCGTCGAAGATCTTCACCACCGTGGCCCACGGCGGCTTGCCGGCCGTGCCGGGCGCAGCACGCAGGTCCTCGGGCGTCGCGACGGTGGCGTAGGCGACCTCGGTGGAGCCGTAGATGTTGTAGAGCGTGTCGCCGTACTGGTCCATCCACGTGGTGCCGAGGTCGCCCGGCAGCGCGGACCCGGACGCCGCGACCACCTTGACCCGCGATAGGTCGTGCTTGTCGAGCTCGTCCTGCGGCAGCTGCAGGATCCGCTGGAGCATCACCGGGATCACCACCAGCGAGTCGCAGCGCTCCTCCTCGACCGTGGTCAGGCAGCCTGCGGGGTCGAACTTGCGGCGCAGCACGATCGTCGAGCCGAGCAGCATCGCCAGCGCCCAGTGCGCCCAGCCCCAGGTGTGAAACAGCGGCGCCGCCACGTGGGTGCGCCAGCCGCGCCTCAGCGGCAGCCGGGACAGCAGGGCGACGGCCGAGTCGATGCCGGCCTCGGAACGGGGCGCGCCCTTCGGTGCGCCGGTGGTGCCGGAGGTGAGGATGATGATCCGGCTGGGCTTGGGCGGCGGCCGGTGGTCGGCCGGGCCGCCCTCGACGATCTGCTGCTCGAGGGTGGGTACGTCGCCGCGGTCGGCGTCGTCGTCGACCCAGGCGAGGACCCGGTCGACGCCCTCGGCCTTGGCGAGCAGCCCGGTGAACTCCTGGTCGTGCACGACGAGCGCCGGCGACTCCCGCTCGAGCACCTCGACGAGCTGCGGGCCCGCGAACGCGGTGTTGAGGTAGACGAGGTCGGCGCCGACCTTGGCGGCGGCGATGCTGGCGTCGACGAAGCCGCGGTGGTTGCGGCACATGATCGCGACCGCGTCGCCGGCGCGCACGCCGTTGCGCTTCCACGTGTCCGCCAGCGCGTTGGAGCGCTCGTGCAGCTCGCGGAAGGTCAGCTCGCCGAGCTCGTCGACGAGGCCGACGCGCTCCGGTTCACGGATCGCCAGGGCGGTGAACCCGCCCGCGGGACCGGTGCCCCAGTCGACGAGGGCACGGGCCATCCGGGCCAGGACGGCCGGCGAGTAGGGCCGCACGATCCCAGTGCCGAGCAGCACCCGGAGCATCGTCGGGTACTTCACCACTCGCTGCACCACCCGCTGCACCACCTTTGGGACCTGCTGCACCGCCTGCACGAGCCACCTTCCTGCCGAGGATCCCGGGACACGGGCTCAACGACGAACGTAGCCCCGGGTTACCGGAGGACGCCCGGCCGGGTTCGGCGGCTCAGCGGCTCTTGGGGGCGACCAGTCGGCTGGCGGTCCAGTCCTTGCTGACGCCGGCCGTCGTGGTGTTGGCCAGGCCGGCGATCTCCGCGGCCTCGGCGATGTCGGCCGGGTCCACCGCTCCGGGCCGGCCCACCTTGGGGGTCAGCAGCCAGACGACTCCGCCGCCGACGAGGTCGGTGAGCGAGTCCATCAGGGCGTCGACGAGGTCGCCGTCGTCGTCGCGCCACCAGTAGATGACCGCCTCGACCACGTTGCCGTAGTCGCCGTCGACCATGTCGGCGTCGATCGTGTCCTCGATCGCAACGCGGAGCTCGTCGTCGACGTCCTCGTCCCAGCCGAGCTCCTGGACGACCATCCCCTTGGTCAGCCCGAGCCTTTGCCCGACGGTCGGCGTGGTCTGGGTGGCACCGTCCTGCCCACCCGGGGTCGCGCTCACGTGTGTTTCTCCTGTTCCGCGCTGCTGATCTGCTGCTGGTCTGGTCGTGCTGCGCGTAGTCCACCCGAGTTCGACCCCGGACGCAAGCGTCCGTCAGCGTGCGCGACCTGCGTGTCACGTTACCCAGCGAACATCTCGCGTCATGCCTGCCCCCGCCGGGCCATCGGTGCTGGTCACTGCGGGCTACTGGGCGGTAGATACCGCGCTCCGGAGCGGCGTGACACGATTGCATGAGGAGCGCCCGGCGAACCCGGACCTCCGGCTGACACCGCTGACATCGATCGACGTACCCAAAGATTCGAGACAGGGCCCGACACCGAGCCCGACCACGAGCGCGAGAGCAGAGGAACCCATGGCTTCAGGCTCTGACCAGTCCACCGGCCAGGCCGGCACCCACCGCCCCTCCGTCATCCACGAGGGCCTGCCGACGCAGCTGCCCGACATCGACCCGGACGAGACGCTCGAGTGGCTGGAGTCGTTCGACGCGATGGTCAGCGACCGCGGCCGCGACCGGGCGCGCTACGTGATGCTGCGCCTGCTCGAGCGGGCCCGCGAGAAGCAGGTCGGCGTCCCCGCGCTGCGGTCCACCGACTACATCAACACGATCCCGCCGGAGCGCGAGCCGTGGTTCCCCGGCGACGAGGACGTCGAGCGCCGGATCCGCGCGTTCATCCGCTGGAACGCCGCGGTGATGGTGTCCGCGGCCAACCGCAAGGGCCTCGAGGTCGGCGGCCACATCGCGACGTACCAGTCGGCGGCGTCGCTGTACGAGGTCGGCTTCAACCACTTCTTCCGCGGCAAGGACCACCCGGGCGGCGGGGACCAGATCTACATCCAGGGCCACGGCTCCCCCGGCATCTACGCCCGTGCGTTCCTCGAGGGCCGGCTCACCGAGCAGCAGCTGGCGCACTTCCGCCAGGAGGTGCAGCACGGCGTCGGGCAGGGCCTCCCGTCGTACCCGCACCCGCGGCTGATGCCGGACTTCTGGGAGTTCCCGACGGTCTCGATGGGTCTGACCGGGATCAACTCGATCTACCAGGCGCGGTTCAACCGCTACCTGCACAACCGCGGCATCAAGGACACCAGCCAGCAGCGCGTGTGGGCGTTCCTCGGCGACGGCGAGATGGCCGAGCCCGAGTCGCTGGGCGCGATCGGCGTCGCGGCGCGCGAGGAGCTCGACAACCTGACCTGGGTCATCAACTGCAACCTCCAGCAGCTCGACGGCCCGGTGCGCGGCAACGGCAAGATCATCCAGGAGCTGGAGTCCACGTTCCGTGGCGCCGGCTGGAACGTCATCAAGGTCGTCTGGGGCCGCGAGTGGGACGCCCTGCTCGCCAGCGACGTCGACGGCGTGCTCGTCAACCGGATGAACACCACGCCCGACGGCCAGTTCCAGACCTACTCGGTCGAGGACGGCGCCTACATCCGTGAGCACTTCTTCGGCGCCGACCCGCGGCTGCGCAAGATGGTCGAGCACATGACCGACACGCAGATCGAGAAGCTGCCGCGTGGCGGTCACGACTACCGCAAGGTGTACGCCGCGTTCGACGCCGCCACCAAGCACAGCGGCCAGCCGACGGTGATCCTGGCGAAGACCATCAAGGGGTGGACGATCGACGCCCTCGAGGGTCGCAACGCCACCCACCAGATGAAGAAGCTGACCAAGGACGACCTCAAGAAGTTCCGCGACCGGCTCTACCTGCCGATCAGCGACAAGGACATCGACGAGAGCGAGATCGCGCCGTTCTTCCACCCGGGCGAGAACGCCCCGGAGATCGAGTACATGCTCGAGCGGCGCCGGCAGCTCGGCGGCTCGCTGCCCAAGCGGGTGAACCGCTCGAAGCTGCTCAAGCTCCCGGGCGACGAGGTCTACAAGGAGCTCAAGCAGGGCTCGGGCAAGCAGTCGGTCGCCACGACGATGGCACTGGTGCGGCTGCTGCGCGACCTGATGAAGGACAAGGAGATCGGCCCGCGCATCGTGCCGATCGCGCCTGACGAGTTCCGCACGTTCGGCATGGACTCGATGTTCCCGACGGCGAAGATCTACCAGCCGGCCGGGCAGACCTACGAGTCCGTGGACCGCAAGCTGCTCCTCACCTACAAGGAGTCGGCGCAGGGCCAGCTGCTCCACGAGGGCATCTCCGAGGCCGGCGCGATGGGCTCGACGACGGCCGCCGGCTCGGCGTACTCCACGCACGGCGAGCACATGATCCCGTTCTACATCTTCTACTCCATGTTCGGGTTCCAGCGGACCGGCGACTCGATCTGGGCGATGGCCGACCAGCTCGCGCGCGGCTTCCTCATCGGTGCCACCGCGGGCCGCACCACGCTGACCGGTGAGGGCCTGCAGCACGCCGACGGCCACTCCCCGCTGCTCGCCGCGACCAACCCGGCCGTCGTGCACTACGACCCGGCGATGGCCTACGAGGTCGCGCACATCGTGCAGGACGGCCTTCGCCGGATGTACGGCGCGACGGACGCCCACCCGAAGGGCGAGGACGTCATCTACTACCTGACCGTCTACAACGAGCCGATCTCGCAGCCGAAGGAGCCGGACAACCTCGACGTCGAGGGTCTGCTCAAGGGCATCTACCACGTCGCGACGCCGCCGGAGCTGCCCAACGGCGGCGACGGTGCCCCGCGCGTGCAGCTGCTCGCCTCGGGCGTCGGCTTCCCGTGGATCACCGAGGCGGCGCGGCTGCTCGCCGAGGAGTGGGGCGTCGCGGCCGACACCTGGTCGGTCACGTCGTGGAACGAGCTCGCGCGCGACGCCGTCGACGCCGAGAAGTGGAACCTCAACCACCCCGGCGAGTCCCCGCGTACGCCGTACGTCACCCACAAGCTGAAGGAGGCGGAGGGCCCCATCGTCGCGGTCAGCGACTACATGCGCGCCGTCCCGAACCAGATCGCCAAGTGGGTGCCGAGCGACTACCACACGCTGGGCACCGACGGTTTCGGCTTCGCCGACACCCGCCCGGCCGCGCGGCGCTTCTTCCAGGTCGACGCCCAGTCGGTCGTCGTCCAGGCCCTCGCCGCCCTCGCCGCCCGAGGTGAGGTCAAGCCGGAGGTCGTCCAGGAGGCGTTCGACAAGTACCGCATCGACGACCCCACCGCGGTCGCCGGCGTGAAGCAGGAGGGCGGCGACGCCTGACGCGTCACCCGGCGATCACGCCATCGGAAGGCCCCGGCAGCCCTGGCTCGCCGGGGCCTTTCGCGTGCGGCGAGTCGTGAACCCCGATTCGTCCGCATCGGCTCCGCCTCGACCGGACGCAGTACCGCGGACGAATCGGGGGCGTCAGCTGTAACGCGGGGTTGCCACCGCCAACGGACGCTCACCAGGGGAAATGCCGTGCGCTAAGCGTCCATATCGCGTGGGAAGGAGCCGGTCGACTCCATGTCGGTGGCCGGCTCGGCGCCTCTCAGCCGGAGGTAGGAGCCGGCTCGGCGCCTCTCAGCCGGAGGGAGGAGCCGGGTCGGCGATCGTCAGCAGGAGGGAAGAGCCGGGTCGGCCTCGTGGCACGGGCAAGACGAGCCGAGTCGGCTGCGCGGTGAGGGCAACACCGCCGACTCGGCGGGCGGCGTCAGGCGATGTGCTCGGCACCCATCCCGCGGACCTCTTCGGGGAGGGGGGTCTGCTTGCCGGCCTTGAGGAGGGCGCGCCAGCGGCCGCGGTGGTACGTCGCCGGCTGGGTGGTGCGGGCGAAGTCGGTCACGATCTTCACGAACCGCTGCGGGTGGTCCTTGTGCGGGAAGTGGCCGGCGTTGTGGATGACCTCGACGACGGCGCCGGGGGCCATCTCGGCGGCGAGGCGGGCGTGCTTGACCGGGATGACCCGGTCCTTGTCGCCCCAGATGACGCAGATCGGCATCGCGGCGGTGAGGTAGGCGCGGTCGGCCATGGTGACCACCTGGCCGCGCCAGTCGACGACGGCGCTGACGACCTGGCGGATCGCGGAGCGGGCCTTCGGGTCCTTGAACGAGTCGACGATCGTGGCGACCTCGTCGAGGTCCCGGACGGCGTGGATGCCGCTGGAGGCGAGCGTGCGCAGCCAGGTCGTGGTCAGGTGGCGGACGCCGGGGAGGGTCACCAGGCCCATCGCGGTGTGGAACCCGGGCAGCGTGATCGCCCGGATCGCCGGGGTCACGTCCGGACCCATGCCGCCGGGCGCCACCAGGATCAGCCGCTCGGTCCGCTCCGGGAACTGGTAGGCGAACTGCATCGCCACGCCGCCGCCGAGACTGTGCCCGACGACCGTCACCCGGTCGATGCCGAGCACTGTCAGCAGGTCCCGCATGCCGTTGGCGTAGCCGCCGACGCTGTAGTCACCGCGCGGCTTGTCGCTCAGCCCGTGCCCGAGCATGTCGGGGGCGATGACGGTGAACCGCCGGGCGAGCGTCTTGATCACCGGCAGCCACGTGGTGTGGTCGCAGCCCAGGCCGTGCAGCAGGAGCAGGGCGGGACCCTTGCCCTCCTTCACGAACGCGCGACGGTGCCCGTGGATGGTGAGGTACTGGACCTCGGGCGCCTTGACCATGCCGGGGGCTCCTTGCACGTGGGCTGAGGTGAATGTAGCGAGAACGCGTTCTGGATGTGTGCCCCGTTTGCACTTCGTTACACGCAAACCCACGCAACCACACCGGAGCCGCCACTCCGCGGCAGGGGGTACGGCGTGTCCAGGACTAGGCTCGCGACATGGCGGCCCGCACGGAACCGGAGGAGCGCGACGAGATCGCCCGCCGCCTCCAGGCGTCCATCGGCCCGCTCACCACCGCCGCGCTCACCCGCATGGAGCGCGACATGCCGTGGTTCCGCGAGCTCTCCGCCGAGGACCGCTCCTGGATCGGCATGATCGTCCAGGCCGGCATCAACGCGTTCGTCACGTGGTTCCGCGAGCCGGGCGGCAGCTTCCCGGTCACCTCGGAGGTGTTCGGGTCCGCCCCGCGCGCCCTGACCGGCGTTGTGAGCCTTCACCAAACCGTCGAGATGGTGCGGCTGACCATCGAGGTGGTCGAGGAGAACGTCGGTACGGCGGTCGGCGAGGACGACGAGGAGGCCGCCCGGACCGTGCGCGAGGCCGTGGTGCGCTACGCCAGGGAGGTCGCGTTCGCGACCGCGGAGGTCTACGCCCGGGCCGCCGAGATGCGCGGTGCCTGGGACGCGCGGCTCGAGGCGCTCGTCGTCGACTCGGTGCTGCGCGCTGAGGCCGACGAGACCACCCGATCCCGGGCCAGCGCGCTCGGCTGGGAGTCCCGCGGCGACGTCGTGGTCGTCCTCGGCTACGCCCCCGACCCCGACCAGTCGGCATCCGCACGCGAGTCGCTGTTCGACGAGGTGCGCCGCTCCGCCCGACACGCCGGGCTCGACGCGCTCTGCGCGGTGCAGAGCGACCGCCTGGTCGTCGTGCTCGGCGGAGTGGACAACCCGGACAAGGCAGGCGCCAGCGTGGCAACGCATTTCGGCGACGGACCGGTCGTCGTCGGTCCCGTCGTACCCGACCTGGTCCGCGCGCACATCTCGGCCCGCGCTGCGGTCGCGGGCCTCCGGGCGGCGCCCGGCTGGCCGGACGCCCCGCGCCCGGTGACCAGCGACGACCTCCTTCCCGAGCGGGCGCTCTCCGGTGACGGCCACGCCCGGCGGCAGCTGGTGCAGGAGGTCTACCGGCCGCTGGCCGAGGCGGGCGCGCCGATGCTCGACACGGTCGCGGCGTTCCTCGACCACGGCGGCTCCATCGAGGGCACGGCCCGGTCGATGTTCGTGCACGCCAACACCGTCCGCTACCGCCTCAAGCGCGCCGCCGAGATCACCGGGATGTCGCCGAGCGACCCCCGGCACGCCTACACCTACCGGGTGGCGCTGACGCTCGGCCGGCTCGCGGCACCGGAGGCGACGCCTCCGGAGACTTTGTAGGGTTCCTACAAGACACGGCGGGCGAAGTTCGTGCGCCGCGAAGGCGCGATCCCGGCGTCTGGACGGGCAGCATGGACGTGTGCTCGTCATCGTCGCTCCCGGACAAGGGGCCCAAGCGCCCGGATTCCTGACGCCCTGGATGGAGATCGAGAGCTTCGCCGAGCGTCTCGGCTGGCTCTCCGCCGTCGCCGGCCTCGACCTGGTGCACTACGGCACCGAGGCCGACGCCGAGACCATCCGGGACACCGCGATCGCCCAGCCGCTGCTCGTCGCCTCGGGCCTGCTGGCCGCCCTCGAGCTGTTCCCCCACCCCGCCGACGCGTTCGGGAAGATCGGAGCCGTCGCGGGGCACAGCGTCGGCGAGCTGACCGCCGCCGCCGGCGCCCGGGCGATCACCGCCGAGCAGGCGATGGTGCTGGTCCGCGAGCGCGGCCGCGCGATGGCCGAGGCCGCCGCGCAGACGCCGACGAGCATGACCGCGGTCCTCGGCGGCGACCGCGACGAGGTCCTCGCCAAGCTCGAGCAGCACGGCCTCACCGCCGCCAACGACAACGGCCCGGGTCAGATCGTCGCCGCCGGCACCGTCGAGGAGCTGCGGGCCTTCGCCGACGACCCGCCGGCCAAGGCCCGCCTGGTGCCGCTGTCGGTCGCGGGAGCGTTTCACACCCGGCACATGGCCCCGGCGGTCGACGTGCTCGGCCGGCTGGCCCGCTCGGTGTCGACCCACGACGCGCGTACGCCGATCATCAGCAACCGCGACGGCCAGATCCTCCACGACGGCCGCGAGGTGCTCCGCCGCATCGTCACGCAGGTGAGCAACCCGGTCCGCTGGGACCTCTGCATGGAGACGATGCTCGACCTCGGCGTCACCGGCCTGCTCGAGATGCCGCCCGCCGGCACGCTCACCGGCATCGCCAAGCGGGCGATGAAGGGCGTCGAGACCTTCGCGCTCAAGACGCCCGACCAGCTCGACGACGCCCGCGCGTTCATCGACAAGCACGGAGTCTCCGCGTCGGCGATGGACACGGCCCCCACCTGGCGGATGCTGGTCGCCCCGGCCAAGGGCACCTTCAAGCGCGGGGTCGACGCCCAGGAGGGCGACTCGATCCCCGCCGACGCCACGATCGGGTCGGTCGCCAGCCTGCGCGACGAGACCCCGGTCACCGCACCGCACGGCGGCACCGTCGTCGAGTGGCTCGTCGAGGACGGCGACCTGGTCTCCCCCGGTCAGCCCCTCATCCGCCTGCACCCCGAGGGAGTGCCGTCATGACCCACCTGCAGGACGCGCCCGGCGCCCGGCACGCCACCATCCTCGGCATCGGCTCCTACCGGCCGTCGCGGGTGATCCCCAACGCCGAGATCGTCGAGGCGATCGACTCCTCGGACGAGTGGATCCAGCAGCGGTCGGGCATCAAGCAGCGTCGCTGGGCCACGCCCGAGGAGACCGTCACGATGATGTCGGTCGAGTCCTCGCGCAAGGCCATCGAGCGCGCCGGCATCGACCCACAGCAGATCGACGGCGTCGTCGTCGCGACCGTCTCGCACATGTTCCAGACGCCCGCCGTCGCCACCCAGATCGCGTTCGAGCTCGGCCTCAACCGGCCGGCCGCTTTCGACATCTCCGCCGCCTGCGCCGGCTTCTGCCACGGCATCGCGCTCGCGTCCGACATGATCAAGGGCGGCAGCGCCAAGCACGTCCTGGTCATCGGCGTCGAGCGGCTGTCGGACCTCACCGACGTCGGCGACCGCGGTACGGCGTTCATCTTCGCCGACGGAGCCGGGGCCGCCGTCGTGGGACCGAGCGACGCGCCCGGCATCGGCCCCGTGGTCTGGGGCTCCGACGGCGAGCAGTTCGACCTGATCCGGCAGAAGGAGGACTGGCGCGACGTCCTCAAGCAGGAGATGCCGTCGATGCCTCACCTCGTCATGCAGGGCAACCCGGTGTTCCGCTGGGCGTCGTACGAGATGGCCAAGATCGCGCAGGCCACGCTCGACCGCACCGGCATCACCGTCGACGACCTCGACGTGTTCGTGCCGCACCAGGCCAACATGCGGATCATCGACGCGATGGCCCGGGCCATGAAGCTGCCCGAGAAGGTCCGGATCGCGCGCGACATCGCCGAGCAGGGCAACACCTCCGCCGCGTCCATCCCGCTGGCGCTCGACCGGATGATCGAGGAGGGCGAGGCCAAGAGCGGCGACACCGCCCTGTTCATCGCGTTCGGCGCCGGCCTGGCCTACGCCGCTCAGGTCGTCACCGTTCCCTGACCCCTCCGGGTCAGCCCGCAAGCACCACCACACGAAACCCACCCAGAAGGAGAGCCGCCGAATGGCCACCACCGAGGAAATCCGCGCCGACCTTGCCGAGATCGTCGAGGAGGTCGCCGGGGTCGACGCCGACCAGGTCCAGCTCGACAAGTCGTTCGTCGACGACCTCGACGTCGACTCGCTGTCGATGGTCGAGGTCGTCGTCGCGGCCGAGGAGAAGTTCGACGTGAAGATCCCCGACGACGAGGTGAAGAACCTCAAGACCGTCGGCGACGCGGTCGCCTTCATCGAGCGCGCCCAGGGCTGATCCGGCCTGCCGGCACCGGCACGCCCGGTGCCGGCACGGTCCGCCCATCAACACCCGAGATCCCGAGGAGCAACATCCATGAAGCGCGTCGTCGTGACCGGACTGGGCACCACCTCGCCGCTCGGCGGAGACGTGGCGACCACCTGGGCCGCCATGCTCGCCGGTGAGTCGGGCGTCCGCCCGCTCAAGCACGAGTGGGCCGAGCAGCTCAGCACCCAGATCGCCGCCGAGGCTGCGGTCGACCCCACCGACGTGCTCGACCGGGTGAAGGCACGGCGGCTCGACCGGTCCGGCCAGCTGGCGCTCGTCGCGGCGCTCGAGGCCTGGTCCGACTCCGGCCTGGCCGGCGACGAGCCGGGCGTCGATCCGGAGCGCCTCGGTGTCGCGATGGCCTCGGGCATCGGCGGCGTGCAGACGCTGCTGACGAACTACGACTCGCTCAACCTCAAGGGCCCGCGCCGGGTGTCGCCGCTGGCGATCCCGATGCTGATGCCCAACTCCCCCGCTGCCAACATCGGCCTGGCGATCGGCGCCAAGGCCGGCGTGCACACCCCGGTGTCCGCCTGCGCCTCCGGCAACGAGGCGATCGCGCTCGGCATCGACATCATCCGGCTCGGCCGCGCCGACGTCGTCGTCTGCGGCGGCACCGAGGCCGCGGTGCACCCGCTCCCGATGGCGGCGTTCGGCCAGATGATGGCGCTCTCCAAGCGCAACGACGAGCCCGAGCGCGCCTCCCGGCCTTGGGACAAGGGTCGCGACGGCTTCGTCCTCGGCGAGGGCGCGGCGGTGCTCGTGCTCGAGTCCGAGGAGCACGCCAAGGCCCGCGGCGCGAAGGTGTACGCCGAGGCCGCCGGCGGCGGCATCACCGCCGACTCGCACGACATCGCGCAGCCCGACCCGGTCGGCGCCGGCGCCACGCGGGCGATGAAGCTCGCGCTCGCCGAGTCCGGCATCGAGCCCTCGGAGATCGCGCACATCAACGCCCACGCCACCTCCACGCCGCAGGGCGACGTCGCCGAGGCGCTCGCGATCCGCAACGCCCTGGGCGACAAGGCCGCGGAGCACCTCGTGCTCACGTCGACCAAGTCCATGACCGGCCACCTGCTCGGCGGCGCCGGCGCTCTCGAGTCCCTCGCGGTGGTGCTGGCGCTCAAGGACCGCGTCGTACCCCCGACGATCAACCTCGAGGACCCCGAGGACATCGGCCTCGACATCGCCTCCGAGAAGCGTTCGCTGCCCGAGGGCGACCTGGCCGCCTTGAACAACTCCTTCGGCTTCGGCGGCCACAACGTCGCCATCGCCTTCCGCAGCGCCTGACCGGCGCCGTACCCGCTGCGTCTCCTAGGAGAGCCCCCATGACCCAGGCCCCTGCCGCACCTGCGAAGAAGGCGAAGCTGCCCCGTGAGGAGGACCCGCGCAACCCGAACTTCCGGCTGGCGGCGTTCTTCGACGAGGGCACCCTCGAGCTGATCACCGAGGACGACGGCAGCGGCATGCTCGCCGCCGTCGGCAAGGTGAACGGCACCCACGTGGTCGCGTTCTGCTCCGACGCCACCGTCATGGGCGGCGCGATGGGCGAGGTCGGCTGCAAGGCGGTCGTGCACGCCTACGAGCGAGCGCTGGCCGACCGGGCGCCGATCGTCGGGCTCTGGCACTCCGGCGGCGCGCGGCTGGCCGAGGGCGTGCTGTCGCTGCACGCCGTGGGCGAGATCTTCCACGCGATGACGCAGGCCTCCGGCAAGGTCCCGCAGATCTCGGTCGTGCTCGGCCCGGCCGCCGGCGGCGCCGCCTACGGGCCGGCGCTCACCGACATCGTGATCCTCGGGCCCGAGGGCCGGATCTTCGTGACCGGCCCCGACGTGGTCCGCTCGGTCACCGGCGAGGACGTCGACATGCTGCGTCTCGGCGGCCCCGAGCCGCACGGACGGCGCTCCGGCGTGGTGCACATCCTCACCGAGTCCGAGGCCGAGGCGCTCGACCGCGCCCGCGGCGTCGCCACGCTGCTCGGCGCGCAGGGCACGCTGGACGTGAAGCACGTCCAGGACGTCGACCTCTCCGAGATGCTCCCGGAGTCGAAGAAGCGCGCGTACGACGTGCACCCCCTCGTCGAGGCGATCCTCGACGAGGGCACCAGCCAGGAGGTGCACGCCCGATGGGCGCCCAACATCGTGACGACACTGGGCCGGTTCGGCGGCCGCACGGTCGGCGTCATCGCCAACAACCCGCTGCGCCTGGGCGGTTGCCTCGACTCGCTGTCGGCCGAGAAGGCCTCGCGCTTCGTGCGCATGTGCGACGCGTTCGGCGTACCCCTCATCGTCGTGGTCGACGTGCCCGGCTACCTGCCCGGCGTCGGCCAGGAGTGGGACGGCGTGGTCCGCCGCGGCGCCAAGCTGCTGCACGCGTTCGGCGAGGCCGTGGTCCCGCGGGTCACGCTGGTCACCCGCAAGACGTACGGCGGCGCCTACATCGCCATGAACTCCCGCTCGCTCGGCGCCACGAAGGTGTTCGCCTGGCCGGGCGCCGAGGTCGCGGTCATGGGCGCGGTCGCGGCGATCCGGATCCTGCACCGCCGCAAGCTGCTCGAGGTCGCGCCGGACATCCGCCCGCAGGTCGAGGCCGAGCTCGCCGCCGAGCACGAGCGGATCGCCGGCGGCGTCGACAAGGCCGTCGAGATCGGTGTGGTCGACGAGGTCGTCGAGCCCGTCGCGACCCGCACCGCGCTCGCCAAGGCCATCGCCGACGCGGGCATCGTCCAGCGCGGCGCGCACGGCAACATCCCGCTGTAACCGGTTCGACCCCGCCGAGAGGTTCTGCCCAGGTCACGGCCCGTTACCGCTTGGTAAAACCCCCTCCCACCGGACTCAATAGGCGCCTACAGTTCCCCTTAGACGGGGAGGAGGGAGCGATGAAGCGCACCCTTGCGGGTTGGGTCGCCGGACGGGGGACGCATGCGGCGCGCGTTCCGATGCAGCAGAGACGAGGCCGCGCCCCCCATACGGACGGCGGCGAAAAGGGACTCCCCCAGGGCATCCGCCCTCGCACCGCGCGTGACGTGCCCGCCTGCGCCCGGCTGCTGCGCGTGATCGCCGGCGAGCACCAGTACCCCGCGCACTGGCCCGACGCGCCACGATCCTGGCTGTCCGGCCCTGACGTGCTCGACGCCTGGGTGTGCGAGCAACACGGCGACCGTGCCGCGCAACGCCATGTCGCGCGTGCGCTGGCAGGAGATCACCGGGCTGCCCGTCGAGGAGCTGGGCCGGGTCAGCCGGCTGTTCGTGCGCAAGCGGGTACGCCGCCGGGGCATCGCGACCGACCTGCTCGACGTGGCGGTCGCCGACATTCGCCGCCGGGGGCTGCACCCGGTCATCGACGTGGTGACCACCAGCGTCGACGGGATCGCCTTCCTCGAGAGCCGCGGCTGGCGGCTGCTCGCGATGGACCCGTGGGGCTCGCGCTCGTCCACCGAGCGGCGGCACCCCGAGCGGCACCCCGAGCGGCACCCCGAGCGGCATAGAGTGCACTTCTACGCCGCGCCGGAGCCGCGCGGCGACTGATCAGGAGAGGTGCCGGCGGAAGAACGCGACCGTCCGGCGCATCGATTGCGGCCAGTCGGCGACGAACGCGTGCGGCTCCCCCGGGTAGGTGTGCATGCGCACGTCGACGCCGGCGGCCTTCATCGCGCGGGTGGTGGCCCGGCTCCACCGGATCGGACAGCTCTCGTCGGCGGTGCCGTGGTGGATCAGCACCGGCTCGCTGATCCGGTCGAAGTACGTCCGCGGACTGACCTCGCGCCAGAACCGCGGGTTGTCCCGGAGGTCGCCGTACCGGCGGAGGACGAAGTCGGAGAGCCCGCTGCGGCCGGGGTCGTCGCGGATCCACCGGTTGAAGTTGTCGATCGTCCGCGAGCTCACCGGCGCGAACACCACGGCCGCATCGACGAGGCCGGGCTGCGCGACCAGCACGTTGTAGACGACCCCGCCGCCCATCGACCGGCCGAGGAGCCCGATCCGGTCGTCGTCGATGCGGAACCGAGGTGTCTTGCGCAGCGCGTGCACCGCGTTGATCGTGTCGACGGCGTAGCCCAGGCGCATCTGCCGCTCCGCCCGCGGGTCCTTCCCACTCTGGGCGTGGTTGCGGTAGTCGGTGTGGAGCACGACGAACCCGGCGCGCGCGAGCCAGTCCTGCTCGCGCATGAGTCCCTGCCCGTTCACGTAGATCGCCGGGTCGATGTAGCCGTGCGCCAGCACCAGTGCCGGGTGCGGCCCGCGGGCGTGCGGGACGTTGAGGATCCCGGAGACGCGACGGCCGTCGCTGCGGTAGGTCACGAAGTAGCGCGTGTAGGCGTCGGTGCGGGCGAGCACCGAGCCGGTGCGCAGCGCGCCGCCGTCGTACTGCCGGTCGAGCAGCGCCGGTAGGGAGACCGGACGTGGCCTCGGCGCCGGCTCGGAGGTCTCCTCGGGCTCGGCCGACCCCGATGACCCCGATGACCCTGATGACCCCGGTGACCCCGGTGACCCCGGTGACCCAGCCTCGTCCGGCTCGGCGCTCGGTGCGGCGGTCGCCGTGGTGGACGAGGTGCTCGGCGGGCTGGTCGCCTCCGGCTCCGCGGCCGGCTCCTCGGCCGCCGTGCACGCGGTCAGGACCAGCGCGAGGACGGTCCCCACGACGGCGGCGAGCTGGCCGGTACGGCGGTGCACGGGACCAGTCTGCCCCGGCGCCCGGGTGCCGTCAGCAGCTCAGCCGGCCGCACGGCGCCCGCGCTGCCGGGCGCGACGGGCGGCTCGCTGGGCCCGCTCGTCCCGTTCGTCGAGCTCCGCCCGGAGCGCGGCGTTGTCGTCCTCGAGCGCGAGGACCCGGGCGACGCCGGCGAGGTTGAGCCCGCTGTCGAGCAGGTGCAGGATCCGGCGGACGCGGTCGAGGTCCTCCTCGCTGTAGCGGCGCGTGCCGCCGGCGGTCCGCGCCGGGACGACGAGGCCGTGCCGCTCGTAGACCCGGAGGTTCTGGACCCCGGCACCGGTGAGCTCCGCGGCTACCGAGATGGCGTAGACAGCGCGACCGCGCGCGGGCGACACGTCAGACGCCCTCCTCTGCTGCAGCTCGTCCACGTCCACCTCCGGATGTCCCGGCTTGATTGAAGAGGTTATCAGCGCTATATAAAAACTGTAACCGCCACTACAGATGTGGCGCCTCCGACATCACCCGAGAGGAGATGATGTTCATGTCGACCATGCTGATGCGCACCGATCCGTTCCGTGAGTTCGACCGCCTGGCCCAGCAGCTGCTCGGCATCGGCACGACGTCTCGTCCGGCCGTGATGCCGATGGATGCCTGGCGTGAAGGCGACGTGTTCAAGCTCGAGTTCGACCTGCCCGGCATCGCGCCCGAGACCCTGGACGTCGATGTCGAGCGCAACGTGCTGACGATCAAGGCCGAGCGGCCGGCCCGCACGGGTGACTGGGAGCCGCTGGCCGCCGAGCGCCCGACCGGCCACTTCAGCCGGCAGCTCGTGCTGGGCGAGAACCTCGACCTGGAGCGGCTCGATGCCCACTACGAGGACGGCGTGCTGAGCATCACCATCCCGGTGGCCGAGAAGGCGAAGCCGCGCAAGATCGAGGTCACCCGCGGTCGTTCGCAGGACCAGACCGCGATCACCAGCTGACCATCCCGGGCCGGGACCCCGCGGGTCCCGGCCCCGACCCGTGTCCGCGCTGAAGGAGGCCTGCGTGACTCGGCACGAAGAAGGCAAGGTTCACGTCGACCTGAACGACGCGCGGCGCGAGGTCGCCGAGCTGCACACCGCCCTGGAGACCAGACACAGCATCGGTCTGGCCCAGGGCCTTTTGATGGCCCGCTACGGGCTGTCCACGGAGCAGTCGTTCGCGTACCTGCAGCGGCGCTCCCAGGACGGCAACGTCAAGCTGCGCCGGATCGCCGACGAGGTCGTGTCGCACTGGCACGACGCCGGCTGCCGGTTCGAGGAGTTCGACCCCGCCGGCGACGAGATGTCCGACGACCTGACCGGGTGACCAGCGCGGGTCACCGATCGCGACTCAGAGGTCCGGCTCGTCCGGCGTGGCGAGCGACAGCACCGCCGCACGCACGTAGCGCTCGTGCGTGAGCCGCTCCTCGAGGTCGCGCAGCACCTGGGCGATCGTGGTCTCGCGCGGCTCGCCCTCCAGGTCGACCCGGGCGGTGAGGAACACCTGCCGCGGCCCGACGTACTCCAGCCGCAGGTACGTCACGCGCGCGACGCCCGGCAGCGCCTTGACCCGGTCGATTGCCACGCGGCGCAGCTCCGGGTCGCTCTCCTGGCCGGTCAGGAACCGACGGTTCTGGTTGATCAGCACGACCGCGACCACGCCCAGCAGCAGCCCGACGACGATCGATCCCATCGCGTCGTACACCGGGTTGCCGGTGACCTGGTGCAGGAAGACGCCGACAGCGGCGACGAGCAGGCCGAGGAGGGCGGCGGCGTCCTCGGCGAAGACCGCCCGCAGCGTGGGGTCGCTGGTCTCGAAGGCGTGCTCGAGCACGTGCCGGTCGAGCGGCCGCGCCTCACGACGGGTCTGCCGGAACGCCTGCGCGAACGAGACGCCCTCGAAGACGAACGCGAGCCCCAGCACGACGTACGCCCACGTGTACGACACCTCGCCGGTCTCCTCGGCGAGGAGCTTCGACACGCCTTCCCAGACGGAGACGACGGCGCCGGCGGTGAACAACCCGAACGCCGCGACGAGCGACCACACGTAGGCCTCACGCCCGTAGCCGAGCGGGTGCCCGTCGTCGGCGGGCTTGCGGCTGCGCCGGTCGGCGATGAACAGCAGGATCTGGTTGCCCGTGTCGGCCCACGAGTGCGCCGACTCCGCGAGCATCGAGGCCGATCCCGTGGCGAGAGCGACGATCGTCTTGGCCACGGCGATGGCGAGGTTGGCGAAGAAGGCGATGACGACCGTGGTCGTCGTTTCGCCGGCCCCGGCGTCGGTCTGCTCGTCCGCCTCGGATCCGCTCATCAGCCGGACGTATACCCGTCCCGCGCCCGGTCACGCTCCGCGCACCGGCGAGCGGCCCGTCAGAGCTCGCAGGTGTCCAGCAGGTCACCCGACTCGGGCCTCGGGTAGAAGCCGTCGCTCGGCGGCTGAGTCCCTCGCTCGACCCACGCCGTCAGGTGG
This sequence comes from uncultured Nocardioides sp., assembly GCF_946885725.1. Next base: position 18,008 of record NZ_CAMPGZ010000057.1, read on the forward strand.
GTGAATGCGGCGCGGGCGCACGGCAACAGCGGCCGAAGCCGGTCCGGGTACGTCGTGTACAGCCCGTCGACGTGGTTGCCGTCCTCGACGACGTAGTAGCGGTGGAGACGGTCCCGCCCGGCCCGCTCCACGAGCTCGTCGTACACGTCCGACGACGTGGCCGGAGGCAGCAGCGCGTCGAGGGTGCCGTGCACGGTCAGCAGCGGCTTGCCGATCCGGCCGGTGAGCTCGACCGACCGCACGGCGTTCTTCACCCGCTGCGGACGTGACGCGTAGTCGTAGTCCGCGTCGCACGCCGGGATGGTTCCGCTGCGGCAGAACGGCACACCCGCGTCCAGGTCGCCGTCCCACTCCGGGTCGAGCTCCTCGCGGTAGATCCGCTGGGTCAGGTCCCAGTAGTAGGAGTGGTGGAACGGCCAGAGGAACTCCGACCCGGGCGCGAAGCCGGCCGCGATCATCGCGTCGTGGGCCGCCTGGTCACCCGTGGCGGCGTAGTCGGGGTAGTGCTTCAGCGCCGCGGGCAGGTAGGTCATCAGGTTGGGCCCGCGGGCGCGCAGCAGCGTGCCCTCCCAGTCCACTCCCCCGTCGTACAACGCCGGCCGGTTCTCGAGCTGCCAGCGGGTCAGGTAGCCGCCGTTGCTGACCCCGAACAGGTAGGTACGACGCGGCCGCTCGCCGTAGTGCTCGGCGACGACCGTGCGGGTCGCGCGTGCGAGCTGGGTGACGCGGTGGTGCCACTCGCGGATCGACCCGCCCGGGCGTGACCCGTCGCGGTAGAACGCGGCGCCGGTGTTGCCCTTGTCGGTCGACGCGAACGCGTAGCCCTGCGCCAGCGCCCAGTCGCCGATCACGAAGTCGTTGGCGTACTGCCGTCGCGTGCCGGGCGACCCGGAGATCACCACCTTGCCGTTCCAGTCGTCGGGCAGCCGGATCACGAACTGGCTGTCGTGGTTCCAGCCGTGGTTGGTGTTGGTCGTGGAGTCGTCCGGGAAGTAGCCGTCGACCTGCACGCCCGGCACACCCGACGGGTTGGTCGTGCCGGCGGCGTGCAGCCCCGCCCAGTCGTCGGGGTTGGTGTGCCCGGTCGCGACGGTGCCCGCGGTGGTGAGGTCGTCGAGGCAGGCGCCCTCGCTCCGCTCCGCCCCTGGTACGTCGGGGACGTGGCACGCCGTGTCCGCGGCGGCGGGCAGGGCGGCGGCGCCGAGGGGCGCGCCGAGCAGCAGGGCGGTCAGGGCGAGAGCGGGGCGCAGAGCCCGAGACGACGTGCGCATGCCGCTCATCGTGACGGCCGTGACGCGGTCCGACTATGTGGCCGCTGCACACATCGGCGGCCGGGACCCTAGGTCAGCTCGGCCCGCAGGAAGGCGATCGAGCGCGTCATGAACCGCCGCCAGGACTGACCCGTGAAGCGGTGCTCCTGACCGGGATACGCGCGCATCGTCACGCGGTGGTTCCCGCCCGCCTTCAGGGCCTTCACGGTGGCCCGGCTCCACCGCACCGGGCAGACGTCGTCCCGCTTGCCGTGGTGGACCTGCGTCGGCACGTTCACACGACCCAGGTAGGTGCGCGCGCTCGCCCGGGACCAGACGTCGGGGCGCGTGATCGGCGTGCCGTAGACCGACTCGACCTTCGCGCGCAGCTCCGGGTTCGGGCGCACCCAGCGCCGGTAGGTGTCGACCGCCGAGGAGCTCACCGGCGAGTAGAGCACCGCCGCGTCGGCGAGGTGCGGCCGCGCGGCGAGGGCGTTGAGGACGACGCCGCCGCCCATGGACCGGCCGAACAGGCCGACCCGGCGCGCGTTGACGAACGGCAGCTTGGCGCGGCGGACCGCGCGCACCGCGTTGACCAGGTCCTCGGGGTAGCCGAGCGGCTCGGCGACGACCTCCGCGCTCTCGCGCGTGGAGCCGCCGTGGTTGCGGTAGTCGACCTGGAACGCGACGAAGCCGTTCTGCGCCAGCTTGACCCGCTCACGCTCGAGCATGCCGCCGCTGCGGTAGCGGGCCGGGTCGGTCCAGCCGTGCGCGAGGACCACGAGCGGGGACCGGCCGCGTCGGTTCGGCACGTCCATGACTCCGGTGATCTTCAGGTCGCCGCTGCGGTAGCTGACGGCGTACCGGGTGAAGGCCAGGGTCTTCGTGATCACGCGGTCCAGTCGCAGCGCGCGGCCGTCGTACCGGTGCTTGGTCAGCGCCGGGACCGAGACGAGGTTGAACGGCGTGCTGGTGTCGTTGTGCGCGCCGAGGGCGGCCGTGCGGGCGCCCGGCGTCGCGACCGCACGCGGGTGCGTGGGGCCGACAGGGACGACGAGCGCGAGGGCGGCCAGGGCGGCCACCACGAGGGCCGG
>NZ_CAMPGZ010000058.1 GCF_946885725.1 uncultured Nocardioides sp.
CTCACGGGCGACGGTCACGCCGTCGTTGGTGATCGTGGGGGCGCCCCACTTCTTGTCGAGGACGACGTAGCGGCCCTTGGGGCCGAGCGTCACCTTGACCGCGTTGGCCAGGTGGTCCACGCCGCGCTCGAGAGAACGGCGTGCGTTCTCGTCGAACTCCAGGATCTTCGGCATCGGGCGGATGCTCCTTCTGTCGGGGATGCTGAGGCTCAGCGGCTGACTCGCTCGCTGAGCTGGTGCGGGAAGCGACTCAGCCCCGTCCGGCCAGTTCGGTCAGGCCAGCCGGGGCTGATTCGCGTGTGTTGCTGTGCTGACGAGCAGATCAGGCGATGACGGCCAGCACGTCGCGGGCCGAGAGAATGAGGTACTCCTCGCCGGAGTACTTGACCTCGGTGCCGCCGTACTTGCTGTAGATGACCTTGTCGCCGATGTTCACGTCGAGCGGAACGCGGTTGCCGTTGTCGTCGATACGGCCCGGACCGATCGCGAGGACCTCGCCCTCCTGGGGCTTCTCCTTGGCGGTGTCCGGAATGACCAGGCCGGAAGCCGTGGTCTGCTCGGCGTCGAGAGGCTTCACGACGATCCGGTCCTCGAGCGGCTTGATGTTGACCGACACGGTGTCGACCTCCACTTTCCCGTTTGAATCGCAGAGACGGTTGGGGGTTCGGGGCTCACGAGCGCCGTCGCGGGGATCGCACTGAGCCCTGATCTGGCACACTCACACGGAGAGTGCTAACGCGAATCTATTCCGGTGTTAGCACTCGGTCAAGTCGAGTGCCAGGCGGGGCCCGCTGGCAGGATGACGGGCATGGACCTCGCCGCGTTCCGCGCCCTGCTGACCCCGGCGGGACAGGCCCTCCTCGCCCGCGCGGCGGAGCTGTACGACGCCACCGGAGGCGACGCCCTGCGCACGGTGACGCTGCTGCGCAAGCAGCCGGGCGTCGACGCCGACGTGGCCTCCGCGGCTCTCACCCAGGTCGAGCTGCGCCGGCGGGCCGTGGCCAAGCTGGGCGAGGACGCGATGCGGATGTACTTCACCCCCGACGGACTCGAGCAGGCCACCCGCCGCCGGGTCGCCGAGCACCGGGCCGCCCGGGTCGCCATGGCCGACCCCGGTGCGGTGCTCGACATCGGCTGCGGCATCGGCGGCGACCTGGTGGCCTTCGCGCGCGCCGGGCTCACCGCCGCGGGCATCGACCGCGACGAGCTGCGCGTCGAGGTGGCCCGCGCGAACCTCGACGCGCTTGGTCTCGGCGGGGCCGTGCAGGTCGCCGAGGCCGAGTCGCTGGACACCTCCGGCTTCGGCCTGGTCTTCGCCGACCCGGCCCGCCGTACCTCCGCCGGACGGGTCTTCGACGTCGACGGCTGGTCGCCGCCGTGGACGTTCGTCGAGGCGCTGCTCCGACGGCCGTCGTGCGTGAAGGTGGCTCCCGGGATCCCGCATGCGCTCGTGCCCGAGGGCGTGGAGGCGGAGTTCGTCAGCGAGGAGGGCGAGGTCAAGGAGGCCTCGCTCTGGTCGCCCGCGCTGGCCACGGTGCGGCGGCGCGCAACGGTGATCCGCGCGTCGGGCCTGGCCACGATCACCGACGAGGACGACCCCGGCGAGCAGCACCTGCGCCCGGTCGGACGGTTCCTCTACGAGCCGGACGGCGCGGTCATCCGGGCCGGGCTGGTCACGGCGGTGGCGGCCGGGGTGCACGGCGGTCTGCTCGACCCGCACATCGCCTACGTCACCAGCGACGAGTCGTTCACGACGCCGTTCGCGCGGTCCTACGAGGTGCTGGCCGAGCTGCCGTTCAAGGAGAAGCAGCTCAAGGCTGCCCTGCGCCAGCGTGGGATCGGCAAGGTCACGATCAAGAAGCGTGGCGTCGACGTCGTGCCCGAGGAGCTGCGCAAGCGGCTCTCGCTGGTCGGTGACGACGAGGCGACGCTGGTGATGACGCGGGTGAACGGCGAGGCCACGACATTGCTGGTGCGGCCGTTCGGACCCGCTAACGCCACAGAGCGCTGAGCCGCGCGGCCAGGCCGCGGCCCTGGGCGTGGCCGGCGCGGGCGGCGGGAGGGCGCGTGGCCGGGTCCATCAGGTCGTCGCCGAAGGCGTTGAGCGCGGCGCGGTCCGGTACGACGGTCTCCACCCGGCTGCCGCCCCCGCGGAGCTCGTCGACCTGGGCGGCGAGGTGCTGGCCCCAGGCGAGCGGCGTGCGCGTCCGGCCACCGAGAGGCGACAGCACCAGCACCCGCTCGTAGCCAGCAGCGAGGTCGGCGTTCTCGTTGCGCCGGTAGCCGCCGTCGAGGTAGCGGTCGTCTCCGACGGCGTACGGCATCCCGCTGGAGGTGCTGGCGGCCACCGCGTCGACGAGGTCGAGCCCGCTGTCCCGTTCGAGCACCACCCCCTCGCCGGTCCGGGCGTCGACGGCCGTGACGCGCAGCTTGCGATCCGGCCAGTCCGGGCCCGGCAGCCGTGTGCTCACGATCGACCGCCACCGTTCCGTCCACGAGCCGCCCGACTCCTCCTCGAGATCGAGGGCCGCCGCACCGAGCCGGCGCCGCATGTCGGCCGGGTCCGTGGCGGCCGCGATGATCCGGCCAGTGCGTGCCAGGTGGTCGACCGACGGCCGGCCCGCGCTTCTGCGCGGTGGGACCGGCGCGTCCAGGACGGCGGTGTACAGCTCCGTCGGGCTCGTGCTCAGCACCTGCGCCGCGGCCGTCGCGCCGGCCGACGTACCGACGACCAGGTCGGCGTCGGTCACGTCCAACCCGCCGTCGGCCAGCCCGGCCAGGACGCCGATCAGCCACGCATGGCCGGCGGAACCACCGCCGCCGAGGACCAGGGCGCGCTCTCTCACAGGTTGGCGCGCCATGCGTCCTCGAGGAGCTCGGCGACCACGTCCTCGTCGCAGCGGGTGAGGTCGACGCGGAGCGCGGCGAGGCGCTTGCCCCACCACTTCTCCTCGGCCCAGTCCGCCCACTCGGCGACGGCGGCGCGGATCTCCTCCTCGACCAGCATCAGGTGGAGGTGGGTCTCGTCAGGGAGGGTCGCGAAGATGCGGCGCTTGGTGCGGAACGACGGGAAGCCGTGGTGGTCGCGCTCCTCGGTGCCGTCGAGGCCGAGCGCGAGCTTGCGTACGTCGTCGTGGTCCATGTCAGGCCTCCCGTCGGTAGGTCTCGGGCGGCGTGCCGACCACCGCGGTGAACGTGCGGGTCAGGTGCGCCTGGTCGGCGAAGCCGAGCTCGACCGCGAGCGCCGCCCAGTCGACCGGTTCGCCCCGGTGGGCGACGGCGGCGGCCTCGAGGATGCGGAACCGCGAGATGACCCACTTGGGCCCGATGCCGACGTACTCCCCGAACAGCCGCTGCAGCGACCGCAGGCTCATCGCCGCGCGGTCGGCCAGGTGCTCGGCGCGGGTGATGTCGTGGTCGCGCTCGGCGAGGTCGACCAGCGCCCGGACCTCGTCGACGGTCGGGTCGCTGTCGGCGCCGACCTCGTCGAGGTAGCCCTCCATCGCGACCACCATCGCGTCGACGTCCTCGGTGCCGAGGATCGCCACGGCGGCCGGGCGGTCGTCGACGCCCCACACGTCTCCGGCTGGTACGACGGTGTCCGCGATCGTGCTCACCGGCCGGCGCAGCAGCGGCCGGAACCCACCGGGGTGGAACGCCGTCCCCAGCGCGTGGCCGCGGCCGACCAGGTGGCGCTCGAACGGCTTGCGGGTCAGGCCGTGCACCAGCAATCGGCCGTGCTCGGCGGCGATGTGCACGCGCGGCTGCGGCACGACCTGCTGGTCGTGCGGCGTGACCAGGTCCCACCCGACGTACCAGTGGTAGTCCACGAGTCCGGCCCACCGCACGCTCGCCGGAACGCGCCGCAGGTCGATGTGCCGGGCGGCCTCGGTCGGGCGGACGATCGCCTCGGGCCGTCCGCGCGGCATCTCGGTCGACTCGAGGTCGGCGGGTCCGGACACAGCGGCCAGGGTATGTCGCGTTCCTTCAATCGCGGAGGGTCGCGTCGTCCTTAGCGTCGTGGCCATGACCTACTCACGCACCGCCAAGGCCCGCTTCACGGTCTCCTCCTGGGACGAGGACGTCGTCGTCGACCTCGACGGCGAGGAGGCCGGCACGAAGGCGGGCGACATGTACTACCCGAACCGCGGCTGGACCACCACGCGCTGCGTCTACGACTACACCGGCGACATCGAGGGCCGCTCGCTGTCGACCGCGTTCATCGCCTACAAGCCCGACGGCGCCCCGTTCATGGGCTTCGAGCAGATCACCGGCAGCATCGACGGCCACGACGGCTCGTTCGTGCTGCGGTCGACCGGCTGGCAGGACGCCGGCTCCGTCCGCGCCACGCTCGAGGTCGTCCCCGGCCTCGGCACCGGCGGTCTCGAGACCCTCCGCGGCGAGGGCGAGATCGACATCTCCGGCCACAGCGACGACGGCTACGAGCTGGTCCTGAACTACGACCTGTGACAACGATTCGTCTGCGATCTACGGGGTGAATCACACGGGCGAGTCGCAGACGAATCGTTGCTCGCCGCCGTTCAGCAGCCGGTCCGGGCGACCCCGCGGACCTGGACGGGCAGCTCGCCCGGGGCGTCGGCCTTGCCGAGCAGCACGTTCGTCACCGCCGCCAGCGCGCCGGGCGTTGAGCCGTACGTCGCGAGCTTGACCCTGGCCCGGCTGGCGCCCAGCACGTACGGCCGGTCGAGCGCCACGACCACGTCGCCGGGTCCCGCCGGGTCGCCGTACCCGAGGACGCGGACGACCGGCGTCGCCGCCCACCTCTTCCGGGCCTTCTTGTTCGCCTTCGGGGCCGGCTTGGTGACGACCTGGACCCCGGCGCGGGCGAGGTATGGGCGCAGCAGGCCGGCCGCGTCGCCGGCCAGGCGGATCCGGCGCCCGACGAGCCGGCCGTCACAGGGGCCGGCCACGGAGGTGATCGCGGCTGCCGACCAGCGGGCCGAGACCGCACGGCTCGAGCCGGCCGGCTTGGGCTTCGTCTCCGCCTTCTGGTGCAGCAACAGTGCGACGTGCCGGGTCGCGGCCTGGATCAGGCGCTCGGAGCTCAGCCGGCCCTCGCGCACGGCGCGGACGATGCCGTCGCGGGCCTCCCGCGCGGATGGCGGCATGAGCACGACGTCGGCCCCGGCCCCGAGCGCGTGTACGGCCGCGCGCGCCGAGCCGTAGCGGTCGGCGACCGCCTGCATGTTCAGCGCGTCGGTGACGACGAGCCCCTCGAATCCGAGCCGCTCGCGCAGCTGGCCGGTGATCACCTTGCGGGACAGGGAGGACGGAGTGCCCGGGTCGACCTTTCGTACGTCGACGTGCCCGACCATCATGGCCGGGAGACCCGCCTCGATCGCGGCACGGAACGGCACGTAGTCGGTGCGCTCCAGCTCGGCCACGGACCGACGCTGCACCGGCAGCGCGAGGTGGCTGTCGGTGGTCAGTGAGCCGTGGCCGGGGAAGTGCTTGAGGACCGGTACGACGCCGCGCGACTCGTAGCCACGTGCGGACGCGACCACGTGCTCCGCCACCATTCGGGGGCGGGAGCCGGCCGAGCGCGAGCCGATCGCCGCGTCGGCCGCGCCGACCGTCACGTCGGCGACCGGCGCGTAGTCGGTGGTGAAGCCCAGCCCGGCGAGCTCGCTCCCGGACGCCGCCGCGGCAGCCCCGGTCAGCCCGGTGTCGTCCGCGGCCCCGGCGGTCATGAACGACGGGAACCGGGTGCCGCCGGTGAACCGCTCGACGATCCCGCCCTCCTGGTCGACCGCCACGGTCACCGGGAACCGCCGGCCGGCGGCCTTCGCGGACCGCTGCAGGGCGCGGTTGGCCTTCTTGATCTGCGCGGCGCTGGTGATGTTGTCGCTGAACACCACGACACCGCCGAGGTGCAGCCCGTTGACGAGCTTCGTCGGCGCCGCCGTACCGCTGTAACGGGCGACGATCACCTGTCCGGCCCGCTGCTTCAGCGACATGTCCGCGACCATCTCGCGCGCTCGCTCGATCTCGTCGGCCGACGGGCCCCAGCCGGTGCGGATCGGCAGCGGCTCCTCGCGGTCCTGGTCGCTGGGTGCCGGCGCGGCGCCCCACGCGCGGGGGCCGGCCTGGTCGGCGAGGTCCTCGGCGGTCAGCTGCGCGCGGTCGACGTCGTCACCGTCGTTCGTCGACGTACATCCGGGCAGCACGAGCAGGGCGGCCACCACCGCCGACAGAGGTCCCCGAGCACGCATCGCCCGCACCTTGCCAGTGTGCGCGCGGCCCCAACAAATCGGTTGGGACTCCCAGAACCCGTCCCTAGCGTGTGCTGTCATGACGATCACGCTGCGCCGCGGCGGCCGTGCCCTGGCGCGCGAACTGGTGAGCCCGCTCGACACCTGGACCGGGCGCGCCCCGCTCCTCGACCAGGTCCACTCCGGCGACATCGGCTGGCACCTGCGCCTCGACGACACCCAGGTCGAGGACGCCTTCCTGCTCTGGGAGCGCGACGGCCGGCCTGTTGCCGTCGCGCTCGCCGAGGGCGAGGTGCTGCGCACGGCGGTCGACCCCGACCTGGACCGTGACCACGAGCTGGCCGAGGCACTGGCGGACTGCTTCGTCGGCTTCAGGTACGTCGACGCCCTCGGCGGGACCGCTGTACGGCGCCTGCTCGTCGGCCGCGGCTGGACCGTCGACCCGGACCCGTGGGTGCTGCTCCACCGCGAGCTCACCGAGGCGGACGCCACCCGCGCCGACCCCGACACCCGACCTCTCGACGGCGAGGCCGAGGTGGCCGCGCGCGTGGCGGTGCAGCGCTCGGCGTTCGCTCCCGGCTCGACGTTCACCGCCGAGCGGTGGCACCAGATGACGACGGGGCCGACGTACGACCCTCGCTTCGAGATGGTCACCTGGACGCCGGACGGTCAGCCGGCTGCCGCCGCGACCGGCTGGTTCGCCGGCCCGGGTCGCTGCGCGATCCTCGAGCCGGTCGGCACGCACGCCGACCACCGGCGCCAGGGCTACGGCACGCGCGCCAACCTGGGCGTGATGGCCGCCCTCGCCCGCGCCGGCGCGAGCGCCGTCAGGGTGGCGACCCCGGCGTCCAACACCGCCGCCGTCGCCGCCTACGAGTCCTGCGGCCTCCGCCACGTCGAGTGGTCGACCGCGCTCGTCCGCCCCTAGCCGAGAGGGCAAGACGCGCCGACTCGGCATGTCTGAGAGGGCGGTTCGAGCCGGGTCGGCGCGGCCGGGCGGGAGGTTCGAGCCGGGTCGGCGGCGGACGTCAGGACGAGAGGGCGATGACCGCGCTCTGCGGGGGTACGACGACGGCGCCGGAGTCGACCTGCACGGAGTCGTCCCAGGACAGCACGACCTCGCGGACACCGTCGTGACCGAACGGCTGGGACCCGAGGTTGACGAGCACGACGTGCGAGCCGCGGCGGGAGACGAGCCGGCCGGCGCGCTGGTCCCACGAGACGTCCGCGGCGGCGAGGTCGGCGGCGCGCAGGTCGGGGGTGCTGCGGCGCAGGTGGAGCAGGTCGCGGTACCAGCGCAGCAGCCGCGCGTGCGGCTCCTTCTGTACCTCGGCCCAGTCGAGGCGCGACCGCTCGAACGTCGCGGGGTCCTGCGGGTCGGGCACGTCGGCCTCGTCCCAGCCGTGCGCGCCGAACTCCGCCTTGCGCCCGTGCCGCGTCGCCTCGGCGATGTCGGGGTTGGTGTGGTCGGTGAAGAACATCCACGGCGTCGTCGCGCCCCACTCCTCCCCCATGAACAGCATCGGCGTCCACGGCGCGGTCAGCAGCAGTGCCGCCCCGCACGCGAGCCGCTCCGGCGTCAGTGACGCGGACAGCCGGTCGCCGACGGCGCGGTTGCCGACCTGGTCGTGGGTCTGCAGGGAGGCGACGAACCGCCACGCCGGTACGGCGGGGTCGACCGGTCGCCCGTGCACCCGGCCGCGGAACGACGACCAGGTGCCGGCGTGGAAGAACGGCGACCGTCCGAGCACGAAGCCGAGCGCCGAGGGGTCCGCGAAGTCGGCGTAGTAGCCCTGCGTCTCGCCGGTCAGCGCGACGTGCAGCGCGTGGTGCACGTCGTCGGCCCACTGCCCGTGCACGCCGAGCCCGCCGACCTGCTCGCCGGGACCGCGCGGCGTCACCGTGCCGGGGTCGTTGCGGTCCGACTCGGCGACCAGCCACACCGGCCGGCCGAGAGCAGCGGCGAGCTCGTCGGTCTCGCGCGCCATCTCCTCGAGGATGTGCAGCGCACCGCGGTCGTGCAGCTCGTGCACCGCGTCCAGCCGCAGACCGTCGACGTGGAAGTCCACGAACCACTGTCGCGCGTTGTCGAGCACCCACCGCCGCACCGGGTCGCAGCCGGGCACGTCGAGGTTGATCGCGTCGCCCCAGGGCGTCGCGTGCGCGTCGGTGAGGTACGGCCCGAACTCCGCCAGCCGGTTCCCGTCCGGGCCCAGGTGGTTGTAGACGACGTCGAGGCACACGCCCAGCCCTCGGGCGTGGGCCGCGTCGACGAACCGCTGCAGCGCCTCCGGACCCCCGTACGGCTCGTGCACGGCGTACGGCGCGATCCCGTCGTACCCCCAGCCGTGCCGTCCCGGGAACGGCGCGACGGGCAGCAACTCCACCACCGTGACGCCGAGGTCGACGAGGTGGTCCAGTCGCTCGATCGCGGCGTCGAGCGTGCCTTCGGGCGTGAACGTCCCGACGTGCATCTCGTAGATCACCGCGCCCTCGAGCGGCGCGCCGACCCAGTCGCGGTCGGTCCACACGAACGACGACGGGTCGTAGAAGGCCGAGCGTCCGTCGTGCCCGTCCGGCATCCGCAGGCCGCGCGGGTCCGGCAGCACCTCACCCCCGTCGAGCGAGAACCCGTAGCGGTCGCCGTCCTCGGCGTCGACCGTCGCGACGAAGTCGTCGTCCTCGCGCCGCATCGGGATCGTGGCGTTCTCCACCACCAGGTCGACGCGGGACGCGCGCGGGGCCCAGACCCGCACCGTGCGCGCGGCCATCAGATGTGCACCCGCCGCAGCAGCGCGACCGGCATCGACGCGAAGACCTCGTCGCACCGCACGGCGCCGCCCTCGTGCAGGGTCTCGGTGAGCTCATCGCGCCACAGCCCGGCCGGCAGCGTGACCGTGTGGTCGCCCCAGCCGCCGCCCGCCTCGAGCCGCGCGGGCGCGCGAGTCACGAGCACGGCGACCTCCTCTCCGCGGGTGAACCCGACGGCGTGCCGCGTCGAGGACACCACCGGGTGGTACGCGCCGGTGTCGCCGAAGCAGTGCCGCAGCTCCTTGCGCAGCTGCAGGGTCCGGTGCGTCAGCAGCAGCTTCTCGTCGTCGAGGTCGGCGGGGCGCGGGTCCTCGCCGCGCAGCGCGTCGAGCCGACGTTCGCGCGCGTCGTAGTCGACCGGGTGCCGGTTGTCGGGGTCGACCAGCGCGAGGCTGACCAGCTCGCAGCCCTGGTAGGTGTCCGGCACGCCGGGGATCGTGAGCTGCAGCAGCTTCTGGCCCAGCACCATCGCCCGGATCCCCTCGCGGTTGTGCTCGATGGCGGTGTCGACGAGCGCGCGCAGCCGGCCGTGCGTGCGGGCGTGCTCGGCCAGGTCGAGCACGCGCTTCTCGTAGTCGGCGTCCCCGTCGATCCAGGCGGTGTGCAGCTTGGCCTCGCGCACGGCCTTGCCGATGTACGTCGCGAGCCGGTCGCCGCTGATGTCGCCAACCCCCGCGAGCGTCTGCCAGAGCAGGTGCGCCGTGGCGCGGTCGACACCGTGCTCGTCGGCGGCCTCGGCGAACGCCTCGGTGCACAGCGCCCACGACTCGGCGTCGCCGGCCAGCGCGAGCAGCCGGGCACGGACGTCCTCGCTGCGCTTGGTGTCGTGCGTGGACAAGGTGGTCATGCCGAGCGGCCAGCGCGACTGCTGCTCGCCCGCCCACACGTGCAGCAGCTCGGGTCCGGCGGTCTCGACCAGCGTCGGGTCGCCGCCGACCTCATTCAGCGCGGTGAGCAGGTGCCAGCGGTAGAAGGCGGTGTCCTCGACGGCCTTCGCCATCACCGGGCCCCAGGTCTGCTGGAGGCGTACGGCGAAGTCGCACTCGGCCGGCGACGACGGGGACGGCTTCGCCGCGACGTCGACCAGCCGGTCGAGGAGGTCGGCGAGGTCCTCGCGCGCGGCGACGGCCCGGTCCCGGGCGTGCCGCAGCACCTCGACCGCCTCGCCCTCGGCGGGGCGGCCGGGCCGGGCGTAGGCGCGGTAGACGTCGCCGGCCACCAGCAGCTCGGTCACCGCCGCCGTCAGCCGCGCGCGGTCGGCGCCGTCGACGAACTCGACGGCCCGACGTACCAGCCGGTCCCGCTCCGGGACCAGGACGGTCGACACCACCTCGCGCTTGGACGCGTCGACGACCGCCTCGAAGGAGTCGCCGCCGCCGACGCTGCGCCATGCCTCCGTCAGGAGCGGCGCGGTGGTCGGGTCGACAAGCGCGGCGGTCACGGCCCGGAGCGCGTCGTACCCGGTGGTCCCGTCGCACATCCAGCTGTCCGGCAGGTGCTCGCTCGGCTCAAGGATCTTCTCGACCCAGATCGCGGTGCCCACCCGCGTCGCCCGACGCAGCATGCGCAGGTAGCCCTCCGGGTCGGCCAGCCCGTCGGGGTGGTCGATCCGGAACCCCTCGACGACACCCCGGTGGTTGAGGTCGAGCAGCACGCGGTGGGTGGCCTCGAAGATCTCCGGCTCCTCGACCCGCACGCCGATCAGGCCGTCGATGTCGAAGAACCGGCGGTAGTTCAGCACCCGGTCCTTCTCGCGCCAGCCCGCGAGGACGTAGTGCTGCCGGCCGAGGACGTCCCGCACGTCATCCCCCTCGGTGCCCTCGGCGACGGGGAACACGTGGTCCTCGTGCCGGATCACCGGCCGCCCGTCGAGCTCGTCGAGCCGGAGCCGCCCGGAGGCGAGGGTCTCCTCGAGGCCCTCCCACAGCACCGGCAGGCCGAAGCGGCCGTCGAGGGCGTCCCAGTCGACGTCGAACCAGGAGGCGTACGGCGACTCGGGCCCCTCGGCGAGCACGTGCCACAGCGGCTTGTTCAGGTGCAGCGGCGCGACGAGCGCCATGTGGTTGGGCACGACGTCGACCACGATGCCGAGCCCGTGCTCGCGGGCGGTCGCGGCGAGCCGCTCGAGGCCGTCCTGGCCGCCGAGCTCCTCGTTGACCCGGGTGTGGTCGACGACGTCGTACCCGTGCATCGAGCCGCTGACCGCCTGCAGGACGGGCGAGAGATACAGGTGCGTGACGCCCAGCCGGGACACGTAGGGCACGACCCGCTCGGCGTCGGCGAACGTGAAGCCGGCGTGCAGCTGGAGTCGGTAGGTCGCGGTCACCCGTGACCCTTACCCGGAGGGCCGCCCGGTCACACGGGGCTCAGCCGAGACCGCGCTCACGCTCCGCGCCGATCGTCGTGTCGTCGCCGTGCCCGGTGTGCACGACGGTGTCGTCGGGCAGCTCGAACAGCCGGGCTTGGATGCTGGCGACCAGGGTCGGCTTGTCCGAGTAGGACCGCCCGGTGGCGCCCGGACCGCCGTTGAACAGCGTGTCGCCGGTGAACACGCAGCCCAGGTCGGGCGCGTGGAAGCAGACCGCGCCGGGCGCGTGGCCCGGGGTGTGGAGCGTGCGCAGCGTGGTGCCGGCGACGTCGATGGTCGTGCCGTCGGCGAGGTCGACGTCCCAGAGCTCGTCGGTGTGGGTGAGCTCCCACAGCGGCTTGTCGTCCGGGTGCAGCATCAGCGGCGCGGTGACCCGCTCGCGCAGCGCCGGCGCGACCCGGACGTGGTCGTCGTGGGCGTGCGTCAGCAGGATCGCCTTGACCCGCCGGTCCCCGACGACGCTCATGATCGCGTCGACGTCGTGCGGGGCGTCGATGACCACGCACTCCTCGTCGTCGCCGACGACCCAGACGTTGTTGTCGACGTCGAATGTCTCGCCGTCGAGGCTGAAGGTGCCGCTGGTGACACCGTGGTCAACGCGAACAGACATCAGAAGACCACCACCGAGCGGAGTACGTCGCCGTGGTGCATCCGCTCGAACGCCGCCTCCACGTCGCCGATCCCGATCTCCTCGGACACGAACGCGTCGAGGTCGAGCCGGCCCTGCTGGTACAGGTCCACCAGCATCGGGAAGTCCCGCGACGGCAGGCAGTCGCCGTACCAGCTGGACTTGAGCGCGCCGCCGCGGCCGAACACGTCGATCAGCGGGATGTCGGGGATCCGCATGTCGGGAGTGGGTACGCCGACGAGCACGACCGTGCCGGCGAGGTCGCGGGCGTAGAACGCCTGCTTCCAGGTCTCGGGCCGGCCGACGGCGTCGATCACCACGTCGGCGCCGAAGCCCCCGGTGAGCTCCTGGATCGCCTCGACCGGGTCGGTGCCGCTGCTGTTGATCGTGTGGGTGGCGCCGACCGCCGTGGCCTTCTCGAGCTTGCGGTCGTCGATGTCGACGCCGATGATCTTCGCCGCCCCCGCCAGACGGGAGCCCGCGATCGCCGCCGCGCCGACCCCGCCGCAGCCGATCACCGCGACGGACTTGCCACGGGTCACGCCGCCGGTGTTGATCGCGGCGCCCAGCCCGGCCATCACGCCGCAGCCGAGCAGGCCGACGGCGGCCGGCCGCGCCGCGGGGTCGACCTTGGTGCACTGGCCGGCGTGCACGAGCGTCTTGTCGGCGAACGCGCCGATGCCCAGCGCCGGGGACAGCTCGGTGCCGTCCTCGAGCGTCATCTTCTGGGTGGCGTTGAAGGTGGCGAAGCAGTACCACGGCTCGCCGCGCAGGCACGCCCGGCACTGACCGCAGACCGCGCGCCAGTTGAGCACCACGAAGTCACCGGGAGCCACCTCGGTGACGCCCTCCCCGACAGACTCGACCACGCCGGCGGCCTCGTGCCCGAGCAGGAACGGGAAGTCGTCGTTGATCCCGCCCTCGCGGTAGTGCAGGTCGGTGTGGCAGACCCCGCAGGCCTGCACCTGCACCACGGCCTCCCCCGGACCCGGGTCCGGCACCAGCACGGTCTCGAGTGACACCGGCTGACCCTTGCCCCGCGCGACCACGCCACGGACCTGCTGCATGCGACCTCCTCGTTGTGAGCTCGTTCTGAGCCGACAGTCGTCGTCACCCTAGCCAGCCGCCGTACGCCGGCCGCCGACACGCGGATGCAACCTCCTTGCCGCGAATCGCGTCCTGGTGGCGAGAAGCACGGAAGGATGGTGAAGACGGATGCAGCTCGCAGTCGAGCCGGGGGTCGGATCGCGCGTGAAAGCGCAGGCGCAGCAGGACAAGGACGCCGAGTTCGAGGCCTACATGGCCGCTCGGCAGCCCAGCCTGCTGCGGACGGCGTACCTCATCAGCGGCGACCGGCACACGGCCGAGGACCTGGTGCAGACCGCCCTCGCCAAGCTGTACCTGTCGTGGGACAGGGTGCACGACCGGCACATGCTCGACGGCTACGTCCGCCGGATCATCGTCAACGAGCACAACTCCTTGTGGCGGCGCGCGTGGAAGAAGCGCGAGCTGTCCACCGACACCCTTCCGGACGACCGGACGGTCACGCACGAGCACGACGAAGGGCAGCGCGACGCGCTGTGGGAGTTCGTGCAGACGCTGCCGCGCAGGCAGCGTGCGGTGATCGTGCTCCGTTACTACGAGGACCTCTCCGAGGCCGAGATCGCCGAGACCCTCGGCGTCTCCGTCGGCACCGTGAAGTCCCAAGCCAGCCGGGCCCTGGCCGCCATGCGGTCCCGGGTCCACGAGAACCCCGTGCTCGCCCAGGACGCAGCGCACGCGACTGAGGAGGAGCGATGAGCAACCACGACACCGACGAGCTCACCCGCGCCCTGCGCGAGCGGTCCGAGGACATGACCGGCACGCACCTGGCGCTCGAGGACGTCAAGGGCCGCGCCCGCGGCATCCGGCGCCGGCGCCGCGCCGCGAGCGGCATCGCCGTCGCCGCGGTAGCACTGGCCGTCGCGGTACCGATGGGGATCAACCTCGACAGCGTCGACCGCGGGCAGCAGCCGCCCGTCGCCACGCGGGCCCCCTCGCCGACGACCGACGCGTCGGGTCCGGTCACCCCCACCCCCCAGGGGCCGGTGGAGATCGATGCCGCCAAGGCTCGTCGCGGCGAGGACCCGGCGCTCCTGTTCCAGACCGGCACCACCCTGCACCGGATCGACGGCTCCACGGTGGAGCTGCCGGCGCAGTACACCTACCTGCTGCCGTACGGCCACGGCGTGATGGGGTTCAACGGCACTGAGGGCGAGTTCGGCACGACGACGATCGTCGACGGCCGGGGCGAGACGGTCCAGGGTCCCTGGGACGGCATGTCGGGCGCCATCTCGTCCGACGGCTCTCGGCTCGCCACGTGGCTGGCCGCGAACGGCGGCGTCGACCTCCAGCTGTGGCGCGAGGGCGCCGACCTGGACGAAGGCTGGACGAGCAACGTCGTGGCCCTCGACGGCACCCTGGACATCGCCGGCTTCGTCGGACCCGAGACGGTCGCGTACGACTTGACCGTCATCGGCAACAAGGGCGCGACCCAGAAGCCGTACGTCGCGGACTGGCTCTCCGGCGAGGAGCCCCGCGAGCTCAAGTCCGTGATCGACGTGCGCGGCGCCAACGACGTGACGGGCGTGGTCTCCGGCATGTCGAAGATCGACGACCTGAAGGGCGAGTACTGCGCCGCCGTCGTGAAGGTCGCGACCGACAAGGTCGAGTGGGAGACCTGCGACTACCGGCTCGAGCGGTTCAGCCCGGACGGCAGGTACGTCCTCGGCGTCGACCCGCAGTCCGACGGCCTCGGCAGCAACGGCGTCACCATGCTCGACGCCGAGAACGGCGAGGTCGTGGCCGAGTTCACCGTGTCCGGCCGCCTGGCGTACATGCAGACCGCGGTGTGGGAGTCGAAGTCGACCGCGCTCGTCCCGGTGCGGCAGGGTGACACGTGGTACCTGCTGCGCCTTCGCCCCGACGGCTCCGCGGAGAAGGCGCTCGACCCGTCACACGACGGTGGCGACTCATCGCCGTGGCAGCTGCAGATCACACCCTGACGAGCGTCACCGGCATGGAGGAGTCCGCGGGCAGGTCCAGCATCGACGGCTGATGCCCGCGGCTCACCATCTCGGCCCCGAGCGCCGCCACCATCGCGCCGTTGTCGGTGCAGAGCCCGGGCCGCGGCACCCGCACCCGGATCCCCCGAGCGGCCGCCCGCTCCTCGGCCATCTGCCTGAGCCGGGAGTTGGCGGCCACGCCGCCGCCGACGAGGATGTCCTGGATCCCGTCGGCGGCGGCCGCGTCGATGGCCTTGCGCGTCAGCACGTCGCAGACGGCCTCCTGGAACGACGCGGCGACGTCCGCGACCGGCACCGGCTCGCCGGCGGCTTCGCGCGCCTCGACCCAGCGCGCGACGGCCGTCTTGAGCCCGGAGAACGAGAAGTCGAACCGGTGCCGCTCGAGGTCCCGTCGCGAGGTCAGGCCGCGGGGGAAGTCGATCGCTACGGACGACCCGGACCGTGCCTCGCGGTCGATGTGCGGACCGCCGGGGAACGGCAGCCCGAGCAGCCGGGCGACCTTGTCGAACGCCTCGCCGGCGGCGTCGTCGATCGTCTGCCCCAGGGGTACGACGTCGGCGGTGACGTCGCTGACCCGCAGCAGGGACGAGTGGCCGCCGCTGACCAGCAGCGCGACGCACGGCTCGGGCAGCGGGCCGTGCTCGAGCTGGTCGACGGCGACGTGCGCGGCGAGGTGGTTCACGCCGTACAACGGCTTGCCGAGCCCGATCGCCATGGCTTTGGCGGCGGCGACACCGACGAGCAGCGCGCCGGCCAGTCCAGGGCCGCTCGTCACCGCGATCGCGTCGATCTCGTGCAGCTTCACCCCGGCCGTCTCGCAGGCGCGCTCGACGGTCGGGACCATCGCCTCGAGGTGCGCGCGCGAGGCGACCTCGGGCACGACGCCGCCGAAGCGGGCGTGCTCGTCGATGGACGACGCGACCGCGTCCGCGAGGAGCGTGTGGCCTCGAACGAGCCCCACGCCCGTCTCGTCGCAGGAGGTCTCGATGCCGAGGACGAGGGGCTGGTCGGTCACCGCCTCATTGTGTCCGACCCAGGAGGATCGCATCGATCCGGTCCTGGCCCAGTCGCGGCGAGGGGACTCCCACCGCGGCCGCCATCAGCTCGGCGGTCAGCGTGATCTCCTCGGAGAGCTCGTCGTCCTCCAGCGGCACATCGAGTGCGTCGTTCATCCCGAGACCTCCCTTCCCGAGTATGCAACGAGCCGCTGCGGTCCGGGTTATTGGTCCGTTCGGGTGGCTTCGCCTAGTCAGGAATGACTAGACGGACGTCTCGCGCGCCATCACCACGGCGTCGGAGCCGTCGCGGTAGTAGCGCCGGCGACGGTCGATCTCCACGAACCCCTCGGCGGCATAGAACGCCCGCGCCCCCGCGTTCCCGGCGCTGACCTCGAGCAACATCCGCTCGGCGCCCTCGGCTCCCGCGCGCTCCAGGGCGGCTGCCAGCAGCGCGTGGGCCAGGCCGGCGCGGCGACGGTCGGGGCGTACGGCGATCCGCTGCAGGTCAGTGACGTCGCCGACGGTCCGCGTCAGCACGTAGCCGGTGACGCCCTCGTCGTCATGGTCCACCCATGCGGCCCGGTGCGCGCCGGTGATCTCGTCCTCGACCTGGGCGTCGCTCCAGCCGTCGACCCCGAACAGCTGCCGGTCGAGCGCGGCCACCGCGGCGGTGTCGCCGCCCGTCGCCGGCCTGATCGTCACGAGACCTTCTTGCGCTTCCCGGGCGTAGCGGCGTCGGGGCGGCGCAGGTACATCGGCTCCGGGTCGAGCAGCTCGGCGCGCTCGTCGGTCACGACCTGGGCCAGCCAGCGCGCGTCGGGGTGCTCGGGTCCAGTCGCTTGCGGGAAGGAGTCGGAGTAGAGCAGCGCCCCGGCCCCGACGACCGGTCCTTCGCCGGGCACGTCGGCCGGCCGGTCCACGTGCGGCCCGTCGAGACGGACTCCGCCCTCGTCGTACGACGCCCAGTAGACCTCCTTGCGCCGCGCGTCCGTCGCTACGCGGAACGGTCCTGCGACCGCGCCCTCGTCCACGGCCTGCGCCGCGACGACGTCGAGCGTGCACACGCCGTATACCGGGATCTCGAGCACTCTCGCGAGCATCCGCGCGGTGACCAGACCGACGCGTAGGCCGGTGAACGGGCCGGGGCCGACGCCGACGGCGATCGCGGTGACGTCCTGGCGCGGGATCCACGCCTCGTCGAGCAGTGCCTGGATGGTGGGCGCGAGCAGCTCGCCGTGCCGGCGCGCGTCGACGGTCGTGGAGTGCGCGACGACGCGCTCGCCGTCGTGCAGAGCCACAGTGACGGCGGGCGTGGCGGTGTCGAAGGCGAGCAGCACGTGCCGAGGCTACGCGAGCGCGCCGGTGAGCAGCTTTCGCAGGTCGGCGTCGACCCAGCGGGCACCGACCGGCACGAACGTCACCGTGCGCTTGTCCTCGGCCTCGTCGCCGCGGGCCCGCTTGATGCGCACCTCGAGACGGGTGTCGGCCAGCCCCTCGGCCACGCCCTCGCCCCACTCGACGACCGTGACGGCCTCGTCGAGGGATGCGTCGAGGTCGAGGTCGTCGAGCTCGTCGATCACGCCGGCACCCGACCCACCGGAGAGCCGGTAGGCGTCGACGTGCACGAGCGGCGGTCCGTCGCCCAGCGACGGGTGCACGCGGGAGATCACGAACGTCGGCGAGGTGACGTCGCCGCGTACGCCGAGGCCGGCGCCGATGCCCTGCGTGAACGTCGTCTTGCCTGCGCCGAGGTCGCCGGTGAGGATCAGCAGGTCGCCCGCCTGCAAGGCCGGAGCCAGCGCCTCGCCGAGCGCCCGGGCCTCGTCGCCGGAGCGGGTCTCGACCGTCACGGGGAGCACCTTCATCAGCGTGACCATCGGGTGCTCGCGTCCGGTCTCGACGTACCCGAGCCGCTGCCAGAACCGCTGCGTGCGCGGCAGCTCGGCGCGCGCGAGCACCCGGGTGGCGACGTACCCGCGCTCCGCCGCCTCACGTTCGGCGCGACGGACCAGAGCCCGGGCGACGCCACGGCCCTGCGCGTCGGGGTGCACCGCGACGCGACGCAACCCGAGGACACGGTGGTCGTCGTCGAGCGGCTCGAAGATCAGCGCCCCGACGGGACCGAGCTCGGAGCTGACCAGCACGCCGCCGTGCTCGGCCAGCGCGGTCGCGACGGACGCGGTCGTCTCGTCGGGGGCGGAGGAGGGCGGGTCGAGCACCTCGCGCGCGCCGAAGCCCGCGTGCACGACCGTCACGACGTCGTCGGCCGCCTCAGGGCCGATCACCTGGGTCTCCATCACGACGCCTTGCGCCCTGCCTTCGTCTCGGCCTCGGCGAGCAGCTCCTCGAGCGCGGCGTTGACCCGCTCGGCGCGCTCGAGGATGACCATGTGGCCGGCGCCCTGAGCCTCGACGAGGCGGGCGCCCTTGATGCGCTTGGCCATCTTGCGGCTGTGCCCGACGGACGTGAGCAGGTCCTTGGTGCCGCACACGATGGTGGTCGGGATCCGCTCGAACGGCGCGAGCACGGAGAACTTGTCGAGCGCGGCCAGGTGCGGGAAGAACTCAGCGAGCACCTCGAACGGTGTCCCGGCGAGCATCTCGTCGACGAACTCGACGTACGACGCGGGTACGTCGTCGCCGAACGCGAACGTGTCGGTGACGAGGAAGCCGATGTTGGAGCCGCGGCGGCGCGCGCTGTCGACCAGCTCCGGCGCGCGGGCGAGACCCGCGATGAGCCTCGGGCCGACGAGGCTGCCGACGGAGTCGGGGATGTAGGTGCTGATGATCCGGTGCGGCCGCAGCCCGCCTGCGGTGGTGGAGATCAGCGCGGCGCCGACGACGCGGTCACCGAAGAGCTCGGGGTGCTGCTCGGCGAGCGCGAGGATCGTCATGCCGCCCATCGAGTGGCCGACGAGCACGATCGGGCCGGTGGGCACCAGCTGGTCGATCACCGTCTTGAGGTCGCGGCCGAGCTGGTCGATGTTGGCATGGTCGCGGTGCGAGCGGTCGGAGCGGCCGTGGGAGCGCTGGTCGTAGAAGACCATGCGGCGCTTGCCGCGGAACGCCAGGCGCTGGAAGTGCCAGCAGTCGAGGTTCAACGCGTAGCCGTGCACGAACACCAGCGTGGCCTCGTCGGCCCCGTGCACCGCTTCGGCGTCCTCGGCGTACGGTGCGATCTCGTCGACCTCGGCGTGCAGCGTCACGTCGCCCTCGACCTCGACGCGGACGGGTGTGCCGCGCAGGCCGCCGAGCTCGTCGGCGCCCGGGGCGCCGGCGCGGCGGGCCTTGACCACCCGGCGCTCGACGACGACACCGGTGGTGACCGCGGCCGCGACGGCGGCCACGCCGGCACCGGCGAGCCCCAGCAGGCGTCGCTTGTTCACGCGGTGGCCTCCTTCGCTTCGGTCCGGCCGGTGTCGACGTCCGTGTCGACGTGCACCCGGCGCATCCTTCCCTGCTGGCGCGCGCCCATGCGCGTCACGATCTCGTAGCTGATCGTGTCGCACGCGTCGGCCCAGTCCTGCGCGGTGGGTCCGCCGTCGGCGCCGTTCCCGAACAGCACGACCTCGTCGCCGGTCGCGACGCCGTCGTCACCGAGGTCCACCACGATCTGGTCCATGCACACGCGGCCGAGGACGGGACGGCGGCGGCCGGCGATCATGACCTCCGCCCGGGAGGAGGCGTGGCGCGGGACGCCGTCGCCGTACCCCATCGGCACGACGCCGACGGTCGTCTCCTTCGGAGTGACGTACGTGTGTCCGTAGGAGACGCCGGCGCCCTCCGGCACGCGCTTGACCAGGGCCAGCCGGCCGCGCACCGTCATCGCCGGCACCAGGCCGAGGTCGGCGGAGGAGGCGACGTCGGGGGCGGGCGTGAGGCCGTACGACGCGATGCCGCAGCGGACCAGGCTGAACCGGGCGGACGGCCGCAGCAGCGCCGCCGCCGAGTTGGCGAAGTGCACCACCTCGGGCTCGAGCCCGACCATCTGGGCGGTCTGCACGGCGGCGCGGAAGGTCTGCTCCTGGAAGTCGTTGGCCGGGTGGTCCGGCTCGTCGGCGCAGGCGGGGTGGGTCCAGATCCCGGTGATGCGGGCGGCGCCGGACTCCTCGGCCGCAGCCGCCGCCTCGACCAGGCCGGGCCACAGCTCGATGGTCGAGCCGCCGCGCGACAGGCCGCTGTCGACCTTGAGCTGCACGCGGGCCGGC
>NZ_CAMPGZ010000059.1 GCF_946885725.1 uncultured Nocardioides sp.
GTCACGGCGAACGAGCGGGTGTGCGAGCACCGACGAGACGACGTCGAGGAGAAAGCGGATCTCGGGCTCAGAGGGCTCGGGTACGTCGGGCAGCGGGCCGTCGTGCGGCTCGTCGGTGAGCCCGACGTACACGTGTCCGTCGGGCTGTGGCAGCGCGAACACGAACCGGGCGCGCGCCTCGGGCACCGGGGCCATCAGCGCGACGCGCAGACCCGGGAGCGTGCGCGGCCGCAGCACGAGGTGGGTGCCGCGCGACGGGCGCAGGGAGACGTCGGGGTCGAGGGTGCCGGCCCAGACCCCGGTGGCGTTGACGACCGCGCGGGCGCGGATCGTGTGCTCCTCGCCGGTGAGCTCGTCGCGCACCTGCCCGCCCGAGCAGTCGAGCGCGAGCACGCGTGTGCGGGTGAGCAATCGGGCGCCGTGGCCGGCGGCGGTGCGGGCGAGGGTGACGACGAGACGAGCGTCGTCCTCGAGCTGGCCGTCCCAGGAGAGCAGGCCGCCGCGCAGCCCGGTCGTGCGGAGGGACGGCGCGACCGCGAGGGTCTCGGTGCGGCCGAGCCTCCGCGGCCGTGGCAGCACGTCGCGTGGGGTGCGGGCCGAGGTCCGCAGGGCGTCGCCGGCGAGGATCCCCGCACGGGTGAGGGCGGCCTGGCGGCCGGTGACGTCCGGCGTCAGCGGGACGAGCATCGGCAGCGCGCGGGTGAGGTGCGGCGCGGTGCTGGTCATCAGGATGCCGCGCTCGACGGCGGACTCGTGGGCGATGCCGACCCGGCCCTGGGCCAGGTAGCGCAGTCCGCCGTGCACGAGCTTGCTGCTCCACCGCGAGGTGCCGAACGCGAGGTCGTGCGCGTCGAGGGCGACCACGTCGAGGCCGCGGGACGCGGCGTCCAGCGCGACGCCGGCGCCGGTGACGCCGAGGCCGACGACGAGCAGGTCGACGGTGCGGCCGTCGGTCGCCTCCGCGAGCTCGCGGGCGCGGCGCTCGGCGGTGAGGGCTGTGTCGACCGGCCTCACGGCGCGAGGTAGCTCTCGACGATCCGGACCAGCTCCTCGTCCAGCGCGTCCTCGCTGACGCCGTCGTCGGTCATCGTCTGCGCGGAGATCGCGAAGCCGTGGGCGGCCAGGAGCAGCGACCGGGCGAGGAGCTTCGGGTCGCCGTCGCGCACCTCCCCGGCCTCCTGGGCGGCGCTGATCGCGGCCTCGAGCAGGCCGAGCAGCACGTCCTGGGTGCGGCCGCGGCGGTCGAGCAGGTAGGGGACCAGCAGCTCCGGGTCGACCTCGACGATCCGGCGGAACAGCGGGTTGGTGCGCAATGCCTTCACGGTTGCGGCGATGCCCTCGCCCAGTCCGTCGGCGTCCTGCACGGCGCCGGAGAACTCCCGGGTCATCAGGTCGGCGAGGAGGGTCTGCATGTCGGGCCAGCGGCGGTAGAGCGTCATCCGCGACACCCCGGCGCGGCGGGCCACGTCGGTCAGCGTCGTGCGCTTCCAGCCGACGGCCAGGATCGCCGCGCGGGCCGCGTCGAGCAGCGCGTGGTCGGTCGAGGACAGGCCCTGGGCGAGATCCTGGTCCTGTCCGCCCATGTGACGAAGTGACGTCATGTGTCACACTGTAACGCATGACGAGCGCTCCCGACATGCACTGGGCCCGCTGGGGCGACCCCGAGGCGGCCCGGCCGCTGGCCGACTCCGCCCACGACCTGGTCGAGCTGGCCTTCGGCCCGTCGGCCGAGCAGGCGACGACACCGCTGCCCGACGTACGACTTCCGGAGCCGGGCCTCGACCCCGCGCTCGTCGCCGAGCTGGCCGGCATGCTGGGGGCCGACCACGTGCGCACCGACCACGAGTCGCGGGTGCGGCACACGCGCGGCAAGTCGACGCCCGACCTGCTGCGGATGCGGCAGGGCGACGGTGCCGACGCGCCGGACGTCGTGGCGCTGCCGGCGGACCACGCCGACGTGGCGGCGGTGCTGTCGTGGTGCAGCGAGCGGCGGGTGGCGGTGGTCCCGTTCGGCGGCGGTACGTCGGTCGTGGGCGGCCTGGCCGCGCGGCGGGACGGCTACGCGGGCGTCGTCGCACTCGACCTGCGCCGGCTCGACCGGCTCGTCTCCGTCGACCCGGTGTCGATGACCGCGGTGCTCGAGGCAGGGGTGCGCGGGCCGCGCGCCGAGGAGCTGCTCGGCGAGCACGGGCTGACGCTGGGGCACTTCCCGCAGTCGTTCGAGTACGCGTCGATCGGCGGCTTCGCCGCGACCCGGTCCAGCGGGCAGGCGTCGGCCGGGTACGGCCGCTTCGACCAGCTCGTCGTCGGGGTCACCGTCGCGACGCCGATGGGCACGCTCGAGCTCGGCAGCGCACCGGCGAGTGCCGCCGGGCCCGACCTGCGCCAGCTGGTGCTCGGGTCGGAGGGCGCGTTCGGCGTGATCACGTCGGTCAAGGTCCGGGTGCGCCCGGTGCCCGAGGTCCACCTGCACGAGACCTGGCGACTGCCGTCGTTCGGCGACGGCATCGGCGCGCTGCGCGACCTGGTGCAGCGCGGGATCGCGCCGACGGTGCTCCGGCTCTCCGACGAGCTGGAGACCGCGCTCAACCTCGCCAAGCCGGACGAGGTGGGTGCCGACAGCGGCGGGGGCTGTCTGGTGGTGACCGGCTACGAGGGCACGGCCGAGTCGATCGCGCACCGGCGCTCCGCAGTGACCGCGCGGCTGGATCGAGCGGGCGGCACGTCGCTCGGCGCCGAGGACGGCGAGGCCTGGGCGGCGGGCCGGTTCCAGGGCCCGTACCTGCGCGACGGGCTGCTCGACCGGGGCGTGCTGGTGGAGACGCTGGAGACGGCGACGTACTGGGCGGACCTGCCGCGGCTGTACGCCGCCGTGAGCAGTGCCCTGACCACCGAGCTGACCACCGAGGACGGTCGCGCGCCGGTGGTGCTGTGCCACGTGTCGCACGTCTACGAGACCGGCGCCTCGCTGTACTTCACCGTCGCCGCGCGCCAGGTCGGTGACGGGCTCGCGCAGTGGGCGTCCGCGAAGGCGGCGGCGAGCGACGCGATCGCCTCGCTGGGTGCCACGATCACGCACCACCACGCCGTCGGTCGTGACCACCTGCCGTGGCTGGCGCGCGAGATCGGTCCGGTGGGAGTGGAGATGCTGCGTGCGGTCAAGGAGCGGATCGACCCGGCGGGCGTGCTCAACCCGGGTGTGCTCGTGCCCTGAGCCTCGCTCGGCCGTCAGCGGCCGCGGTGCATCTCCCACACCACGAGCTCGCAGCCGTCGGGCCCGGCGGTGACGCGCGCCTGACCCGCGTCGGTGAACCGTGCCGCGTCTGCCTCGGCCAGGAGGCCGGCGCCCTCGAGGTCGGCGGTGCCGCGGGCGACGAAGGCGTGGAGGTACGGCGCGTCCGGGAGGTCCACCGCGGTGCCGGGCTGCATTCGCGCGACGTGCAGGGTGGCAGCGGAGCTGCGGATGGCGATGGCGGCGTCCTGCCGTCCGGAGGCGACCGGGACCAGCTCGCCTCGGTCCAGCGCGGTTCCGACGTCTGCGAGGGCGTACGACGGGTCGCCGTCCGGCTCGTCGGGCAGCACCCACATCTGCACGAACCGCACCCGCGGCCCGGACCCGGGGTCGTGGTGCTCGGAGTGATGAACTCCGCGGCCGGCGCTGAGACGTTGGACCAAGCCGGGTACGACGACGCCCGACCGGTCGGAGAGGTGCTCGGTGTCCGCGTGGGTCAGGCCGCCTTCGAGCACCCAGGTGACGATCTCGAGGTCGCGGTGCGGGTGGGTGTCGTAGCCGTGGCCGCCCTCGACCTCGTCGTCGTTGTGCGCGACCAGTACGCCGTGCGCGATGTTGGCCGGGTCGTAGTGGGGGCCGAACGAGAACGAGTGCCGCGAGACGAGACCGTCTGCGCGAGTGGCCGGGCGGTCCGCCGCACGCCGTACCTCCACGGTCACGGCTCCTCCGACTGCCCGTGCTCCTGCTCCCCGATCTCGGCGTACCGCTGGTGCAGCCGGGCGCGGATCTCGTCGGGGGTGTAGGCGCGGCGCTCGCGCTCGTGGCGGGCGACGACCGCCCCGGTGGCGACCACGCCCGCGACACCCGCGAGGCCGAGCAGCTTCCACCAGGTCGACGCGCGCATGAGGCCGAGGCTAGGGCATGGGCGGGCGGCGGTACGGCACGATGAGCCGGTGACTGAGCGCCGGGTGCCCGACCTGCCGCCCGGAGCCGTCTCCGTCGAGGAGGCCGCCCGGGTGACGCGCACCGGCGACCTGTGGTTGTTCCGGGGCCGCACCGCCGCCGACCGGGCGATCCAGACGCTGACGAACTCTCCGGTGAACCACGTCGGGATGGCGGTGGTCATCGACGACCTGCCGCCGCTGATGTGGCACGCCGAGCTCGGCCGGACGCTCGTCGACCACTGGTCGGGCACCCACCACCGCGGCGTGCAGCTGCACGACCTGGTGGAGTCGGTGACGCGGTGGCGCGAGACGTACGGCCAGGCGTCGTACTTCCGGCAGATCCACCCCGAGGTCGGCCGCCGCGAGGAGGACGCGCTGCTGCGCACGATCGCGCGGCTCGACGGGGTGTCGTTCCCGAGCACGATGCGGCTCGCGACCCGGTGGCTGAGCGGCCGCGACGCGTACCTGCCCCGCCGCAAGCGCGGCCGTCCCCGGGTGCGCCCCGAGGCGGCGTTCTGCGCCGAGACCGTCGCGCTGACGCTGCAGGACATGGGCATCGTCGAGGACGAGTGGAAGCCGTCCTGGTTCGACCCCGGGACGTTCTGGAGCGGGGAGTACCTGCCGCTGCGGGACGGGTGGTCGTACGGCGCGGAGATCCAGGTCGGCCCGCTGCCGCCGAAGGGCGCGAAGGTGGCCAGCGCCCGCACCCGCTGGCGCTCCTGACGTCGCTGCGCGCCGTTGCGGTTTGGTCCCCAACCGCAAGAATCGGACGCTGGATCGTGCGGTTCGTGACCAATCGATGCGGGTCAGGCCGGGAGCGCCGGCTCGTCCTCGACAGCCTCGACGGCCTCCTCGGCGGGCAGCTCGTCGGCACGGACGGTACGACGGAGCCGGCCGCGCTTGGCGACGTACTGCGCCCGGTCGCCGGCCGCGAACAGCGCTCGCGGGTTGAGCGTCTCGCCGTCGCCGACCAGCACCGACGCGGCGCCGCAGGACAGCGTCGCCGGCGTACCGAGGTTCCAGGTCAGCCCGCACAACCCGTCGGCGACCGCCACCACGTCGGCGGGATCGTGGCCGACGACGAGCACGGTGAACTCGTCACCGCCGACCCGGGCGACGAGCGCACCGGGCAGGCGGGAGAAGTGGCGGAGCATCGCTCCGGCCACGGACTTGATCAGCTGGTCGCCGACCAGGTGCCCGTGGGAGTCGTTGACACGCTTGAGCCCGTTGATGTCGGCGACGACGACCGTGACCGGCCGCGCCGGGCCGTCGGCGTGATCGAACGCCCAGTCCGCCCGCTCGTCGAGCGCGCGCCGGTTGGCGAGCCCGGTCAGCGGGTCGTGGTAGGCCATCGTCTGCAGCGACTCCTCGCGCAGCGCGCGGGAGATGCCGCCGGCGAGGATCGCGGTCAGCGCCTCGAGGTACGCCGTGTCGTCCTGACCGAACGGCGGCTCGCCGATCTGACGGGTCGCGTAGAACTCGCCCCAGAGCACCCCGTCGACGACGAGCGGCGCGCCCATCGACGAGCCCTTGCCCAGCTCGCGCAGCAGCTCGATCTCGCGCGCGTCGCCGTCCGGGTCGTCCAGCGTCGTGGACCACGAGACCGTGCCCTCGGTGAGCAGGCCGAGACAGGCGAAGTCGTCGATGGGGTACGTCTCGTCCTCGGGCCAGCGCTCCTCGTGCGGGCCGAGCTCGCCGACGTTCAGCAGCGTTCGTACCACGCCCGTGCCCGACTCCAGCCGGCTGACCGAGACGCTCGCGGCGCCGATCGCCCGGCGCGCACTCTCCGCGGCCGCCTCGATGACCTCCGTGAGCGTGCCGGAGCGCCCGGTGTCGCGCGCCAGGGCGGCGAGACTCCGGATGCGGGTGAACGAGTCCTCAGGCGGCAAGGGCGGATCTCCGGCGGACAGGGGTGGCCTCGCCGGACGTGATCGGCCGCACACCGTCGGCCATGAGCGTTTCGGGACCGTCACTCGGCGGGCGGTCCGGCCGGCTCGAGCGGCTCGGCCAGCACCACCTGCCGGCGCCGCTCCCGCTTGGCGACGTACAACGCCCGGTCCGCGGCCGCGAACATCTCCGACGGCGTCAGCCGCAGTTCGTCCGACAGGTCCGCGTGCGCCACCCCGCCGGAGAGCGCCGTGGTCGGGTCGCGCTCCCAGCTCCGGGCGACGACCTGGTTGGCGACCTCGACCAGCGGCTCCATCGACCGGCCGACTGAGAGCACGGTGAACTCGTCGCCGCCGACCCGGCCGACGACGCAGGCGGACAGCACGGCGAAGGAGCGCACCAGGTCGCCCGCGACCCGGCGGATCAGCTCGTCGCCCGCGGCGTGGCCGTGCTGGTCGTTGGTCAGCTTGAGGCCGTTGATGTCGAGCGCGACGACGCCGACCTGCCGGATCATCCCGGGAGGTACGTCGAACGCGATCTTGGCGTGGTCGTCGATCGCCCGGCGGTTGAGCAGCCCGGTCAGCGGGTCGTGGTACGCCAGCTGGGTCAGCGTCTCCTCGCGGCTGGCCCGGGCCAGCGCGCCGGCCATGATCGCGATCATCGCCTCGAGGTAGGCGATGTCGTCCTCGTCGAACGGGTCGTCGAACCGGTGCCGCGTCGCGTACACCTCGCCCCACAGCTCGCCCTCGACGACCAGCGGCGTCGACACCGAGCTGCCCTTGCCGAGCGCGCGCAGCAGCGCCTTCTCCGCGGGTGGTGTGGCGGGGCTGTCCAGGTGCCAGGACCAGGTGACCAGGCGGTCGGAGGTGACGTCGAGCCCGCGGAGCTCCTGCATCGGGTGCACCTCGTTCTCCGGCCAGCGCTCCTCGTGCGGTCCGAGGTCGCCGACGTTGACGATGGTGCGCACCGACTCGCCGTCCGGCTGCAGCCGCGAGATCGACACCGAGGCGGCGCGCAGCGTGCGCAGCGCCTCCTCCGCACTCAGCTCCAGGAGCCGGTGCAGCGTGTCCGGCCGGCTGAGGACGCGCGCCAGCGCGGCGAGACTCCTGATCCGGACCTCGTCGTCGTCTTTTCGGCGCATGCAGACCCCCCTGCCGTTGCCACCCCGGACGATTGTGACGAAATGCCCCATTCCGCGCGACGAATCGCCGGAGATTTCACCTTGCGCCGCGTCCACTCCCGGGACGTGTCCCCCGCGCGACCCCCGTCCGGCTGCCAGAGTAACCGCGTGCCCGACACCGCCTCGTCGTCCGTTCCGCGTCCCGTTCCTGCGCTGCCTGACCTGGGTGGACTGCCTCCGGGGTTCCGGTTCGGTGCCAGCACGGCGGCGTACCAGATCGAGGGCGGCGTCACCGCCGACGGCCGCGGCCCGAGCGTCTGGGACAGGTTCTGCGCCCAGCCGGGGCGGATCAAGGACGGCAGCAGCGGGGCCGAGGCCTGCGACCACTACCACCGGTGGGCCGAGGACGTCGCGCTGATGAAGGCCTGCGGCCTCGACGGCTACCGGTTCTCGATCGCCTGGCCGCGCGTCGTACCGACCGGGTCTGGTGCGGTGAACCCGGCCGGCCTGGCCTTCTACGACCGGCTGGTCGACGCGCTGCTCGAGGCGGGCGTGGCGCCGATGGCGACGCTGTTCCACTGGGACCTGCCGCAGCCGCTCGAGGACGCCGGCGGCTGGCTGGTGCGGGAGACCGCCGAACGCTTCGCGGAGTACGCCGCCGTGGTCGGCGAGGCGCTCGGCGACCGGGTCGGGCACTGGGTGACCGTCAACGAGCCCAACGTGGTCACGATGCTCGGCTACGCGACCGGGGTGCACGCGCCGGGCCGGACGCTGATGTTCGACGCGCTGCCGGCCGCGCACCACCTGCTGCTCGGGCACGGCCTGGCTGTGCAGGCGCTGCGCGCCGCGGGTGCGCGCTCGGTCGGCTGCGCCAACAACCACACGCCGGTCGTCGCCGGCACCGACGCGCAGGCCGACCGGGACGCGGCCGACCTCTACGACACCCTGTGGAACCGGCTGTTCGCCGAGCCGATGCTGCTCGGCTCCTACCCGGCCGGCTTCGGCGACCTGATGCCCGGTCCGGTCGCCGGCGACCTCGCGGTGATCGCGGCGCCCCTCGACTTCTACGGCGTCAACTACTACAACCCGACCCGGGTCGCCGCGCCCGGCACCGACCTGGCCCCGCTCGGTCACATGCCCGCTGGGGAGCTGCCGTTCGTGCTGGTGGAGCTCGACGGCTACGAGCGGACCGACTTCGGCTGGCCGGTCGTGCCGGAGGGACTCCGGGACACGTTGCTGCAGCTGCGCGAGCGGTACGGCGACCGGCTGCCGACCGTCACGATCACCGAGAGCGGCTGCTCCTACGACGACCCGGTCGAGCCCGACGGCGTCCGCGACGACCGGCGGATCGCCTACCTCGACGGCCACCTGCGCGCTGTCGAGGAGGCCGTCATCGCAGGCGTGGAGGTCGACGGCTACTACACGTGGTCGCTGCTCGACAACTTCGAGTGGGCGGAGGGCTACGCGCAGCGGTTCGGTCTCGTGCACGTCGACTACGCGACGCAGAAGCGAACGCCGAGGGACTCCTTCGACTGGTACGCGCGGCTGATCGCGTCCCGCCGGTGACGACCGAGGCAGCGGGCCCCGTGGGTCCCGCGGGCACTGCTGGGGTCGCGCCGGTCACGGCGCTCGCCGAGCCGCAGGAGCTCGTCGGCCGCGGCTGGGTCGGCCGCGTCACGCTGGCCGGCCTCGGCGTCTGGGCGGGGTTCTTCGGACCTATCCAGGTGCTGCTCGCGCAGCAGGCCGAGGCGGTCGCTCCTGGCGACAAGGAGCTGGTGTTCGGCCTGGTGACGGGTCTCGGCTCGGCCGTCTCGGTGGTGGCGAACCCGCTGTTCGGCGCGCTGTCGGACCGCACCACGTCCCGTTTCGGTCGGCGGGTGCCGTGGGTGCTCGGCGGCGCGGTGGTCGGCGCTCTGGCCCTGCTCGTGCTGGCCGTCGCGGACTCGGTCGCGCTGATGGTGGTGGGGTGGTGCCTGGCGCAGGCGGCGCTGAACGCGATGTACGCCGCGCTCACCGCGACCGTCCCCGACCTCGTCCCGGTGCGCCAGCGCGGTGTCGTCGGCGGCTGGGTCGCGGTGTCCCAGACGCTCGGCATCGTCGGCGGCGTCGGCATCGCCACCGCGACGGGCGGCCTCACCGCGGGGTACGTCGCCACCGCCACCGCCGTGGTGGTGCTGGCTGCGCCGTACCTCTGGAGGAGTGGCGACGTACCGCTGCCGAAGGCGCTGCGCCCGGCGTGGTCGACGGCGGCGTTCCTGCGCGGCTTCTGGCTCAGCCCGAGGGAGTACCCGGACTTCGCGTGGGCGTGGCTGACGCGGTTCCTGGTCAACCTCGGCAACGCGATGGGCACGCTGCTGCTGTACTTCTACCTCGACGACGCCGTCGGTTACGACGACCCCGAGGCCGGTGTGTTCGTGCTGACCGTTGTGTATGCGGTGTTCATCGTCGCGAGCACGGTGGTGTCCGGGCTGTGGTCGGACCGGCTGCGACGCCGCAAGGTGTTCGTGATCGTCGCCGGCGTCGTCACCGGTGCAGCCGCCCTCGTGCTCGCGCTGGTGCCGACCTGGACCGGCGCGCTCATCGGGGCGGTCGTGCTGGGGATCGGGTACGGCGTCTACCTGTCCGTCGACTTCGCGCTGTGCACCGAGGTGCTGCCCGACGCCGAGTCGCGCGCCAAGGACCTCGGCGTCATCAACATCGCCAACGCTCTGCCCCAGGTGTTCGCGCCGTTCCTCGGTGCGTTCCTGATCGCGCAGGCCGGCGGCTACGTGACGTTGTACGTCGTCGCGGCCGCCGTCTGCGTGCTCGGATCCGTGCTGGTGACCCGGATCCGCAGCGTCGCCTGACGTTGCGGTTTGGTCCCCAACCGCAAGAACCCGGCAGCCGATCGTGCGGTTTTCGACCAATCGATGGGGTGCTCGACGGGTCAGCCGCGGGTCAGCGTGACCGTCAGGTTGCCCACGTTGTCGCGGAAGTCGAGGTCCATCACCGCGAGGCGCAGCGGCCCGCTCTTGTCCACGACGAACGACGTCGAGTAGGTGTGCGCGTCGTTGCACGGCCCCCAGCTGTGCAGCTCTCCGTCGACCCACAGCTCGAGCGGGTCCTGCTCCAGGGCGAGGGACGAGTCGCGCGACGCCCAGCCTGCCGCCGTACCCACGCAGGTCGCGTCGGCGGTGACGCCGTGCGAGGTGTACGTGCCGGAGACGGACAGCGTGACGCGCTGGCCCTTCTTCAGCCGCATCGTCGACACGGTGCCGTTCTTGCCCGCGACGTTCACGTCGACGACGTCCTGCTTCATCGTCCAGGGCGTCGTCTTCTCCGGCGCCTCGCCGCGGACCTGCTTCGGCGTCGGGATCGACGTCAGTCGCTGCACGGTCACCGTCAGCTCGCCGGAGTTGCCGCTCGGGCCGTACGGGTCCCAGATCATCAGCTGGAGCCGCCGCGTCTCGGCGGCGGTGAACGTCATGACGTGCGTGTGCGACGAACAGTCGGTGCGCGACTCACCGTCGAACGGCTGACCGTTGACGTAGAGGTTGCCGTGGTCGGCGTCGGGCGTGCGCAGGTCGAGCGACGCGGACTGGTACCAGGTGCCGCCCACTGCGATGCACTGCCCGTCGGTCTGCACGCCGCGGCCCAGGTCGACGACGCCGGAGACGGTCAGCCGGTAGCGCGCGCCCTGCTCGACCTCCTGCGTCGTCAGCACCGGCGACGACGCGGCCGCCGGCACCTGCACGGTCTCGGCCAGCGTGTTGAGGTTGCCCCGCGTCGACGCCATTGCGGCCGGCCCGGCCGAGAGCGTCGGGTACTTCGGGAGCCGGCGCCGTACGTCGGTCTTCTTCTTCGACACGAGCAGCACGAGCTTGCCGGTCGTCGCGCTCGTCGGGGACGCGAGCTTCACGCGGAGCGGCCGCGACTTCCTCGGGATGTACGTCGTGGAGTACACGTGGTCGGTGGCGCAGGTCCGGCCGAAGCGGAGCGAGCCGTCGACCTTCACGCCGGTCCCGGCCGCGACCCACGAGCGGGCCGGGGCGGACCACACGCAGGCCGCGTCGCCGACCCGGTCGGGCGCGCCGTACGCGACGACGCCGGCGACGGTCACCTTGTACTTCTTGCCCTTGCGGAGCTTCCACTTCGACTTGTACGTGGACCCGTCGAGCGGGAGCTTCACCTTCGCCATCTTGCGTGTCTTGGACAGGCGCAGCTCGCCCTTGACCGGCTTGCCGACCTTGATCTTCTTCTGCTGCTTCGACGAGTCGCTCGGCGGCGGGGTCACCGGCGCGGGTGTCGGCACCGTGGGCGAGGGTGCCGGCACGGTGGGAGTCGGGTCGGTCGGTGCAGGCGGAGTGGGCGGCGTGGTCGGCGTCGGGGTGCCCGGCGGCTGCCAGGTCGGGTCGTCGCGGTGGTACCAGCTGGTCTCGCCGGCGCCACCCGCGCGCGACAGCGAGATGTGCACGTGGTTGCGGTGCCGCAGCGTCGCCGAGCACTTCGCCTTCTTCTTCCGGCAGCTGGAGTGGGTGTAGTCGCGCTTGGCGAACCCGCGGTACGACGCGTAGATGTGGTCGTTCCAGATCAGGTACATGATCCCCATCCGGCGGGCGAGCGCCGCGGGGTTGCCCTCGCTGTCGGGCGCGAGGATCTTCGCGAAGAAGTCCTTGACGTAGCCGCGGTCGCGGGCCGACTTCACGTTCACCGCCCAGTCGAACGCGCGACCCTCCTTGTGCTCCGACGTACCGCTCGAGCCGCAGCCCCGGGAGATCCCGAGCGACCCGCTGCCGGGGTACTTCTTCATCAGCCACTTCGACAGCGCGACCGTGCCCGGCTTCGGGTCGGGGCTGCACCGCGTCTGCGGCTCGTAGCCCGGGAAGTCCTCGATCGGCACCGCCTGCGCCGCGATGGGCGCCAGGACGACGAGGGCGAGCACCAGCCCCGCCAGCCGGCGTACGCCCACAAGCGGACGGGCCGGCCGTCGCGACGACAGCCGGGCGAGAAGGTTCGGACGAGGCGACGCGGACGACATGCAGATCCCCAGGGAATCGTGAGCGGGCGGAAGACGTGATGCACCCGGACCATCGGCAGCCCGCCCCGTCGACCTGAGGCAGCCGGTAAGGAAAGTCGGTGTTTCTCGGCGTGTCGCGCTTGACGCGCGGGATTCATGTAAAGCGGAGTTATTGCGACCACCAGCCCGCCCGGCGCGCTCGGAGCCGCGCTAACTCCGCTTTACATGAGTTCGGGGCGCCGCTCTCCCACCGCGCCCGGCTCCCTAGGATCGGCGCATGAAGCGCACGCTCCCCGTCGTCCTGGGCGTCCTGATGTTCCTGGTCGGCGGCGTCTGGAGCTTCCAGGGGATGGGCTATCTCGAAGGCAGCCCGATGACCGGGTCGTCGTTCTGGGCGATCACCGGCTCGATCGTCGCGGGGCTCGGCGTCGGGTTCGTGCTGGCCGGCCTCAAGAAGCGCGAGTAGCTCTCAGGACGAGCGCTCGCCCACGAGTCGCAGCAGCAGGCGTGGGTCCTCGGGCCACGCCTCGAGCAGTACGTCGCGCGGCACCGCGCGAGCGGCGTACCGCAGCGCCAAGGCGATCACCACGATGTCGTCGATCGGGCCGAGCACCGGCACGAACTCCGGGATCAGGTCGATCGGCGACACCGTCCACGCCACCGCGACGAGCAGCGCGACCTTCGCCCGCCGCGGCACGTCCGGATGACGGCGCAGCCGCCGGGCAGTCGTCACACACGCAGGCAGGAACGCGACCAGGTCCCGCGCCGGTCCCGGCGGCAGCCGTCGCGCCAGCACGGCGAGCAGGGCGTACGCCGCCAGCAGCACCGCCAGCGCCACCGCGGCGACGACCAGCCACGACCGGAGATCGGTCACGCGGCCGACGTGCCGAACGGGAACGTCGCCACCGTCCGGCTCGCCCCCGGCTCCCACCAGAACAGCACGGCCTCGCGCGCGTACGTCGTGATCGGGAACCGCGACCCGAGCTCGAACTCCAGCCCCGCGACCTTCTCGCCCTCGGGCATCGGCACGGTCAGGTGCGGTACGACGTCGTCGAACTCGCCGCCGTACGGCGGGTGCTCCGGGAACAGCCGCGCCAGCTCGTGCGTGAGGTGACGGAACGGGGCGGCCGGGCTCGGCGAGAGGTACACCGTGCCGCCCGGGAACGTGTGGATGCCCGTCAGCTGGTAGTCGAACGGCGTCACGTCGGCGAAGAACCGGCCCAGCTCGGCGAGTACCCCGTCGGTCATCCCGGTCAGGTCGACGAACGGTGCGAGCAGCGTGATGTGCGCGACCGTGTCGTCCGGGTCCTCCGGCACCAGGTCGGGGTTCATCCGCTCCATCCGCGGGCGCACCACCGGCTCGAGGTCCGGCACCGGGATCTGCACCGCGGTCTGGGGCATGCAGTAGTTCTACCGCAAAACGGGCTTTTGCCCGGCACGGCTCATGGCGGGCGAGGGGTCACTTGTGCAGCGACACGCCGCCCACGAGCCTGATTTAGTGACCCCTCGGCGCTACAGCCGACAGGCGGTCTCCGTTCCCTGGAGGATGGCGCGCTTGGCGTCGAGCTCGGTGGCGACGTCGGCGCCACCGACGAGGTGGGTCGCGACTCCCGCAGCGACGAGGTCGTCGTACAGGTCGCGGACGGACTCCTGGCCGGCGCAGACGACGACGTGGTCGACGCGGAGGGTACGGCGCTCGGCCGCGTCATCGGTCCCCACGGTGACGTGCAGGCCGTCGTCGTCGATCCGGTCGTAGCTCACGCCGGGCACCAGGTGCACGCCGGAGTCCTTCAGCACGGCCCGGTGCGCCCAGCCGGACGTCTTGCCGAGGCCCTTGCCGATCGCGGTGGTCTTGCGCTGCAGGAGGTGAACCTCGCGCGGGGAGGTGCGCGGCTTCTTCTCCTTCAGGCCGCCACGGTCGACGGCCGGGTCGCCGACGCCCCAGTGGTCGAACCATTCGTCGTCGGACTCCACCGAATGGGTGAGCAGGTGGCTGACGTCGACGCCGATGCCGCCGGCACCCAGCACGGCCACGGAGGCGCCGACGGGGACGGCGCCGTTGATCGCATCGGGGTACGTGACGACCTTCGGGTGGTCGACCCCGGGGATGTCGGGCACCCGCGGGCGCACGCCGGTGGCGACCACCACGGCGTCGTACGACGTCAGCGTGTCGATCGACGCGCGGGTGGAGAGCCGCACGTCGACGCCGAGCACCTCGAGACGTCGCGCGTAGTAGCGCAGCGTCTCCGCGAACTCCTCCTTGCCCGGGATCCGCATCGCCAGCCGGAACTGGCCGCCGATCTCGGGCTCGGCCTCGTACAGCGTTACCTTGTGGCCGCGCTCGGCAGCCGTGACAGCAGCCGCGAGCCCGGCCGGGCCGGCCCCGACGACCGCGACACGACGGGCGGTGCGGGTCGGCGAGAGCACGAGTGTGGTCTCGCGGCCCGCGCGCGGGTTCACCAAGCAGGACGCGCGCTGGTTGCTGAACGTGTGGTCGAGGCAGGCCTGGTTGCAGGCGATGCACGTGTTGATCTCGTCCGCGCGTCCCTCAGCCGCCTTCACGACGAACTCCGGGTCGGCGAGCAGCGGGCGCGCCATCGACACCAGGTCGGCCTCGCCGTCGGCGAGGATCCGCTCGGCCACCTCGGGCGTGTTGATCCGGTTCGACGCGCACACCGGGATGCCGAGCTCGGGCCGCAGCCGCGCGGTCGTCCACGTCCACGCCGCACGCGGCACCTGGGTGAGGATCGTCGGCACCCGCGCCTCGTGCCAGCCGATGCCGGTGTTGATCACCGAGGCGCCGGCCCCTTCGAGCGCCTTGGCCAGCGCCAGCGTCTCGTCCCAGGTCTGCCCGGCCGGGACCAGGTCGAGCAGCGACATCCGGAACATCAGCAGGAAGTCGTCGCCGAGCGCCTCGCGCGTGCGCCGCACGATCTCGACGGGGAAGCGCATCCGGTTCTCGGCGCTGCCGCCCCACCGGTCGGTGCGGCGGTTGGTGTGCGGCGCGAGGAACTGGTTGATCAGGTACCCCTCGGAGCCCATGATCTCGACGCCGTCGTACCCGGCCCGCCGCGCCAGCCGCGCCGCGTCCACGTAGTCGTCGATCGTCCGCTCCACTGCACGCGCACTCAGCGCAGACGCCTTGAACGGCGTGATCGGGCTCTTCGTCGCCGACGCGCTGACGTTGATCGGCGTGTAGCCGTAGCGCCCCGCGTGCAGGATCTGCAGCGCGATCGCGCCGCCCTCCTCGTGCACCGCGTCGGTCACCAGCCGGTGCCGGTCGGCGTGCCTGCGGCGCGTCATCATCGAGCCGAACGGGAGCAGCCAGCCGCGCACGTTGGGGGAGTAGCCGCCGGTCACCGCGAGGCCGACGCCGCCGCGGGCGCGCTCGCGGAAGTACGCCGCCAGCTCCGGCAGGTGCTTCGCGCGGTCCTCCATGCCGGTGTGCATCGAGCCCATCACCACGCGGTTGCGCAGCGTGACGCCGCCGACGGTGAGCGGCGCGAGCAGGTGCGGGTACGGCGTCATCGGGATGCTCCTTCGTCGGCCCGGGTGGTCGAGCTTGTCGAGACCACCGTGTTGTCGGCGTGGGCGTCGCGGTACTCGGTCAGCCAGTCCACCCAGAACCGCTCGAGGCGGATGCCGCCTCGCAGCACCAGGTAGACGTCGAGCTCGTGGCCGGTCAGCCGGTCCGGCTCGGGGAAGTCGCGCGCGGCCATCGCCTGGTAGTGCGCGAGCCGGGTGCGGTGGTCGGCGATCAGCTCGTCCACCTGCGCCAGCACCGCGCTCCGGTCGCCGTACGACGCACCGCGCAGCCGGACCGCCACCTCGCTGCGGAACGCCTCGGCCGGCGCGGGCTCGGCCAGCCAGCGGGCGAGCTCGGCGGCACCGGCGGGTGCGACGGCGTACACCTTCTTGTCCGGGCGCCCCGTCTGCGGGACCACCTCGGAGCGCACCCAGCCGTCGGCCTCCATCCGGGCCAGCACGCGGTAGATCTGCTGGTGGGTGGCGCTCCAGAAGAACCCGATGGACCGGTCGAAGCGCCGGGTCAGGTCCAGGCCCGAGGCCGGTCGCTCGCTGAGCGAGACCAGCAGGGCGTGCTCCAGGGCCATGCGAACCACTGTGCCGCCGGCGGACTATCCTATGCAACTCGTTGCACAGGTGGTGTGCGTCACCCGGGCGGCGCTGAGATTCCAGCCCTGGCGGGTCCGGCCCGTCCTACGCTCATCGCATGCGCGTGCCCCTCCGCTCCGGACGACGTTCCGGACTCCGCTCCGCCGCCCCTGCCGTCGCCGCCGTGGCCCTGCTCGCCCTCGCCGCGTGTGCGCCTGTCGAGGACGACGCCGACACCGCCGACGAGCCGACCGCGACCGCCTCCGCCGACGAGAGCGCGAGCGAGAGCGCCGAGGAGTGCGCACCCGACTCGCTGCCGTCGAAGAAGGCAGGCACCCTGACGATCGGCACCGACTCGCCGGCGTTCGAGCCGTGGTTCAAGGACAACGACCCGTCCAACGGCGAGGGCTTCGAGTCCGCGGTGGCCTACGCGGTGGCCGAGGAGCTCGGCTTCTCCGAGGACCAGGTCGAGTGGGTGAAGGTGCCGTTCAACAACTCCTACGCGCCCGGCCCGAAGAACTTCGACTTCGACATCAACCAGATCTCGATCACGCCCGAGCGCGAGGAGGCCGTCGACTTCTCGCAGGGCTACTACACCGCCGCGCAGGCGCTCGTCGCGCTGAAGGACTCGCCGGCCGCCGCCGCGACGTCCATCGAGGACCTCCGGGACTACAACCTCAGCGCGCAGACCGGTACGACCTCGCTCACCGTCCTGCGCGAGGTGATCCAGCCGGACAAGACGATCAACCCGTTCGAGGACACCAACCAGGCCAAGCAGGCGCTCAACAACGGCCAGATCGACGGCTTCCTCGCCGACCTGCCGACCGCGTTCTTCATCACCGCCGTCGAGATCCCGAAGGCCACGATCGTCGGCCAGTTCCAGCCCGAGGGCGGCGAGCCCGAGGAGTTCGGCCTGCTGTTCGAGAAGGGCAGCGACCTCGTGCCCTGCGTCGACCGGGCGCTGACGTCGCTCAAGGACTCCGGCGAGCTCGCCGAGATCGAGGAGCAGTGGCTGTCGAACGTGGTCGACGTGCCCGTGCTCCAGTGAGCACCTCCGCGAGCTGGACGCCCAGCCCGCGGCAGGTCGAGCGCGACGCCGTACGCCGCCGGCTGCGCACCCGCCGGGCCCTGGTGGCGACCGCCGCGACCATCGTCGTCATCGGCGGGATCGTCGTCGGGCTCGTCGCGTCACCGGGCTGGCCGACGTTCCAGGAGACGTTCCTGTCGTGGGACGACGCGAAGGCGTCGTTCCCGACGATCCTGCGTGGGTTCGGCTGGAACGTGCTGATGTTCCTCGCCGCCGAGCCGCTGATCCTGCTGCTCGGCGCTCTCGTCGCGATCAGCCGCAGCACCACTGCGCCGGCGCTGTTCCCGCTGCGGTTGCTCGCCACGCTCTACACCGACGTGTTCCGCGGCATCCCGACGATCCTGCTGATCTTCGTGTTCGTGTTCGGCGTGCCCGCGCTGCGGCTGCAAGGCGTCACCAACAGCATCTTCTGGCTCGGCATCACCGCGCTCGTGCTGTCCTACGGCGCGTACGTCGCCGAGGTGTTCCGCGCCGGCATCGAGTCGATCCACCCGTCGCAGCTCGCCAGCGCCGACGCGCTCGGGCTGTCGTCGGGACAGGCGATGCGGTACGTCGTGCTGCCGCAGGCCGTGCGGCGCGTCGTACCCCCACTGCTCAACGACTTCGCCTCCCTGCAGAAGGACACCGCGCTCGTCGGCGCCGTCGGTGTCTTCGACGCACTGTTCGCCGCGCGCGACTACGCGAACTTCAACTTCAACTTCACGTCGTACGTCGTCGCTGCGGCGTTCTTCGTCGCGCTGACCGTGCCGATGGCGCGCTACACCGACTGGCTCGCGCGCCGGTACGCCCGCCGCGAGAGGGCGGGCATGCGATGACCGACGATCCGCTGCTCGAGGTGCGTGGCCTGCGCAAGACGTACGGCGACAAGGTCGTGCTGCACGACGTCGACCTGACCGTCCACCAGCACGACGTGGTCTGCCTGATCGGCGCGTCCGGCAGCGGCAAGTCGACACTGCTGCGCTGCATCGACCTGCTCGAGCCGGTCGACGACGGCGAGATCCGGCTCGAGGGGCAGGAGATCACCGACCCGCTCGTCGACGTACGCGCCGTCCGCGCCCGCATGGGCATGGTCTTCCAGGCCTACAACCTGTTCCCGCACATGACCGTGCTCGACAACATCACGCTCGCGCCGCGCAAGGTGCACGGGCTCGCCGCGGCCGAGGCCGAGGACCGCGCCCGCACGCTGCTCGCGCGCTTCGGCCTGGCCGACAGGGCCGACGAGCACCCCGACCGACTGTCCGGCGGCCAGCAGCAGCGCGCCGCGATGGTGCGGGCGATCGTGATGGAGCCCGAGCTCGTGCTCCTCGACGAGGTCACCAGCGCGCTCGACCCCGAGCTCGTCGGCGAGGTGCTCGACATCATCCGCGACCTCGCCGAGAGCGGCGCCACGCTGGTCCTGGCCACCCACGAGATGGGCTTTGCCCGCGAGGTCGCCACCCACGTGTGCTTCCTGCACGACGGCGTCATCCTGGAGCAGGGCCCGCCCGACCAGGTCCTCGGGGAGCCCCGCGAGGAGCGCACCCGCCAGTTCCTGCGCCGGGTCCTGTGACGACAACGATTCGTCTGCGGTTTACGGGGTGTTTTACACGGGGACTTCGCAGACGAATCATTGTCGCAGGTGGGAATAGGTACCCCCAGGGGGTAGGTTGGTGCGGACATGAACTCCTGGCGTACGGCGATCAGCGCGACCCTCCACTGCCTCACCGGCTGCGCGATCGGTGAGGTGCTCGGCATGGTCCTGGCCTCCTGGTGGGGCTGGTCGACCTGGCCGAGCGTGGCCCTGGCGGTCGTGCTGGCGTTCTTCTTCGGCTACCTGCTCACGATGAGCTCGGTGCTGCGGTCCGGCCTCACGTTCGCCGCCGCCGTCCGCGTCGCGCTCGCCGCCGACACCGTCTCGATCGCGGTGATGGAGGTCGTCGACAACGCGGTGATGGTCGCGGTGCCCGGCGCCATCGACGCCGGCCTGGCCTCCTGGATCTTCTGGGGCTCGCTGGCGTTCTCGCTGCTCGTCGCCTTCGTCGTGACCGTCCCGGTCAACAAGTGGATGATCGGCCGCGGCCTCGGCCACGCCAAGGTGCACGAGCACATGCACCACGGGCACGACGAGCAGCCCGCGCAGCACCACCACTGACGCGACAACAACGATTCGTCTGCGATCTCCCTGCGTGATTCACCCCGTAAACCGCAGACGAATCGTTGTCACGCCCCGGCGGCCAGCGCG
This sequence comes from uncultured Nocardioides sp., assembly GCF_946885725.1. The sequence goes on from NZ_CAMPGZ010000059.1 coordinate 19,601, forward strand.
TTGACCGCGGAGGAGAAGACGCGGGGGAGGGTGGCGGCGGCGGGGACGATGGCGCGTCGCATGGCCGGGGGTCGGGT
>NZ_CAMPGZ010000060.1 GCF_946885725.1 uncultured Nocardioides sp.
CGGCGCACGCGATGGACCGGCTCCTTGGTCTGACCGGACGCGACCCGGGCTGGCGGCCGGCCCCTTGACAGCCGAACCACCCGGCGGATAATTCAACATATGATGAATAACTCCGTCGTGGCGGTCGACGGGCTCACCGTCGTCCGGGGTCACGTCCGGGCGGTCGACGACGTGTCGTTCACGACCGTGCCCGGCAAGGTCACGGGGTTGCTCGGGCCGTCCGGCTCCGGCAAGACCACGCTGATGCGCTCGATCGTGGGCGTCCAGATCATCGCCGCGGGCACCGTCACCGTGCTCGGTCATCCCGCCGGCAGCAAGGAGCTGCGCGATCGGATCGGCTACGTCACGCAGGCCCCCAGCGTCTACGACGACCTCACCGTCAAGGAGAACCTCCGCTTCTTCGCCCGGGTCCTGGGCACCGACCTCTCGGAGGTCGACCGGTGCATCGACGCCGTCGACCTCGGCGATCGCGCGGAGGTCGTGGTCGGTCGGCTCTCCGGCGGGGAGCGCTCGCGCGCCTCACTCGCGGTCGCGCTCCTCGGCAACCCGGAGCTGCTGGTCCTCGACGAGCCGACCGTCGGGCTCGACCCGGTGCTCCGGCGAGACCTCTGGGCGATGTTCCACCGACTGGCCGACGAGGGCACCACCGTCCTCGTGTCCAGCCACGTCATGGACGAGGCGGACCGCTGCGACCGGCTGCTGCTCATGCGCGCCGGCCGGATCATCGCCGACGACACCCCCGCCGCCCTGCGTGAGCGCACGCACACCCCGGACATCGAGGCGGCGTTCCTCGCGCTGGTCGAGGGCGTGGAAGGAGCACCCGCATGAACGCCCGCATCACCTTCGCCGTCGCCGGCCGCGTGCTCCAGCAGCTGCGCCGCGACCACCGCACCCTCGCGCTGCTGCTCGTGATGCCGTGCCTGGTCCTGTCCCTGCTGTGGTGGATGTTCGAGGACCTGCCCGGCGGCGCGATCGGCTTCGACACGTTCGGGCCCGCGCTACTCGCGCTGATCCCGTTCATCGTGATGTTCCTCGTGACGTCGGTGACCACGCTGCGCGAGCGCTCGTCCGGCACTCTCGAGCGGCTGCTCGCCATGCCCACCGGCAAGCTCGACTTCCTCGGTGGCTACGCGCTGGCCTTCGGCCTCGTCGCCGCGGCGCAGTCGGTCCTGGCGGTGACGGTCTGCGTGTGGCTCCTCGGCCTCGACGTCGCGGGGTCCGTCTGGGTGCTGGTCGTGGTCGCGGTGTGCGACGCCGTCCTCGGTACGGCGCTCGGCCTGTTCGTCTCGGCGTTCGCGCAGACGGAGTTCCAGGCCGTGCAGTTCATGCCGCTCGTGGTGTTCCCGCAGCTGCTGCTGTGCGGGCTGTTCGTGCCCCGCGACGCGATGCCCACCGTGCTCGAGGCGATCAGCAACGTGCTGCCGCTGTCCTACGCGGTCGACGCGATGACCAGCCTGGCCCGCGAGACGGGCACGGCGGTGGGCGACGTCGACCCGCTGGTGTGGCGTGACATCGGCATCGTGCTGGCGTTCGCTGTCGCCGGACTCGCCCTCGGAGCCGCCACCCTCCGGCGGCGAACGGCCTGAGGCGCGGCGTACCCTGACGGCGACCGGCAACGGCGCCGGTCGCCGTCACGCCCTGGAGGAAACCGAGTGCTCCGTCAGCCCCTGCTGATGCTCGCCCGCAGCGACAACGTCAAGCGCGCGGTCACCGCGATGCCCGTGTCGAGCGGCATCGTCCACCGCTACGTGCCCGGCGAGACCACCGAGGCCGCCGTCGACGCCACGCGCACGCTGATCGAGTCGGGCCTGCACGTGACCCTCGACTTCCTCGGCGAGGACACGCTCGACCGCGAGCAGGCCGACGCCACCGTCGCGGCGTACGTCGACCTCCTCCGCTCCCTGACCGAGCACGGGCTCTCCCGCAACGCCGAGGTCTCGGTCAAGCTGTCCGCGGTCGGCCAGGCGCTCCCCGACGACGGCGAGAAGATCGCGCTCGACAACGCCCGCACGATCTGCCAGGCCGCGCGAAACGCGGGCACCACGGTGACCCTCGACATGGAGGACCACACCACCACCGACTCGACGCTGAACATCCTGCGCGAGCTCCGCAAGGACTTCCCCGAGACGGGCGCTGTGCTCCAGGCCTACCTGCACCGCACCGAGGCCGACTGCCGCGACCTCGCCTACGAGGGCTCGCGGGTGCGGCTGTGCAAGGGTGCCTACGCCGAGCCGGAGTCCGTCGCCTACCAGGACAAGCACGAGGTCGACAAGGCCTACGTCCGCGCGCTCAAGATCCTGATGGCCGGCCAGGGCTATCCGATGGTGGCCACCCACGACCCGCGCATGGTCGACATCGCCGGCGCCCTCGCCACCCGCAACGGCCGCGCGCAGGGCAGCTACGAGTACCAGATGCTCTTCGGCATCCGCCCCGACGAGCAGCAGCGGCTGGCCGAGGCCGGCGAGAAGGTCCGCGTCTACGTGCCCTACGGCCAGGAGTGGTACGGCTACCTCATGAGACGCCTCGCCGAGCGACCGAGCAACCTGACATTCTTCCTGCGCTCGCTGATCTCCAAGAAGTGATGTCCCACAACTGAGGGGAGTCCCCATGACCGTCGCGATCATCGGTGCCGGCGTGATGGGGGAGACGCTGCTCTCCGGCCTGATCCGGGCCGGCCGCCCGGTCGACGACCTGCTCGTCGGCGAGAAGCGGCGCGAGCGGGCCAAGGAGCTCACCGAGCGGTACGGCGTCACCGTGGTGAGCAACGTCGAGGCCGCCGAGAAGGCCGACACCGTCGCGCTGGTCGTGAAGCCGCAGGACATGCACGACGTGCTCACCGAGATCGCCGACCACGTGCGACCCGGCCAGCTCGTCGTCTCGCTCGCCGCGGGCATCACCACGGCCTTCATCGAGTCGCGGCTGCCCGAGGGCGTCGCGGTGGTCCGGGTCATGCCGAACACCCCGGCGCTCGTCGACGAGGGGATGGCCGCGATCTCGCGCGGTTCGCACTGCGACGAGAAGCACCTCGAGGAGGCCGAGGCGCTGATGGCCTCGACCGGCAAGGTGATCCGCGTGCCCGAACGGCAGCAGGACGCGGTCACCGCGATCAGCGGCTCCGGTCCCGGCTACCTGTTCTTCGTCGTCGAGTCGATGATCGAGGCCGGCGTGCACCTCGGCCTGCCCCGCGGCGTCGCCACCGAGCTCGTGGTGCAGACGATGGTCGGCTCCGCCAAGCTGCTGCGCGAGACCGGTGAGCACCCCACTGTCCTGCGCGAGCGCGTGACCTCGCCCGGCGGCACCACCGCTGCCGCCGTACGCGAGCTCGAGGACCACAAGGTGCGCGCGGCCTTCCTCACCGCGATGGAGGCCGCCCGCAACCGCTCACGAGCCCTCGCCGAGGGCATGGACTAGCTCGGCTGGATCAAACCGACCGCCTCCCGGGCGGCGGCCAGCACCGGCGCGGTCACCTCGCGGCAGCGCGCCGACCCCTCCTCGAACACCTCCTCCACGTGGGCCGGGTCGTCCGCCAGGTCGGCGTACCTGCGCTGCAGCGGCTCCAGCACAGACACCACCGCGTCGGCCGCGACCTTCTTCAGCGCGCCGTACGTCGGCACGCCGTCGGCGGCCTCCTCCACCGACGTACCGGCGCACGCCGCGACCAGCTCCAGCAGGTTGCTGACGCCGGGCTTGGTCCCCGGGTCGTGCCGCACCGCGCCCGGCCCGGTGTCGGAGTCGGTGACCGCGCGGGCGATCTTGCGGCGCACCGCGTCCGGGTCGTCGAGCAGCCGGATCACTCCCGGCGCGTCGACGGCCGCCGACTTGTTCATCTTGCGGCTCGGGTCGGCGAGGTCCATCAGCCGCGCGCCCACCGGCGGCACGGTGACCTCCGGGACCGTGAACACCGGCCCGTAGGCCAGGTTGAACCGCTGCGCGACGTCCCGTGTCAGCTCGACGTGCTGGCGCTGGTCGTCGCCGACCGGCACGTGTGTCGGCCGGTAGAGGAGGATGTCCGCGGCCATCAGCACCGGATAGGTGTAGAGGGACACGCGCGTCATCGGCCGGCCGCGCCCCTTCTCCTTGAACTGGATCATCCGGTTCAGCTCCCCGACGTACGTCGTGCACTCGAGGAGGTACGCCAGCTCGGTGTGCGCCGGGACGCGGCTCTGCTGGAACACGGTCGCCCGTGCCGGGTCGATGCCGCTGGCCAGCATCAGCGTGCGGAACTCCTGCGTCAGTGCGCGCAGCGTCGCCGGGTCGTGGGCGGTGGTCATCGCGTGCAGGTCCGAGATGCCGTAGAAGCAGCGCGACGCGTCCTGCGCCGCCGCCATCGGGCGCAGGGCGCCGAGGTAGTTCCCGAGCGTGAGGTGGCCGCTCGGGGTGAGCAGGCTGAGCCGGGTGTCGTTCATCGTCGTCCTCCTGGGTGAGTGCCTTCGGGAGGACGTCCTGAGAACGCGAAACGGCCGCCCGAAGGCGGCCGTGGTGTGCGTGCTGTGCGCGCTGGAGCGGTCCGCCTAGGAGGCGGGCCACCAGCTGTTGGCGAGGCAACGAGTCAGCACGCGACGAGTGTACGGCGAAACCGGGGTGCGCGGCAGCGAGCCGTGTGCGACCTTTTCTGTCGTGGAGTTTGGCGTGGACCTGTCGACGGTGGTCACCTTCGTGGTGGCCGTGCTGCTGATCTCCGCCTCGCCCGGGCCGGCGATGGCGCTGATCCTGCGCCGGTCCGCGCTGCGCGGGTTCCGCAGCGCGACCGGCACCGTGCTGGGCCTCGAGCTCGGCCTCTACCTCTGGGCGCTCGCCGCGGCGGCCGGCTTCGCCGCGCTGGTGGCCGCGTCCGAGGCGGCGTACCTCACGCTCAAGGTCGTCGGCGCCGGCGTCCTGCTCTACCTCGGCGTCAGGGCCTGGCGCACCGCCTGGCGCGAGCGTGGCGACGCTCCCGTGGCCGACAGCGCCGCCGACGCAGCCAACGAGGGCGGTACCGGCTGGTGGAAGGCGTTCGGCGAGGGCGTCGTCGTGCAGCTGGCCAACCCCAAGGCCGCGGTGTTCATGCTCGCGTTCTACCCGCAGTTCGTGCCGGCCGACCGGCCGCTGTTCGCCACGACCGCCTGGCTGGCCGTCGTGCAGGTCGCGATCGAGACGGCGTTCTACCTCGTGCTGGCTGCCGGGGTCGCCCGTGCGGGCGCCTGGTTCCGCACGCCGCGGGTGCGTCGGCGGGTCGAAGCCGTCAGCGGCACCGTGCTCGTCGGGCTCGGCATCCGAGTAGCCGCCTCGAGCCGCTGACCCGGCGGGTAATGTCCGTCGCATGAGCGGTGCGGCGTGCGTGGTGTTCGACCCCAGCCTCACCTCCTACGACTTCGGGCCCACCCACCCGATGTCCCCGCTGCGTGTCGACCTCACGATGCGGCTGGCCGACGAGCTGGGCCTGCTGGGCACGAAGCTGCCCACCGTGCCGGCGCCGATGGCGCCCGACGAGCTGGTCGGTCTCGTGCACACGTCGGCGTTCATGGACGCCGTACGCCGGATCGGAGCCGATCCCTACCAGGTCGACGAGGCCTACGGGCTCGGCACGGCCGACAACCCCGCCTTCGCCGGCATGCACGAGGCCTCCGCGCACATCGTCGGCGCGACCGTCGAGGCGTGCCGCCAGGTGTTCAGCGGCGAGCGCACGCACGCGGCGAACATCTCCGGCGGCCTGCACCACGCGCTCGCCGACAAGGCCAGCGGCTTCTGCGTCTACAACGACGTCGCGGTCGGCATCCGGTGGCTGCTCGACCAGGGCGTCGAACGGGTCGCGTACGTCGACGTCGACGTGCACCACGGCGACGGCGTCGAGGCGGTCTTCTACGACGACCCTCGGGTGCTGACCATCTCCCTGCACGAGACCGGCCAGATGCTCTTCCCCGGCACCGGCTTCCCCACGGACACCGGCGGTCTGGGCGCCGAGGGCTCGGCCGCCAACCTGGCGCTGCCGCCGGGCACCTCCGACGCCGGCTGGCTGCGCGCGTTCCACGCGTTCGTGCCGCAGCTGGTGCGGGAGTTCAAGCCCGACATCCTGGTCACCCAGCACGGCTGTGACTCCCACATCGAGGACCCGCTCGCGCACCTGATGCTCACCGTCGACGGCCAGCGCGCCAGCTACCTCGCCCTGCACGAACTCGCCCACGAGGTCTGCGACGGCCGCTGGGTGGCCACCGGCGGCGGCGGGTACGCCGTCGTGGACGTCGTCCCGCGCGCGTGGGCGCACCTGCTCGCGATCGTCGGGGGCACGCCGCTCGACCCGCAGACGCCCACCCCCGACGGCTGGCGCGCGCACATCCAGACCCTGCTCGGCCGGACCGCGCCGTTTCGGATGACCGATGGCCGCGCCCCGGCGTACCGCGACTGGAGCGAGGGCTACGACCCCGAGACCTGGCTGGATCGCTCGATCAATGCCGCGCGCGATGCGGTGTTCCCGCTCAACGGTCTTGATCCTGCGCCCTGACTGCGCCACCGTGGCTGTTGCGGGGGAAGTGAAAAGACCGAACAGAGTCGAGTCCAGACGACACGCGGGAAGAACGAGTAAAAACTGGACAAAGGGCAACCCCTTCCCCATTCGTCACACTAGGCTCTATTCTCACGAGAAGCACATACGCATGGTCTCCGGTGGGGAAGCCGGAGGCGGAATGTGCTGCGAGAAAGCGGTGCATGATGGCCTCAACCCCCTCCTCCGGGGACATCTCGGAGGTGAAGTTCCTGACGGTCGCTGAAGTGGCGACGGTCATGCGCGTGTCCAAGATGACGGTCTACCGTCTGGTCCACTCGGGCGAGCTTCCAGCCGTCCGCGTCGGCCGGTCGTTCCGGGTCCCCGAGGACGCCGTGAACGAGTACCTCCGGAAGAGCTTCTTCCAGACCGGCTGAGGCCTCGCGTCGCAGCAACCAGGTCAGAGAAAGAGCCGCCCTCGTGGATCGAGGGCGGCTCTTCTGCGTCCGGGGAGTGCCCCGCGAGGCGGAGACCGGACGAGCTGGTGGAGTCGGAGTTCAGGCCGGCGCAGGCTCAGAGCTTGGTGAAGTTGGCGGCGGTCACCCAGAGGCCGCTGCCGTCGACGTACGCGCCGACGCCGATCCGCTTGGCGTGCTTGCTGAGCAGCACGTGCCGGTGCGGCGGGGACTGCATCCACAGCTGGACCAGCCGGTACGGGCTGATCGCGCCCTTGCCGAGCGTCTCGCCGGCGTAGTAGGCGTCGCAGCGGTTCAGGACCGAGCCCATGTCCTGGTGGTAGAAGGTGTTGGTGTCGGCCAGCTGGCGGGCCCAGCGCTCGGCGACGCCGTCGGTGCACGACTCGAAGGACAGCTTGGCGAGGCCGTGCTTGGCGCGGCGCTTGTTGATGAAGTAGCGCACCTTGGACTCGTAGGTGTCGCTGCTCATCGACATCACGCGGCTGTGCGCGCCGGACTTGCTGCTCTTGGCGTGCGCCGGCGCGGTCACGGCGGACAGGCCGGCGGCGACCACGAGGGTTGCCAGGGCGGCGGCCAGGGCGCGGACCAGGGGTCGCGCGGCAGTGCTCGTCACGTTCGAAGCGTTCATCTTCAAGACCCCTCCCAAGGCCTCGAAAAGCGTGACCTCCTGACTCCTCCCAGAGCCGTGGCGGCGGTCACCAAGGTTGCTGACATCCTGTCGCCGGGCCCTCCCAGCGGGTGCGGGTGGCAGGAGCCGACAACTGAAGTGTCGGAACGCCCGGTGTGTGACTTGAGCGTGACTTGAGTCCGGTTTGGCGGTAAATGCCGCTAGCCGTCCGAACGGGCGGTCCCGAGTCGTCCGGATGGCCCCCGCCCCGTTACGCTGGTGCCTCCGTGCCGGGCGGGCGTTCGCGCCGCCGGTCGGCGTCCGTCGTCCGTACAGAACAGGTAGACCGTGGGTTCCGTCATCAAGAAGCGCCGCAAGCGCATGGCCAAGAAGAAGCACCGCAAGCTGCTGAAGAAGACGCGGATCCAGCGTCGTCGTCAGGGCAAGTAAGCCCGGTACGCCGGAGAGGGAGTCGTCGTGGGGCGCGTCGTGCTCGTCACCGGGGTCTCATCGGATCTCGGGGGACGTTTCGCGCGCCACATCGCGAGCGACCCCGGCGTCGAGCGGGTGATCGGTGTCGACGTCGTCCCGCCCCCGGGAGACCTGGGGGGCGTGGCTTTCGTGCGCGCCGACATCCGCAACCCGGTCATCGCCAAGGTGATCGCCGGCCAGGAGGTCGACACCGTCGTCCACCTGAGCGTGCGACCCGGCGGCGACGGCGGCCGCTCCTCCGTCAAGGAGCACAACGTCATCGGCACGATGCAGCTGCTGGCTGCGTGCCAGAAGGCGCCCAGCCTCGAGCGGCTGGTCGTGCGCTCCTCCGCCGCCGTCTACGGCTCCTCGAGCCGAGATCCCGCCATGTTCACCGAGGACATGGCGGCCAAGCGCATGCCCCGCTCCGGCTTCGCCAAGGACGTCCTCGAGGTCGAGGGCTACGTGCGCGGGTTCGCCCGGCGCCGTCCCGACGTCTCGGTGACGATGCTGCGTCCCGCCAACCTGGTGGGCCGCCGCGAGCGCTCCCCGCTGCTCGACTACTTCCGGCTGCCCGTCGTACCGACTCCGCTCGGGTTCGACGCGCGGCTGCAGTTCCTGCACGTCGACGACTTCCTCGACGTGCTCGGCCACGCCACGCTGGACGGTGTGCACGGCACCTTCAACGTCGCCGGCGACGGCGTGCTGATGCTCTCCCAGGCCGTACGCCGCCTGGGCCGGCCGACCCTGCCGGTCCCGACGTTCGCGCTCGGACCGTTCGGCGCGGCGCTCAAGCAGGCCGGTGTGCCGGCGCCGTCGCGGGAGCTGACCAGCTTCCTGTGCTTCGGCCGGGGCCTCGACACTGACCGGATGCGACGGGTGCTCGGCTTCGAGCCTCGCTACTCCACCGAGTCGGCGTTCGCCGACTTCGCCGCGACCGTCACGCCGGGGATGCTCACGCTGCCCCACGCGGTGCAGCAGACCGTCCAACCCGCTGCCCAGTCCACTGTCCAGCCCACTGCCGAGCCTGTTGGAGGTGGCCGTGCCTGACGCCGAGGTGATCCCGCTCGGCACCCGCGGCAAGCCCGGCCGCGGGTCCGGCAACAGCAAGCCGTCGTCCGCCGCGCGCAGCCTGGCCGGAGCGGCCGCCGCCCGCCGCGCGCCCCGCGAGGAGCCGCGGGATGAGCCGCGCAGTGACAACGGGACTCCGGCGGAGAAGACGACCGCGCCGTCCGCCGAGGAGCAGCAGCCCACGCCGCAGCGCGAGCACCCCAAGCGGGACGCCCCGCGCGCCGAGGTGCGTGAACCGGAGGATCGCCCCACCGACGGGATCCCGGTCTCCGACTGGCTCGCCGCGCTGACCTCCGCCGCCGTCGAGGTGTTCGGCGAGCGCTACGAGCAGCGGCTGGCCGAGCTCCTCGCGTTCCTGCGTCGCCGGATCACCGGCGACTACGCCGTCGACGAGTACGGCTTCGACGCCGAGGTCACCGAGCGGTTCCTGCTCGCCGCGCTCCGCCCGATCGCGCAGAAGTGGTTCCGCGTCGAGGTGCGCGGCGCCGAGAACATCCCGACCGAGGGCGGCGCTCTCGTGGTCTCCAACCACTCCGGGACGATCCCCGTCGACGGGCTGATGACGATGGTCTCGGTGCACGACCACACCGGCCGGCACCTGCGTCCGCTCGGCGCCGACCTGGTCTTCCGGATGCCGGTGGTCAGCGAGATCGCCCGCAAGTCCGGCGCCACCCTGGCCTGCAACGAGGACGCGGAGCGGATGCTGCGCGGCGGCGAGCTCGTCGGCGTGTGGCCCGAGGGCTTCAAGGGCATCGGCAAGCCCTACTCCGAGCGCTACCGGCTCCAGCGCTTCGGCCGCGGCGGTTTCGTCTCGGCGGCGATGCGCACCGGCGTGCCGATCGTGCCGTGCTCGGTCGTCGGCGCCGAGGAGATCTACCCGCTGGTCGGCAACATGCCGGCCCTCGCCCGGCTGCTCGGCGTGCCCTACATCCCGGTGACGCCGTTCTTCCCGTGGCTCGGCCCGCTGGGCATGATCCCGCTGCCCTCGAAGTGGCTGATCGAGTTCGGCGAGCCGATCCGCACCGACTCCTACGACGAGGGCGCGGCCGACGACCCGATGCTGGTCTTCAACGTGACCGACCAGGTGCGGGAGACGATCCAGCAGACGCTCTACACGCTGCTCATGCAGCGTCGCTCGGTCTTCTCCTGACCGGGCTCTGACCGGGAGCCGGTCAGGGCAGCAGGCCGCCGGACGAGGGGCGCGGGTCCGGCAGGATCGTCTCGACCGCGCCGTTGAGGCCATTGGTGATCTGGCCGACGGTGTCCTGCAGCGCGCCGCCCACGCCGTTGACGGTGTCCTCGAGCGTGCCCCGCGGGTCGCTCAGGTCGCCGCCGCCGTCGCCGCCGTTACCGCTGCCGTCGCCGCCACCGGGGAGGACCGGCGTGCCGGGCAGGGCGGGCGCGTCGCTGCCTCCGCCGTTGCCGGAGCCGCCACCGCCCTTGTTGCGACCGTCCTTGGAATTCTTGCCGTCGCGGTCGTCCTGGGCCGGCACCAGAGACCGGGGTACGACGAAGGGGTGGCTGTTGTCGAGGCTGCCCGCGTCGACGCCGCCGAGCGCCCGGTCGGCCTCGGCCGCAGCCAGGAAGACCGGCGGCAGATCCAGGGTGGGGGCCCCGGCGGCACAGGTGGTGCACAGCTGCGAGGCGCGCAGGTCGAGGTCGCGCAGCGCGAGCGCGGCCTCGCGCAGATCGGCCTGCGACGAGCCCGGTGCGGTCGCAGCGAGGGTCTCGAGCTGCTCGAGCGCGTCGGCGGTGAACTCGCGGACCTCGTTGACGCTCGCCGGGTCGCGGTCGTCGCGGAACGACTCGAACAGCAGGTCGGCGCCCTGCTCGGCCTGCGTCGTGAAGTCCTCGAGCGCGGACGGCACCCGCGGCGGACCGGCCGGCGCGTCGTCGGCGAGCAGGCCGCGCACCTCGACGAGACGGCCACGCGCCTGGTCGAGCAGGTGGCGGCCCTTGCCGGCCTCGCTGACCTGGAAGGTCGTCTGGGCGCGCTCGATGCCGCGCTTGACGGGGTAGAGCGGGTCGCCGGGCAGCGCACCCGAGGACGCCGCGGCCATGCCGGTGGAGCCACCGATCAGGACCACAGTCGCGGCGGCGGCCACGAGGCGACGCTCGCGGTGTCCCACGTGGCGCGGCGGCAGCGCGAGCGGAGCGCCCGGCTCGAGCACGTCGTCGGCCTCGGCCATGAGACGCGCGCGCAGGTCGGCGGCGAAGTCGGCCCGCGGCGTGGCGTCGGGGTCTTCGGCCGCCGTCGAGCGCAGCGTCCGGACCACCGAGACCAGGTCGCGCAGCTCGGTGTCGACATCCCGGTGCGGGTTGTCGATCGCCGCGGCGAACTGGTCGGCGCGGCGTCGCGCGCCGTACAGGGCGGTCATCGGGCGGGTCCGTTCTGAGGTGAGGCGGGTGTCGTCGCCAGCACCAACGAGGCGACAGGGGTCGGGGTTACGGGTGTGAACGCCCGATCCGCGCGGCTCGGCGTGACCCTCATCGCAACCCCTCCGGCAGCAGCTTGGCGAGGTTGCGCACGCCGCGGAGCTGGAGCTGCTTGACCGCGCCGTCGCTGCGGCCGAGCACCTTCGCGGTCTCGGCGATCGACAGACCTTGCAGGAACCGCATGACCAGGCACTCCTGCTGCTCGGTCGGCAGCTGGGTGAGCGCCTCGAGGAGCGCCTGGTTGGTCAGGGACGCCAGCACGGAGGACTCCGGCCCGTCGGTGGGCGCATCGTGGGCGCCCATGTCCTCGGTGGCGAGCTCGAGCCGGGTGCGGCCGGCCTTGAAGTGGTCGGCGGTCAGGTTGCGGGCGATCGTCATCAGCCAGGCGCCGAAGTCCTTGCCCTGCCAGCGGAACGACCCCATGCTGCGCAGCGCCCGGAAGAACGTCTCGGAGGTGAGGTCCTCGGCCAGCGCGACCTGGCCCACGCGGTAGTAGAGGAAGCGGTAGACCGACACGTGGTAGTGGTCGTAGAGCTGCCCGAACGCCTCGGCGTCGCCGCCCCGCGCGAGCTCGACGAGCGCGATCAGGCGGTCGGCCTCGGCCCGGTCCTCCTCGGACGAGACGGCCTCGCCGTCGTCGTCCGGCCCGCCGGATCCGCTGGGTACGACCGACAGCCTGCCCCGGGTGTCGTCGAGCCCGACGGCCTCGCTCAACAACGATCCTGGCGGCCAGTGGTTGCTGCGCGCGCCACCGGCCCCGGCGCCGGCCGTGGCCACTGTGGCCAGCGCGGGCACCGGGTCGAGGGCATGCAGCACGGCGAGGCGCAACGCCTCGAGACCGCGCCGCAGCTGCGCGTCAGGCAGAACCAACTGTGCGAACTCCCTCCCCGAACCACGCGATCCGGGTTCCCGGTCCCCCTCTGGACCTCTTGGCAGGGTATGTACTCTTCGGCTGTTTGTGAACCGGTGAGTAACTCCGAGTTGCAGGACCCTCCGTGTGGTTCGTGTCACAGATGATCCCAGTTGCGTCGTACGGCGAAACGTCGGGGTGCGGCCGGTTCAGACCTGTTCGGGTGCTCTCGGTTGTTTCGGTTGTCTTTCGGTTGTCTCAGTGCACCCGGCGGCGGATCGCCACCGCGGCCGCGGCCGACCCGGCGACGGCCCCGGTCACCCCGGCGGCGAACAGGCCGGCGCGGGCTGCCTTGCGGCCGGTCCGGTAGTCGCGGATCCGCCAGCCCTGCGCCTTCGCGTGGTCGCGCAGCTTGGAGTCCGGGTTGATGGCGCACGGGTCGCCAACCAGGGACAGCATCGGCAGGTCGTTGTGGGAGTCGGAGTACGCCGAGCAGCGGCTCAGGTCCAGGCCCTCTCGCTCCGCGAGCGCCTTGACCGCCTCGGCCTTCGCCGGGCCGTGCAGCAGGTCGCCGACGAGCTGCCCGGTGTAGACGCCGTCAACGTGCTCGGAGACCGTGCCGAGGGCGCCGGTCAGGCCGAGCCGGCGCGCGATGATGTTGGCGATCTCGACGGGTGCAGCGGTGACCAGCCAGACCCGCTGGCCCTGGTCGAGGTGGAGCTGTGCGAGAGCGCGGGTGCCCGGCCAGATCCGGTGCGCCATCGCCTCGTCGAAGATCTCCTCTCCGAGCGCCTCGAGCTCCGCGACCGGGTGGCCCTTGATGAACGCCAGCGCCGACGCGCGTGCCTCGGCGACGTGCTCCGGGTCCTCGACGCCGACGATCCGGAAGTAGGCCTGCTTCCACGCGGCGGAGAGGATGTCGCGGGTGGTGAAGAACTTGCGCCGGTGCAGCCCGCGGGCGAGGTGGAAGATCGACGCGCCCTGCATCACGGTGTTGTCCACGTCGAAGAACGCCGCCGCCGTCGGGTCCGGCGGGGTGAGCAGCGAGGTCTCCACCTCGGCCGCCGCCGCGGCCGCCTCGCCCGCCAGCACCGAGCGGCTGCGCAGGTCGAGGGGCTGCCGTTCGGCTCTGTGCTGGCGGCGTCCGTTCCTGCGCTCGGCGGTCACGCCGACACCCTAGTCAGCAGGGCGAGATGCGCCGACTCGGCATGGTGGAGAGGGCAGGACGCGCCGACTCGCGTGTAAACCGTTGTGCCACACTCGCGGACGTGACCGCCCTGCTGCCGGCCCTGCTGCGGCGTGCCGCCGCCGACGCGCCCGACCGCACCGCCCTGGTCGAGGCCGGGGGCCGCCGGGTCACCTGGGCCGAGCTCGACGCCGAGGCCGACGCCGTGGCGCACGGCCTCGACGCGCAGGGGCTCGTCGCGGGCTACCGCGTCGTGATCGCGATGGGCAACCGGGTCGAGCTGGTCGCCGCCTACTTCGGCGTGCTGCGGGCTCGGCTGGTCGCGGTGCCGGTCAACCCGCGCTCCACGACCGGCGAGCTCGCCCGGATGCTGGGCGACTGCGGCGCCCGGCTCGTGCTGGCCGACCAAGGCACCGTGCAGACCGTGCGCCAGGCGGTGGCCGGTCTCGAGGACGCGCTCACCGGCGCGGACGACGAGCTGCGCTCGCGGGCGTTCGTCCCGCGCGTGGTCGTGGCCGGGCCGCCGACGCTGCCGGGCGAGACGTCGTACGACGACCTCCTCACCGAGTCGCGCGGCGCGCTGCCCGACGTACCCGACGCCGAGGCGCTCGCCGTACTGCTCTACACCAGCGGCGCCACCGGAAGGCCCCGCGCGGCGATGCTGACCCACCGCGCGCTGGCCGCCAATGTGGCGCAGGCCGCCGAGGTCGAACCGCCGATGATCTCCGCCGACGACGTGGTGCTCGGCGTGCTGCCGCTGTTCCACGTCTACGGCCTCAACGCCGTGCTCGGTCAGGTGGTCAACCAGGCGTGCCGGCTGGTGCTGGTCGACGGCTTCGACGCCGAGGCCTCGCTGACGCTGGTCGAGGACGAGGCGATCACCGTGCTGCCCGTCGCGCCGCCGGCCCTCGTGCGGTGGCTGGACGTGCCCGACCTGCGCGAGCGGATGAGCGGCGTACGCCTGGTGCTGTCCGGCTCCGCGCCGCTCCCGCCCGAGGTGGCCGAGCGGTTCACCGAGGTGACCGGCATCCCGGTGCACCAGGGCTACGGGCTCACCGAGGCGGCGCCGATCGTCACCTCGACGCTGTGCAGTGCGACGCCCAAGCCGGGCTCGGTCGGCGCCGCCCTGCCCGGTGTCGAGGTCCGTCTCGTCGACGAGCGCGGCCGCGCGCCGGAGCCGGGCGACCCCGGCGAGATCGAGGTGCGCGGGCCGAACCTCTTCAGCGGCTACTGGCCCGACGGCGCCGACGGTCCCGATGAGGACGGCTGGTTCCGCACCGGCGACGTCGGCTTCCTCGACCCGGACGGCGACCTGTTCCTCGTGGACCGGATCAAGGACCTGGTGATCGTGTCCGGGTTCAACGTCTACCCGGTCGAGGTCGAGGAGGTGCTGGCCGAGCTCGACGACGTCGCCGAGGTCGCGGTGATCGGCACCCCCGACGAGAAGACCGGCGAAGCGGTCGTCGCCTTCGTGCGTCCCGCAGCGGGCACCTCCCTGTCGGCCGACGAGCTGGCCGAGCGGGTGCGCGAGCACGCCGCGACGAGGCTGGCCAGGTTCAAGCAGCCCACCCAGGTGCACGTCGTCGACGAGCTGCCACACACGGTCACCGGCAAGGTCGCCAAGGGCCGGCTGCGCAACGCCCAGCGCCGCAACGCCGGCCTGCTGGAGGACCCGGCATGACCGCGCGCGTGACGCTGTACTCCAAGCCGGGCTGCCACCTCTGCGACGACGCCCGCGCGGTCGTCGAGGGGGTCTGCGCCGAGCTGGGCGAGTCCTTCGACGAGGTCGACATCACCACCTCTCCCGACCTGATGGCGAGGTACGGCGAGGAGATCCCGGTGACCTTCGTCGACGGCCGGCAGCACGACTACTGGCGCGTCGACGCCGACCGGCTGCGCGCTGCCCTGACCTCGGCCTGACGTCGGCCTGACCTCGCGCTGACCTCGGGCCGAGCTTCGGGGACTCGACGGCGGGCCGGGCTATACCACAGGCTGGAGCGGCCGGATCCCGTGGGGCATCTCACAGCGGTCCGGGGTGGTTTGCGCTCGGTTTGTTCCCACGTTCACAAACTCCTACAGTGAGCCCTGGCCGTCGGTCCGGCGCGGTGAAGCCGACGACATGCGAGGACGGCCCACATCTGAGGCTGGAGGAGACGCGTGACCTCTCGCGGCAAGCGGTTCGGAGCCCCCGACGGGGTCTCCCGGCCGACCGCCGACAAGAGCGAGCGCGGCATCCCCGAGGCCACCGTGGCCCGGCTCCCGGTCTACCTGCGCGCACTCGTCACGCTGGCCGACCGCGGCATCGCCACCTGCTCGAGCGAGGCGCTCGCCGCCGCGGCCGGGGTCAACAGCGCCAAGCTGCGCAAGGACCTGTCCTACCTGGGCTCCTACGGCACCCGCGGCGTCGGCTACGACGTGGAGTACCTCCGCTACCAGATCGCCCGCGAGATCGGCGTCACCCAGGACTGGCCGGTCGTCATCGTCGGTATCGGAAACCTCGGCCACGCGCTCGCCAACTACAGCGGGTTCAGCTCCCGCGGGTTCCGCATCGCCGCGCTGCTCGACGCCGACCCCGCGCGCCAGGGTGAGATGGTCGGCGGGCTGCCGATCCGGCCCTTCGACGACATCGACGACCTGGCCGCCGAGCACCGCATCGCCATCGGCGTGATCGCCACCCCGGCCCCGGCCGCGCAGGACGTCTGCGACCGGCTGGTCGCGGCCGGCGTCACCAGCATCCTCAACTTCGCGCCGACCGTGCTGACCGTCCCGGAGGGCGTCGACGTCCGCAAGGTCGACCTGTCGATCGAGCTGCAGATCCTCGCCTACCACGAGCAGCGCAAGAACGGCCTGCTCGACCGCCTGCACGGCGACGACGTGCTTCCCGACGACCAGGTGGTGGCGACGTGAGCGTCCTCGTCGTCGGTGTCTCCCACCGCACCGCCCCCGTGTCCGTGCTCGAGCGCGTCGCGCTCGACGCCGACGGCGTGGCCAAGCTGGTCCACGACGTCGCCGCGTCCGAGCACGTCTCCGAGGCGACCGTGATCGCCACCTGCAACCGGGTGGAGATCTACGCCGAGGTCGACCGCTTCCACGGCAGCGTCGAGGCGGTGTCGCGGATGCTCTGCGAGCTCTCCGACGAGCGCCCCGAGGACGTCGTCCCACACCTCTACGTGCACTACGACGACGGCGCGGTCTCCCACCTGTTCCAGGTCGCCGCCGGCCTCGACTCGATGGTCGTCGGCGAGGGCCAGGTGCTCGGCCAGACCCGCGAGGCGCTGCGGCTCGGCCAGGAGGGCGGCACGATCGGTCCGGCCCTCAACACCCTGTTCCAGCAGGCCCTTCGCGTCGGCAAGCGCGCCCACGCCGAGACCGACATCGACCGCGCCGCGCCGTCGCTGGTCTCGGTGTCGCTCGAGCGCGCGACCGACCACGTCGGCCCTCTCGAGGGCAAGCGCGCCCTGGTCGTCGGCGCCGGCGCGATGGCCGGGCTGTCCGTCGCGACGCTGACCCGGGCCGGCGCCGGCGAGGTCGTCGTCGCCAGCCGCACCCACGCCAACGCCGTACGCCTGGCGGAGCAGTACGACGCCCGCGCCGTCCACCTCGACGAGGTGGAGACCGAGCTCGCGGCCGCCGACGTGCTGGTCTCGTGCACCGGCGCCACCGGCGTCGTGCTCCCGCTGGCCACCGTGGCCGCGGCCCGCTCCGGCTCCGACACCCGCCCGCTGGCGGTCGTCGACCTGGCCCTGCCGCACGACGTCGACCCCAACGTCGCCGAGCTGCCCGGGGTCACCCTCATCGACCTCACCCGGCTGGCCGACGAGCTGCAGAACGGCCCGATCGCGGCCGACGTCGAGGCCGTCAAGAACGTCGTGGCCGAGGAGGTCGCAGCGTTCCTCGCCGCCCGCCGCTCGTCGGCGGTCACGCCCACCGTCGTCGCGCTGCGGACGATGGCGACCGGCGTCGTCGAGGCCGAGATGGCCCGGCTGAGCAGCCGCCTGCCCGACCTGGACCCCGACGTGCGTGCCGAGGTGGAGCACGCCGTACGCCGCGTCGCCGACAAGCTGCTGCACCAGCCCACCGTGCGGGTGAAGGAGCTGGCCAACGAGACCGGCGCGGTGTCCTACGCCGCCGCCCTGGCAGAGCTGTTCTCCCTCGACCCCGACGCCGTCGAGGCGGTCACGCGACCGGAGGGACTGTCATGACCGATACGCCTGTGCTGCGGGTCGGCACCCGTGCCTCCCGCCTCGCCCGCACCCAGTCCGGCCAGGTCGCCGACGCGCTGGCCGCGGCGCTGGGCCGCGAGGTCGAGCTCGTCGACGTGTCCACCCAGGGCGACACCTCGAGCGCGCCGCTGGCGTCGTTCGGCGGCGTGGGCGTCTTCGTCAGCGCACTGCGCGACGCCCTGCTGCGCGGCGACGTCGACGTCGCCGTGCACTCCCTCAAGGACCTGCCCACCGCGCCCCACGACGGGATCACGCTGGCCGCCGTGCCGCAGCGCGAGGACCCGCGCGACGTCGTCGTCGCGCGCGACGGGCTGACCCTCGGCGAGCTCCCGCCGGGCTCCCGGATCGGCACCGGCTCCCCGCGCCGGGCCGCGCAGCTGCACGCGCTCGGTCTCGGTTTCGTCGTGGAGGCGATCCGTGGCAACGTGGACACCCGGATCGGCAAGGTGACCGGTGGGGAGCTCGACGCGGTCGTGCTCGCCCGCGCGGGCATCGCCCGGCTCGGCCGCCTCGACGAGGTGACCGAGGTGCTGGACCCGCTCCAGATGCTCCCGGCTCCCGGGCAGGGGGCGCTGGCGGTCGAGTGCCGGGCGTCCGACACCGAGCTGGCCGAGGCGGTGCGCGCCGCGCTGGACGACCCGCCCACCCGGGCGGCCGTCACCGCGGAGCGCACGGTGCTCGCCGAGCTCGAGGCGGGGTGCTCCGCACCGGTGGGCGCGCTGGCCGAGGTGGCCGAGGGCGACGACGGCGAGGAGCTGTGGCTCCGGGCCGTGGCCCTGGCCCCGGACGGAGGAGTCTCGGTCCGTCGCTCCGCGACGGGGACACCGGGGGATGCGGGCGAGGTCGGGCGCCGGCTCGCGAAGGAGATGTTGGCCGACGGAGCGGGCTCGCTCATCGAGGAGAAGGTGTCGTGACGACCCCGAAGAAGAGCACCAAGGCGACGACGGGTGCGCGGCGTACCGCGCCCCTTGACCAGAAGAGCAAGAAGGCTGTGACCAAGACGGTGAGCAAGACCGCGACCAAGACGACCGCCAAGAAGACTGCGGCGGCCACCAGCAAGGCGCGGACGGCCAAGGCCGCCCCCGAGAAGCCGGCTGTGCCCACGCCCTCCGCGCCGGTCGGCTTCGTGTCGTTCGTGGGCAGCGGGCCCGGCGACCCCGAGCTCCTCACCGTGCGCGCCGCCGAGCTGCTCCGTGAGGCCGAGGTCGTCGTGACCGAGGCACCCGAGCACGCCGCGCTGGTCGCCAAGCTCGCGCCCGAGGCCGAGGTCGTCGACGGCGGTTTCGGCACCGACGGCCAGCCGCTGACCCACGCCGGTCGCGCCAAGGTCGTCGTCAAGCAGGCCAAGACCGGCCGCCGCGTGGTCCGGCTGATGGCCGGCGACCCGTTCGTCTACGCGTCCGGCCCCGAGGAGGCGCAGGCCTGCGTCAAGGCGGGTGTCGCCTTCGAGATCGTCCCGGGCGTCAGCTCGGTGACCGCGGTCCCGGCGTACGCCGGCGTGCCGCTCACGGACAAGAAGCATCGCGAGGTCGCGGTCGTGAACTGCGCCGACGCCAAGGTCGACTGGAGCGCCTACGCCGACGACCGCACGCTGGTGCTGCTCTCGGCGGTCAGCGCGATCGGCGACGTGGCCAAGGCTCTCGTCGCCGCGGGCCGCGCCCCCGAGACCCCCGTCGCGATGACTCGCGTCGGCACGACCACCGAGCAGGAGACGGTGGTCTCCACGCTCGAGCGGATCGCCGCCGACGCGCGCGCCGCTCGGATGGCGCCCCCGGCCGTGACGGTCGTCGGCGACGTCGTCGACCTGCGCACCACGCTGTCGTGGTTCGAGACCAAGCCGCTGTTCGGCTGGCGGGTCCTGGTGCCCC
>NZ_CAMPGZ010000061.1 GCF_946885725.1 uncultured Nocardioides sp.
TCTCGCGGGAGGCGCCGACGAGCTGGGCGAGCTCCTCCTGGGTGAGGTCGTGGTGCACGTGGATGCCGTCGTCGGCGGTGCGGCCGAAGCGGTCGGCGAGGTCGAGCAGGGCCTTCGCGACGCGGCCGGGTACGTCGGAGAAGACGAGGTCGGCGACGACGTCGTTGGCCTTGCGGAGACGGCCGGCGAGCTGGGCGAGGAGGCCGCGGGCGACGCCGGGGCGGCCCTCGAGCCAGCGCAGCAGGTCCTCGTGGGACAGCGAGAGGAACGACGTGTCGGTGACGGCGGTGACGGTCGCGGAGCGCGGGCCGGGGTCGAACAGCGACAGCTCGCCGAACATCTGGCCGGGGCCGAGGATCGCCAGCAGGTTCTCGCGGCCGTCGGACGACGTGCGGCCGAGCTTCACCTTGCCCTCGGTGACGATGTAGAGCTTGTCGCCCTCGTCGCCTTCGTGGAACAGGACCTCACCACGCCGTAGCCGCGACTCCGCCATCGAGGCGCGCAGGGCGGTGGCGGCCTCGTCGTCCAGCGCGCTGAACAATGGGGCCTGGCGAAGCACGTCGTTGTCCACGATTCCTCCTCGTCACCGCAGCACGGTGTTGCGCCGCGGTCGTGCAGGTCACATTCTGTCCCATCTCGTCCCCGCATGTGGACCGGGCCACACCTCGGGCGGTGTCGGACGCACCGCCTACGCTTCACTCGTGCCCCGCAAGTCCACGCCGCTGCCCGTCGTCACGAAGCCCGACACGTCGCTCGTCCGGCGCGCGCGCAAGATCAACCGGGTCCTCGCCGAGACCTACCCCGACGCCAAGTGCGAGCTCGACTTCGACAACGCCTTCGAGCTGCTCGTGGTCACGGTGCTGTCCGCGCAGACCACCGACAAGCGCGTCAACGCGGTCCGTCCGACGCTGTTCGCGGCGTACCCCGACGCCCACGCGATGGCCGCCGCCGACCGCGAGAAGCTCGAGCAGATCATCCAGCCCACGGGCTTCTTCCGGGCCAAGACCGAGTCGCTGCTCAAGCTCTCGCAGGCGCTCGTCGAGCGGTACGACGGCGAGGTCCCGGCGCGCCTCGAGGACCTCGTGACGCTGCCGGGCGTCGGCCGCAAGACCGCGAACGTCGTGCTGGGCAACGCGTTCGGCATCCCCGGGATCACCGTCGACACGCACTTCGGCCGCCTCGCGCGCCGGTTCGGGTGGACCAAGGAGACCGACCCGGTCAAGGTCGAGCACGAGGTGGGCGCGCTGTTCCCGCGCAAGGACTGGGTGATGCTCTCGCACCGCCTGATCTGGCACGGCCGCCGCGTCTGCCACGCCCGCAAGCCCGCCTGCGGCGCGTGCACGGTCGCGAAGTGGTGCCCGTCGTACGGCGAGGGGCCGACCGACCCCGTCGAGGCCGCCAAGCTCGTGCGCACCGAAGGCAGGGCATGAGGGCAGTCCTCACGCTGCTGCTCCTGGCGCTGGTCGCCGGCTGCTCCATCGGTACGCCGCCTGACGACCCCGAGGCCGCCTCGAGCGCGACCGTCCCCGAGACCCGTGTCGACGTGGACACCCCCGAGCTGCGCCAGGCCAAGGCCGACGCGGGCATCGACGACTGCGAGCCGGGCAGGACCACCGAGGCGAACGACCTGCCCGACCTGACCCTGCCCTGCCTCGGTGGCGGCCCCGACGTCCCCCTGCGCTCGCTGCAAGGCCCGATGGTCGTCAACCTGTGGGCCCAGTGGTGCGAGCCGTGCCGGGACGAGCTGCCCTACTACCAGCGGCTCCACGAGGAGGCCGGCGACAAGGTGCTCGTGCTCGGCATCGACTACCTCGACACCCAGCCGGGCGGCGCGATCGAGCTGGCCGCGCAGACCGGGGTCACCTACCCGCTGCTCGCCGACCCCAGCGGCGCGCTGCGGCAGGACTTCCGCGTCCGGGGGCTGCCCGGTCTGGTCCTCGTCGACGAGGGCGGCCGGATCACCAACCCCGGCGGGCTGCCGACGTTCACGGTCATCCGCTCCTACGACCAGCTGACCGACCTCGTCGAAGAACACCTCGATATCCCTCTGTGACACGGTCGACGGGTCGGCTGGTGACGCCTGGGTACCCTCGTCGCGTGTCCTCGACCCCTGTCGGCGGGAGCCCCGCCCTGCCCGCGTGGCTGGAGCCGGTGCGCCGGGCCGCCGCGGTGATCGGCGCCGAGGACCTGACTCGCTTCGTCCCGCCCGACGACGCCGAGCCGCGCGAGGGCGCGGTCCTGATGCTGTTCGGTGAGGGCCCGCTCGGCCCGGACCTGCTGCTCACCGAGCGCGCCCACGACATGCGCTCGCACCCCGGTCAGGTGTCGTTCCCCGGCGGCTCGATCGACCCGACCGACCCGTCCCCCGAGGCGGCGGCGCTGCGTGAGGCGCAGGAGGAGACCGGCCTCGACCCGGCCGGTGTCGACGTCTTCGCCACGCTGCCGCAGCTGTGGCTGCCGCCGAGCAACTTCGCGGTGACGCCGGTGCTCGGCTGGTGGCGCGAGGAGTCGCCGGTCTCCGTCGTCGACCCGCGCGAGGTGCACGCCGTACTCCGAGTGCCTATCGACGAGCTGCTCGACCCGCAGCACCGGGTGACCGTGCGGCACCCGTCGGGCTGGCTCGGGCCCGGCTTCCTGATCGGCGACGACAAGGACCTGATCCTGTGGGGCTTCACCGCCGGGATCATCGCGCGGCTGTTCGACTTCCTCGGCTGGACGAAGCCGTGGGACGAGACCCGCAAGCAGGACCTGCCGGACCACATGCTCGCCGCGGTGCGTGACCCCGCCGCCGACAGCAACTTCCCCAGCGATCGGGAGCGCCGGTGAACTTCCTGGACTGGTTCCTGGTCGTCGTCGTGCTCGCCTACGCCGTCTCCGGCTACTGGCAGGGCTTCATCTCCGGCGCGTTCGCCACGGCCGGGCTGCTGCTCGGCGGCCTCCTCGGTGTGCTGATCGCGCCGCGGCTGCTCGGCGACGCGGCGCCCGCCCTCTGGGTGTCGCTGGCCGCGCTGTTCGTCGTGCTCGTGTGCGCGTCCTTCGGCCAGGCCCTGCTGCAGTTCGCCGGCTCACGGATCCGCGACACGATCACGTGGCAACCCGTCCGTGCGCTCGACGCCGTCGGCGGTGCCGCCCTCAGCGCGGTCGCCGTGCTGGTCGTCTCGTGGGCGTTGGGTGTCGCGGTCAGCGGCGCGAAGCTGCCGTGGGTCAGCGACCAGGTGCGCGAGTCCGCCGTGCTCAAGCGGGTCGACGACATGATGCCGGCGCGCGCGGTGAGCGCCCTCGACTCCTTCAACGACGTCGTGGGGTCCAGCTTCTTCCCCCGCTACCTCGAGCCCTTCGCGCCCGAGCGGATCATCGAGGTCGGCCCGCCGCCAGGCAAGATCGCGCGCGACCCCGACGTACGCCGTGCGGCCGCGAGCGTGGTCAAGATCCGCGGCGAGAACTCCTGCAACCGCGGCGTCGAGGGGACCGGCTTCCTGTACTCGCCCGACCGCATCATGACCAACGCCCACGTCGTCGCGGGCGTCGACGACCCGAACGTCGTCGTCGGTGACACCGAGGTGCCGGCCACCGTCGTCCACTACGACGAGGACCTCGACGTCGCCGTGCTCGCGGTCCAGGACGTCGGCCGTCCCTTCCTCCGCTTCGACTTCGACGGCCAGGAGCGCGATCCGGGCGCGGTGCTCGGGTACCCCCAGGACGGGCCGTACGACGTGCAGTCCGCCCGCATCCGCAGCGAGCAGCGGCTGCGCAGCCCCGACATCTACGGCCAGGGCACGGTGGTCCGCGAGGTGTTCTCACTGCGCGCGCTGGTCCGGCCGGGCAACTCCGGCGGCCCGCTGGTCTCCGACGACGGCGAGGTCCTGGGCGTGATCTTCGCGGCGTCGGTCACCGACGACGAGACCGGCTACGCGCTCACCGCCGAGCAGGTCCGCGAGAGCGCCGCACGCGGCAAGCTCAGCGCCGACGAGGTGGACACCGGCCGCTGCGCGTAGCATTCTCTGACCATGGTCAGAGATAGTTCTCGCGGTGGTCTCGACAGGCTCGACCACCCGCCGGTCGCCGACGAGGTGGCCCGGGTCCGGTCGTTCAACCGGACGGTCACCCAGCGCGTGGGTGCGCTCGAGGACGACTACCTGTCCCGGCACCGCTCGCTCGGCGCGTCCCGGCTGCTCTGGGAGATCGACAGCGCGCCCGCCCCGACCGACGTACGCGACCTGCGCACCCGCCTCGGCCTCGACTCCGGCTACGTCTCCCGGCTGCTCGGCCTGCTCCGCGACGAGGGCCTGGTCGAGGTGGAGACCGACCCGTCCGACCAGCGCGTGCGCGTCGTGCGCACGACCGAGGCCGGCCGGGCCGAGCGCGAGGTCCTCGACAAGGTCAGCGACGAGCTCGCCGCCTCGCTGCTCGAGCCGCTCCCGGCAGGGGACCGCGCCCGGCTGGTCGAGGCGATGCGCACGGTGGAGCGGCTCCTCGTGCGCGGCATGGTCCGGATCGCCCCGGTCGACCCGCGCAGCCCGGAGTCGCTGCTGGCGCTGCGCGCCTACTTCGCCGAGATCGACGCTCGCTTCCCGCACGGGTTCGACCCGGGCACCAGCCTCGTGGCCGCTGACGACGAGCTCACCGGCGACCGCGGTGTGCTGCTGGTCGCGCGGCTGCACGACGAGGTGGTCGCCGCGGGAGGCGTCAAGACGCCGAAGGACGAGCCCGCGCTGCTCAAGCGGATGTGGGTCTCCAGCCGGGTGCGCGGCCTCGGTCTGGGTCGGATGCTGCTCACCGCCCTCGAGGACGAGGCCCGTCGGCGAGGCGCGACGCTCGTGCGGCTGGACACCAACCGGGTGCTCACCGAGGCGATCGCGCTCTACCGCTCCGCCGGGTACGTCGAGGTGGAGGACTTCAACGGCGAGCCGTTCGCCGACGCCTGGTTCGCCAAGGAGATCTAGGCGAGAGGGCCGACCCCGGCAACAGGCCGAAGGTCCCGTCCGGTCCCATCGTCCGGCCCTGCCCGCCGCCGCGCTCGCGGAGCAGCGTGGAGGCATGACGACGACACAGGCACGTGGAAGCGTGGCCGTCGGCTACGACGGCACCCCTCACAGCGAGGTTGCTCTGACCTGGGCCGCACGGCACGCGGCCGCGGTGGCGAGGCCGCTGCTGGTCGTGCACGCGTGCGGTGTCCCCACCGGCTACATCGGCTACGGCGGCGCGACGCTCACGATCAACCGGCACGACCTGCGGGTCGCCGGTCGCAAGGTGCTCGACCAGGGCCTCGCGATCGCGAAGCGGACCGTCCCGACCGTCGAGCTGCGCGAGCACCTCACCGTCGGCGCGCCCCGCGACGTGCTGCGCGACGTGACCGCGTCGGGCGCCTACCTCGTCGTCGTCGGGACACGCGGTCACGGCCGGCTCGCGTCGTACCTCCTCGGCTCGGTCAGCGAGGGCCTCACCGTCGAGGCCACCTGCCCGGTCGTGGTGGTGCGCGACCACGAGGTCCCTGACAAGCACAGCCCGTACGCCGGCGCGGTCGTCGTGGGCGTCGACGGCACCGAGGTGTCCCAGGGCGCGCTCGACGCGGCCTTCGCGCTGGCCTCCGTGGAGGGTCGGCCGCTCGCGGTCCTGCACGCGTGGGACGACGCCGTGCGCTGGCGCGACCTGACCGGCTACGAGGTGCGGCGCGAGACGTCGGCCGAGCACGAGCTGCAGATCGCCGAGTCCCTCGCGGGCTACCGCGAGAAGTACCCCGACGTCGCGGTGTCCCTGCACCAGGTCGAGACCGACCCCCGGTGGGCGCTCGTCGACGCCTCCCGGCACGCCTACCTGGTCGCGGTCGGCACCCGGGGACGCGGGGACACCGCGGCACTCGTGCTGGGTTCGGTCAGCCGGTACGTCGTCGAGCACGCGCACGGTCCGGTGATGATCGCCCGGGCGGACCCGTCGTGACCGGTGACGCTGCGGCCACCGAGGCCCGGCCGCGAGTGCTCGTCGTCGCCGAGTCTATGTTCGGCAACACGGCTTCGATCGCGGCCGCGGTGGCGCAGGGGCTCGCGGAGGAGACCTACGTCGAGCTGACCACCCCGGTCGACCCGCCGCGCGAGGACGTCGACCTGCTCGTCGTGGGCGCACCCACGCACGCGTTCTCGATGCCCCGGCCGGTCACCCGCGAGGAGGCGCGCCGGCAGGGTGCGATCGGCGTCACCGTCGCCCGTGGCGTCCGCGAGTGGATCGAGGACATCCCCACGCAGCCGCACCACCCGCGCATCGTCACCTTCGACACCCGCGTCATGCGGACCCGTCGGCTGCCTGGCTCCGCGGCCCGCGCGGCCGCCCGTGACCTGCGGGCGAAGGGCTACTCGCCGCTGGCCGCGTCGACGTCGTTCTTCGTCGACGACGTGCGGGGTCCGCTGGCCGACGGCGAGCTCGACCGGGCGCGCGCCTGGGGTGAGCGGCTCGGCTCGGTGCTCACTGCCGTGACAGCCAGTCCAGCAACAGGTCGCTGAGCGCGTCGGGCGCCTCCTCCGGCAGGAAGTGCCCTGCGCCGGGGATCACCTCCTCGGTGAACGGCCCCACGACGTGCCGCTCGGTGGCCTCGAACGCGCCGGGCGGCAGGGCCGGGTCCTCGTCTCCTCGTACGGCGAGCACGGGCTGGGCGACGTCCGCGCGCATGGCCCGCTCGAACGACCGGCCGTCGGCGCGCACGCGGGAGCGGATCAGCCAGCGGTGGTACTCCAGCGCGCAGTGCGAGGACGGCCACTGGCTGATCGCCTGCTGGTACGTCGACACGACCTCCTCGTCGGGGAAGGCGTCGCCCGGAGCCGACCACGAGCGCAGGTGGTGCCGCAGGAAGCCGCTGTCCGCGCTCGCCAGACGGCGCTCCGGGAGCAGCGGCACCTGCATCGCCAGCACGTGCCGCAGCGCGGGCGAGCCGGGGTGGCGACGCAGCCCGGCGAGCATCGCGTTCGGGTGCGGCGCGGCGATCGCGGCGAGCGCCGAGACCTCGCGGTGGTGCAGGGTCGCGGCCGCCCAGGCGACGTACCCGCCCCAGCCGTGCCCGACCAGCACAGCGCTTCGTTCGCCGAGCGCCTTGACCACGCCCGAGACGTCGCGGGCCAGCGTCACCGGGTCGTAGCCGTCGGGGGTCTTGTCCGAGCCGCCGTAGCCGCGCAGGTCCATCGCCACGGCCTGGTAGCCGGCGTCGGCCAGTCGCGGCAGCTGCGCGCGCCAGGCCCACCAGAACTGCGGGAACCCGTGCAGCAGCAGCACGAGCGGCCCGTCGTCGGGACCGGCCCCGACGCAGTGGAAACGCGCGCCGTTGGCGGCGACGTACCGGTCCGACCAGGGGCCGGGCAGCTCCACGGTCCCGGGCTACGAGCGCTTGAGCAGGGAGGCGGACTCCTGCGCCTGGTGGATCGCGCGCTCCGGGGCGCGGACCTTCTTGACCTTGCGGACGCCGAGGAGGCCGAGCAGCCCGGCGACGAGGAGGTAGAAGACGAACACGATCAGGAAGCACCAGGCGAGGTGCAGCCCGGTCATCGAGATGAAGTAGGCAAGCGCGACCGAGAACATGATGATCGCGAGCACGGCGAGGAACGCCGCACCGCCGAACAGCCCGAGACCGGTGCCGCCGGCCTTGAGCGAGACCCGGAGCTCGGACTTGGCGAGCTGGATCTCGCTGCGCACCAGCGCCGAAAGGTCACGGCTCGCGTCGGCGAACAGCTTGCCGAGCGTCGGGTCGTCGGGCGACGGCACCTCCGGCAGGCGGCGTCGCTTGCCCGGCGTCGTCTGCGGGGTGTTGCTCGTCATCCGGGCCTTCCTCTCTCCAGCTGCTCCGGAGCTGCTCCAGCCTTATTGCTCCGTGTGCTCCGCAGCGACCCTACCCGGGACGAGCCCCTGACATGCACCACGCCCCGCCGCCCGGAACGGGATCGGCGGGGCGCGGTGCAGGGTCCTGCAGCGTCCTCCCGGAGAGATCCGGGGAGGGGTCAGTCCTCGTCGGACTTGCCGCTGTCGAGGTTCTTGGAGATCAGGTCCATCACCGTGGAGTCGGCCAGCGTCGTCACGTCGCCGATCTCGCGGTGCTCGGCGACGTCCTTGAGCAGGCGGCGCATGATCTTGCCGGAGCGGGTCTTGGGCAGCTCGGGCACGATCATCACCTGGCGCGGCTTGGCGATCGCGCCGATCTCCTTGGCCACGTGGTTGCGCAGCTCCTGGACGATGTCGGCGCCCTCGCCGGGCTCGTCGGCCTCCGCGACCGCGGACTCGCGCAGGATCACGAACGCGCACACGGCCTGGCCGGTGGTCTCGTCGGTCGCGCCCACGACGGCCGCCTCGGCGACCTTCGGGTGCGAGACCAGGGCGGACTCGATCTCGGTGGTGGACAGCCGGTGACCGGACACGTTCATCACGTCGTCGACCCGGCCGAGCAGCCAGATGTCGCCGTCCTCGTCCTTCTTCGCGCCGTCGCCGGCGAAGTAGTAGCCCTGCTTCTCGAACCGCGACCAGTAGGTGTCCTTGAACCGCTGGTCGTCGCCCCAGAGCGTGCGCAGCATCGCCGGCCAGGGCTCGGTCAGCACCAGGAAGCCGCCGTGGCCGTTGGGCACCGAGTCGCCGTTCTCGTCGACGACGTCGGCGGAGACGCCCGGGATCGGAGTCATCGCCGAGCCCGGCTTTCCGTGCGTGACGCCGGGGAGCGGGCTGATCATGATCTGCCCGGTCTCCGTCTGCCACCACGTGTCGACGACCGGGGTGCGGCCGGCGCCGATGGTCTCGCGGTACCAGATGTAGGCCTCGGGGTTGATCGGCTCACCGACCGAGCCGAGCACGCGGATGCTGGACAGGTCGTGCTTCGCGGGGATGTCGCTGCCCCACTTCATGAACGTCCGGATCGCGGTGGGCGCGGTGTAGAAGATCGAGACGCCGTACTTCTCGACGATCTCCCACCAGCGGCCCTTGTGCGGAGTGTCGGGGGTGCCTTCGTACATCACCGACGTGGTGCCGTTGGCGAGCGGCCCGTAGACGCCGTAGCTGTGGCCGGTCACCCAGCCGACGTCGGCGGTGCACCAGTAGACGTCGGTCTCTGCCTTGAGGTCGAAGACCGCCCAGTGCGTGTAGGCGCAGCCGACGAGGTAGCCACCGGTGGTGTGCAGGATGCCCTTGGGCTTGCCGGTCGTGCCCGAGGTGTACATGACGTAGAGCG
The DNA here is from genome assembly GCF_946885725.1 of uncultured Nocardioides sp. The sequence continues at coordinate 9,191 of NZ_CAMPGZ010000061.1, forward strand.
GGTGCTCGCTGTCGAAGTACTCCGCCGTGTGCTCGGGCGAGGCCTTGTCGACGGTCTCGTGCCACCACACGTCGCGGCTGTCGTCCCAGCCGACGTCCTGCCCGGTGCGCTTGACCACGACGACCTTGCGGACGATGTCGCCGGTCTTGCCGACGGCCTCGTCGACGGCGGGCTTCAGGGCGGAGGGGGCGCCGCGGCGGTAGCCGCCGTCGGCGGTGATCACCACGTGAGCCTCGCAGTCCTGGATGCGGCTGGCGAGCGCGTCGGCCGAGAAGCCGCCGAACACCACGGTGTGCGGGGCGCCGATGCGGGCGCAGGCCAGCATCGCGATCGCGGTCTCCGGGATCATCGGCATGTAGATCGCGACCCGGTCGCCGGCGGAGACGCCCAGCTCGGTCAGCGCGTTGGCCGCCTTGCAGACCTGGTCCTTGAGCTCGGCGTACGTGATCGTGCGGGTGTCGCCCTCGGGCTCGCCCTCCCAGTGGAAGGCGACCTTGTCGCCCTTGCCGGCCGCGACGTGCCGGTCCAGGCAGTTGACCGAGGCGTTGAGGGTGCCGCCCACGAACCACTTGGCGAACGGCGGGTCGTCCCAGTCGAGGACCTGGTCCCACCTCTTGTCCCAGTCCAGGCGCTCGGCCTGCTCGGCCCAGAACCCCAGCCGGTCCTCCTTGGCCTTGGCGTACCAGTCCTCGGTGACGTTGGCGTTGGCGGCGAGGTCCTCCGGCGGGGCGAACCGCCGCTCCTCGTGCAGCAGGTTGGACAGGGTCTCGTCACTCACGGGAACACTCCTCGACGGTGTCGTAGCGGTGTCGTAGCCGGGTCTGTCGGCCGGCCTGGGCTGACCCGGGCCGGCCTGTTTCGCAACCTACCGGTCGTCCGGCTCCCGCACGACCCTCCCCGGGAAGGGCGTACAGGAGCCGGCTGACCAGGTCAGTGCGCGGGTCAGTGCACGACGGCCCGCTCGGCGCCCGCGCCGGTGAGGGAGCGGACCTCGAGCTCGTCGTAGGCCTCCTCCGACGTCGGCTCCTTCGACGTGATGGTGCCGAGGAAGCCGCACAGGAAGCCGAACGGGATGGACACGATGCCCGGGTTGCTCAGCGGGAACAGGTCGAAGTCGGAGCCCGGGAAGAGCGCCGTCTCCGAACCCGAGACGACCGGGGACAGGACGACCAGCAGCACACAGCTGATCAGGCCGCCGTAGATGCTCCACGTCGCACCGCGGGTGTTGAACCGGCGCCAGAACAGGTTGTAGATCAGCGACGGCAGGTTGGCGGACGCGGCGACCGCGAACGCGAGGGCGACCAGGAACGCGATGTTCAGCGTCTGCGCGGGAATCGCGAGGATGATCGCGATGCCGCCGATGATGAACGCCGCGATCTTGGCGACCCGCACCTCGTCGCGCTCGGACGCCTGGCCCTTCTTCCACACGTTGGCGTAGAGGTCGTGCGCGACCGAGGACGCGGAGGTGAGCGTCAGGCCGGCCACCACCGCGAGGATCGTCGCGAACGCGACCGCGGAGATCAGGGCCAGGAGTACGGCGCCACCGGTGCTGCCCTCGCCGCCGCCGACGGCCTCGGCCAGGAGCGGCGACGCCAGGTTGCCGGCGCTGTCGGCGACTGCGCTGCCCTCACCCGTGGGGAGCAGGGCCGCCGCGCCGAAGCCCAGCGCGAGCGTCATCAGGTAGAACGCGCCGATCAGGCCGATCGCCCACAGCACGGACTTGCGCGCCGCCTGCGACGTCGGGGTCGTGTAGAAGCGGATCAGGATGTGCGGCAGGCCGGCCGTGCCGAGCACGAGTGCCAGCGCCAGCGAGATGAAGTCGATCTTCGCGGTCAACGTGACGCCGTACCGCAGGCCCGGCTCGAGGAACGCCTGGCCCTTGCCGCTGTTGTCGACGGCCGCACCGAGCAGCTCGGAGAGGTTGAAGCCGAACTCGGCCAGCACGAGCAGGGTGATCAGCACGGTGCCGGTCATCAGCAGCACGGCCTTGACGATCTGCACCCAGGTGGTGCCCTTCATGCCGCCGACCGTGACGTAGAAGATCATCAGCAGGCCGACGCCCACGATCGTGAGGTTCTTCAGCGCGTCGCTGTTCACGCCGAGCAGCAGCGCGACCAGCGAGCCCGCGCCGACCATCTGCGCGAGCAGGTAGAAGATCGACACGACCACCGTCGACGTGGCGGCGGCGGTGCGGACCGGCCGCTGCTTCATCCGGTAGGCGAGCTGGTCGGCCATCGTGTAGCGGCCGGAGTTGCGCAGCAGCTCGGCGACGAGCAGCAGCGCGACGAGCCACGCGACGAGGAAGCCGATGGAGTAGAGGAAGCCGTCGTACCCGTAGAGCGCGATCGCGCCGGAGATGCCGAGGAACGACGCGGCGGACATGTAGTCGCCCGAGATCGCGAGACCGTTCTGGAAGCCGCTGAAGCTGCGGCCACCGGCGTAGTAGTCGGCCGCGCCCTTGGTCTGCCGGCTCGCCCAGACAGTGACGCCGATGGTCACCGCGACGACGGCGAGGAACAGGATCGTGGTGAGGGTCTGGGAGCTCATCAGCGCACCTCGCGGTCGTAGCGGCCCTGCAGGTCGGCGGCGATCGGGTCGAAGTTCTTGTTGGCGTACCGGCTGTACATGTAGGCGATCAGGAACGTCGACAGGAACTGGAGGAGGCCGAAGATCAGGGCGACGTTGATGTTGCCCACGACCTTGGTGGCCATGAAGTCCTCGGCGAACGTCGACATCAGGACGTAGAGGAAGTACCAGAGCAGGAACGCCACCGTGGCGGGGATGGCGAAGCCGCGATAGCGCTTCCGCAGGGTCTTGAACTCGTCGGTGCTCGCCAGCTCGGCATAGATGGCGTGCCCGGAGGTCTGGTGGGGTGTCTCAGCCACGGATGGTCACCTCGATCAGGGGTCTCGGCCCGCGCTGGGCACACGGGCGTCGTGTGATGGGCGCCACGCTAGGAACGCGCGCTGGTGTGCCTGAAGGGGTGCGGCCGCGTTGCGCGCCGGACGGTGAATGCGTGTCGACGGGCGGCGGGTCACGCGCGACGAACGGTCGAGCGTCGGGTGGTCGAGCTTGTCGAGACCACTCTCCCGCAAGGCCGGGTGGCCGAGCCTGTCAAGACCACTGCTTGGGGGGCGCTACAGCGGGTACGGGCCCCGGTCCAGCTCGACCGCCTCGGGCGTGTGCAGGCGGACCATGGTGCGCGAGACATGACGCGGCACGCGCTTGGGCGTCAGCAGCGAGACGACGACCATCACCACGAACGCCAACGGCACGGTCACCGCGGCGGGCTGCGAGGAGATGGTGCCGAGCCATCCCGGCGGCGTGGCGTCGAGCAGCGTGACCACGACCGCACCACCGGCGAGGCCGCCGCCGGCGAGCAGCCCGGCGATCGCGCCCGCGTCGGTGAGGCGCCGCCACCAGATGCCCAGCACCAGCAGGGGACAGAACGTCGATGCAGCAACGGCGAACGCGAGTCCGACGGCGCGGGCGACCCCGACGCCCTCGGCGGCCAGCGCGAGGAAGAGGGCCACCGCGACCGCGACGACCGCCGCCGCCTGGAAGGACCGCACGCCGCGGAACCGACGGCCCATCACGTCCTGGCTGATCACGCCGGCCACGGCGATCGTCAGGCCGGACGACGTCGACAGGAACGCCGCGAACGCACCGGCCGCCGTCAGCGCGGACAACAGCTCGCCGCCCAGCCCCGGCACCATCCGGGACGGCAGCTCGAGCACGACGGTGTCGGGCGCCGCCGCGACGAGGTCGGGCGCGTAGAGCCGTCCGAGGGCGCCGTACACCGGCGGCAGGAAGTAGAAGAGGCCGAGCAGTGCGAGCACCACGAGCGTCGTACGACGAGCGGTGCGGCCGTCGGGGTTGGTGTAGAAGCGGACGACCACGTGCGGCAGGCCCATGGTGCCGAGGAAGGTCGCGACGATGATCGAGTACGTCGAGTACAACGGGTGCTCGCTCGCGGACACGAGCGGTGAGGACCAGAGGTCGCCGCTCACGCCGCCGGCCACGACCGACGGGTCGGCCGGTGACGTCGCGCCGTCGCCGACCCAGACGGACAGCAGGAACATCGCGGGGACCAGCAGGGCGGTGAGCTTGAGCCAGTACTGGAACGCCTGCACGAACGTGATGCTGCGCATGCCGCCGAAGAACACGTTGACGAGCACGACCGTGGCGACGACGGTGCCGCCGACCCAGGGCGCGGTGCCGGCGACCGTGCCGAGGGAGAGGCCGGCTCCCTGGAACTGCGGCATGAGGTAGAGCCAGCCGATGCCGACGACCAGCAGCGACGAGAGGCGCCGGACGGAGCGCGACTCGAGCCGGGCCTCCGCGAAGTCCGGGAGCGTGTAGGCGCCGGAGCGGCGCAGCGGCGCGGCGACCAGGACGAGCAGGAGGAGGTAGCCGGCGGTCCAGCCGACCGGGTACCAGAGCATGTCGGTGCCGAACGCGAGGACCAGGCCGGCGACGCCGAGGAAGGACGCGGCGGAGAGGTACTCCCCGCCGATCGCGGAGGCGTTGAGTGCCGGCCGCACCGAACGCGAGGCGACGAAGAAGTCGCTGGTGGTGCGGGAGAAGCGCCAGCCGTAGGCGCCGATGCCGAGCGTGGCCAGGGCGACGAACGTGACCGCGGCGATGTCGAGCTCGGGCTGCACCGGTCCGCCTAGCGTCGCTCGACGACGTCGGTGAAGTGTTGCTCGTTGCGCTCGGCGGCGCGGACGTAGAGCCAGCCGAGCACGAAGAGCAGCGGGTAGACCGCGACCGACAGCAGCACCCACGACAGCGGCATGCCGAGGACCTCCTTGGCCGCCAGGCCGGGCAGGAGCCGGAAGAAGGTCGGCAGCCCGCCGACGAGGACGACGAGGGTGACCACGACCAGGCCGGCGAGCCTCAGCTGCGCGCGCAGCAGCGAGGTCATGTAGATCTCGCCGAGCTGGGTCTGCGCGTCGATCTCCGAGGTGCCGGCGACCCGGCGGCGGACGGCGCCGGAGCGCTCGCTCGTCACCCGGACGCGACGCAGCGGCTGCTCGCTCATGACCGTCCGTTGCTGCCGGGCCGGGCGCGCCGGACGAGCAGGTCGCGCAGCTCGCGCGTGTGCCGGCGGCTCACGGCGAGCTCCTCGTCTCCGACCACGACGGTGCAGCGGCCGCCGTCCATCCGCACCTCGGCGACGTGCGGCAGCGCGACGAGCAGCGAGCGGTGGATCCGCACGAAGCCGGCGTCGCGCCACTGCTCCTCGAGCGTGGTCAGCGGGCTGCGGATCAGGTGGCTGCCGTCGCCGGTGTGCAGCCGGGCGTAGTCGCCGTGCGCCTCGACGTACCGCACCTCGGAGCGGCTGACGAAACGGGTGACGCCGCCGAGCTCGACCGGGATCTGGTCGTCGCCGTGCGTGGGTTCGCTGCCCTGGGCGTCGCACACGCGACGTACGGCCTCGGCGAGCCGGTCCTCGCGCACGGGTTTGAGGACGTAGTCGACCGCGTTGAGCTCGAAGGCGTCGACGGCGTGGTCGTCGTACGCCGTGATGAAGACGACCGGCGGCGGCGACTTGAACCGCGACAGCACGCGAGCCAGCTCGAGTCCGGTGAGTCCGGGCATGCGGATGTCGGTGAAGACCGCGTCGACGCCGCCCTCCTGGAGGACGCGCAGAGCCTCGGCGGCGCTGTCGGTCGTGACCACGTGGCCGACGCGCGGGTCGCGCTGCAGCAGCCAGGCGAGCTCGTCGAGAGCAGGGCGCTCGTCGTCGACGACGAGGACTCGTAAAGAAGCGTTCACTCGGGGTCTCCGAGGCGGCCTGAAGGGGTCGTGCTCACTGGTGGACTCCCGGGGCGTACTTGGGCACCCGCACGATAACTCTGGTACCCGCTCCGGGGGCGGTTTCAACAACGAGGCCGTAGTCGTCGCCGAACGCGCTGCGCAACCGCTCGTCCACGTTGGCCAGCCCGACCGAGTCGGTGCCGGGGTCGCCGGTGAGCGCCCGGCGCACCCGCTCGGGGTCCTCGCCGACCCCGTCGTCCTCGACCGAGATCACCGCCTCGCGGTCGAAGTCCTCGGCGGTGATCTCGACGCGGCCGGGACCGTCCTTCTCCTCGAGACCGTGGCGTACGGCGTTCTCCACGAGCGGCTGCAGGCACAGGAAGGGCACCACGACGGGCAGCACCTCGGGCGCGACGCGGAGCGTGACGTTGAGCCGATCGCCGAAGCGGGCCTTCTCGAGCACGAGGTAGCGCTCGATGGACTTCAGCTCCTCGGCCAGCGTGGTGAACTCGCCGTGCCGGCGGAACGAGTAGCGGGTGAAGTCGGCGAACTCCAGCAGCAGGTCACGGGCGCGCTCGGGGTCGGTGCGCACGAACGATGCGATCGCGGTGAGCGAGTTGTAGACGAAGTGCGGGCTGATCTGCGCGCGCAGGGCGCGGACCTCCGCCTCCATCAGGCGCGTGCGGGAGGTCTCGAGCTCGGCCAGCTCGAGCTGTCCCGACACCCAGTCGGCGACCTCCTCGGCAGCGCGGACGAGGCCTGCGGACGCCGACGACGCGAACACCTGGAACGTGCCGATCACGCGCTCCTCGACGGTCAGCGGGGCGACGATCACGTGCCGCAGCGGGCAGGTCAGGTCGTCGCAGGGGATGCTGCTCTGGCCGGCCACGACGGTCGCCCCGTCGGCGACCACCGGCGCGGCGAGACCGACGCACTGCTCGGCGTGGTGGTGCTGGCCGCCGTCCCAGGCGAGCAGGCGCTCGGTGTTGGTGAGCGCGACCGCCGGCGCCGCGAGCAGGCTGCGCAGGTGCCGCACGCTGCGCTGGGCCGACGACTCGGTGAGGCCGCCGCGCAGCGCCGGCGACGCGAGCGCGGCGGTGTGCAGCGTGCGGAACGTGGCGCGGTCCGCCTCGGTGCCGAGGTGCCGGCGCCGTACCCAGTCCCACCAGCTCATCGCAGAGTCGTTCCCCGGCTCAGCGGAAGTCGATCAGGAGGTTGTCGGTGTCGTCGTCCGTCGGCGGGTCGATCGGGCCCTCGGGCTCGTCCTCGGCGTCGGGGTCGGCCTGCGCTCGGACGACGGCGCGGAAGCAGTGCGTGACGTAGGGCAGCAGCATGCCGTCGGCGCCGCGGCCGTAGCCGTCGTAGAGCGCGTCGACCTCGGCGAGCACCTGCCTCCGCTGCGCCTCGTCCATCGTCGCGACGTTGGAGCGGCTGGTGACGAGGTCGTGCAGCCGGTCGCGGTCCAGCGGCTGCCAGAACCGGAACTGCGCCTGCTCGACGAAGCCGAACAGCCCGGTGGCGAGCAGCTCCAGCGTCGGGTCGGTGTCCTGGTCCTGGGTGCCGATGATCCGGCCGAGGCGCTTCACCCACGGGATCCGGTCGTCGCGGAAGTTCCAGGTGAGCGAGATCCGGCCGCCGGGGCGCAGCACGCGGGCGATCTCGGGGAGCGCGCGGTCGCGGTCGAACCAGTGGTACGCCTGGCCGACGACCACCACGTCCGCCCACCTCCGCCGTACCGGGATCTCCTCGGCGGTGCCGCGGGCGACGTGCGCGCCGGGGACGTTGCGGACCAGGTGACGAAGCATCTCGTCGAGCGGGTCGGTCGCGAGGACCGCGCAGTCCTTGGTGACGAGGCCGGCGGTGAGCTTGCCGGTGCCGGCCGCGAGCTCGACGACCCGCTGGGGCTCGCGGTCGTGGCCGTCGTCGCCCGCGAGCAGCCAGGCGACCGCCTCCTCGGGATACCCCGGCCGCGCGCGCTCGTAGGCGTCGGCCACGCCGGCGAACGACAGGGCGTGGCTGGTCGGGTCGGGCGGCGTCGTCATCGCTGGCGAGGCTACTGGTCTCGACCATCTTGGGCCGCGCGACGCCTCGTCGTAATGTCGATTACATGATTACAAGCGAGCAGCAGGAGCGGGTGCGCGGCTGGTTCACCGGCCGGCTGCCCGACGAGTGGAAGGTCGTGCCGCCCGAGGTGACGGTCGACCGAGACGAGATCACGGTGATCCTCACGATCGCCGACGTGGACCTGCCCGACGACGCCTCCGAGGCCGAGCGCGACGAGGCCCGCGCCGGCCGGGTCAAGGCGTTCCGCGAGGACACCCGCGAGCGCCGGATCGGCATCGCCCGCGAGGCCGAGCGCCGCTTCGAACGGAAGGTGTCCTGGGGCGTCCGGGTGGGGGAGTACGGCGAGATGTTCACCCACCTCGCCGCCCCGGTGATGACCCGGCTTCGTCAGCCGCAGCGGATGGTGCTCGACACCCTCGTCGACGCCGGCGTCGCCCGGTCGCGCTCCGAGGCGCTGGCCTGGTGCGTGCGCCTGGTCGGCCAGCACGAGGAGGAGTGGCTCGGCGAGCTGCGCGAGGCGATGGACAAGGTCGCGGAGGTGCGCACGAAGGGCCCGGCCGCCTGACGGCGCCCCTGCGGTTTGGTCCCCAACCGCAGGAATCCGACGGCGGATCCTGCAGTCTGTGACCAATCGATGGTGCGCCCGGCCGACCAAGCCGGCTCGTCGTTACGCTCGGCGACCGTGACCGACCCCCTGTCCCGGCTCGCCGGACTCGAAGGCGTGGCCTCCGCCATGGCCGCCACCCGCGACGGCATCGACGCGCTGCTGCGCGACCGAGGACTCCGCCGTACCTCTCCCGAGCAGACCGCAGAGTCGCTCCTCCGCGGCGCCCACGCCAGCGCCGTCCTCGAGGGATCGGAGGACAGCCTCGAGACGGCTCGCGAGGGGGCGGGCGACGAGGTGACCCAGGCCGCCGTCCGGGTCAGCACCGAGCTGCTCTCCCTCGTCCCGACGCTGAAGGCCGCGCCGCTCCAGGCATTCGCCCGGCTGCACACCCTCGCCGGCAAGGGTGTTGTCGACGACGCCGACCTCGGCCGCCCCCGCGACGCGGAGGCGGCGACCAGGCTGCGCGACCTCGCCGCGACGCTGTCCGCGCCCACCGAAGCGCCCGCGCTCGTCGTCGCCGCCGTCGCCCACGCCGACATCGCCACGGCCGCGCCGTTCTTGTCGCACAACGGCATCGTGGCCCGCGCCGTCGAGCGCCTGCTGCTCGTCGCGCGCGGCGTCGACCCGACGTCCGTCACCGTGCCGGAGGCGGGACATCTCGCGCTGCGGCGGGAGTACGAGTCGAACCTGCGCGGCTACGCGAGCGGCGGGCAGGCCGGCGTACACGCGTGGCTGCTGTACGCCGCGGAGGCGTTCGCGAAGGGGGCGGAGTCCAGCCCGGTCGTCTCTCCATGACGAGCGACATGACGAGCGACCTGACATGCGAGCGGCACCCGTGGGAGATCCCAGAGTGCCGCCGCTGACACATGAGACCGATGGCTACCAAGCGTGCACCAATGTTGTCGTCCCGGGTGAACCCGTGGATCGACGCCCAATAGGAAGGGTAGGTCGCCGCGTGGGTACCTGGCTCATGTGCGGGTCTGGAGTTGTGTCTCCTTTGTACGCCGGGGTCCGGACTGGGACAACCCTTCACCCCGATGGTCTAGGTGCGGCTACGGGGGATTCCGCGGCACTGGTCTAGGGGCGCCGACCGGCCTCAGCTCGGGCCGCGCGTGACCCTCCGCTTCGCCGCGACGTACACCGCGCTGCCGACCGCCGCGGCCGTGCCGAGCGCCAGTCCCGCGAGCACCGGCTTGCTCTGTGGAAGGCGCATCCGGCTGCGCAACGCCACCGGTCGCGTGAACACCAGCACCGGCCAACCCCGCTGCGTCGCCGTACGTCGCAGCTCCTTGTCGGGGTTGACGGCGTAGGGGTGACCGACGACCTCGAGCATGTGTACGTCGGTGATCGAGTCGCTGTAGGCGTAGCTGCGCGACAGGTCGTAACCCTTCTCGCGGGCGAGCTCCTTGATGGCGGTCGCCTTGTTCTCGCCGTACGCGTAGTAGTCGATCTTGCCGGTGTACTTGCCGTCGATGATCTCCATGCGCGTCGCGATCACCCCGTCGGCACCGAGCATCTCGCCGATCGGCTCCACCACTTCGGCGCCCGACGCCGACACGATCACGACGTCGCGGCCAGCGAGCTGGTGCTCCTCCATCAACGACACCGCCTCGTCGAACACCAGCGGGTCGACGATCGTGTGCAGCGTCTCGGCGACGATGTCGCGCACCGTCTGCACGTCCCAGCCGGCGCAGAGCTCCGACAGGAACTCGCGCATCTTCTCCATCTGGTCGTGGTCGGCGCCGCCGACGAGGTACACGAACTGCGCGTAAGCGCTGCGCAGCACCGCCCGGCGCGAGATCAGCCCACCCGCCTGAAACGACTTGCTGAAGGCGAGCGTGCTCGACTTGGCGATGATCGTCTTGTCGAGGTCGAAGAACGCGGCCGGGCGCCCGGTTGCCCGAGGACCCATGGTGTCCGCCTCCTGTCGGTCGTTGCTCGTGGCTGCTGGGGGTCTTGAGGGTGTCGCTGGGGTGTCGCTGGGGTGTCG